>JBKGZI010000039.1:0-22475 GCA_046545675.1 Persicimonas sp.
TCGCTGATTCGCTGATTCGCTGATTCGCTGATTCGCTGATTCGCTGATTCGCTGATTCGCTGAGGCGCTGATTCGCTGAGGCGCTGATTCGCTGAGGCGCTGAGGCGCTGAGGCGCTGAGGCGCTGATTCGCTGAGGCGCTGATTCGCTGATTCGCTGAGGGCGCTGATTCGCGGATGGCGCTGAAGCCGGGCGGGCCTGACGGCTCGCCCGGCGGATCTGCCTATTGGCGGGATGTTTTGTCGCGTAGGTAGCGCCATAGGCCGTTGGTCAGTCTGGCCATATGGCCAACGTCGTCCCATAGCGCCTTTGGCACGCCGTGCTCGAGAAGGTCCAGGTTGTCGACGATGCGAAGCTGGGTTTCGAGTTCGCCCACGGACCCGCGGGCAATCCGAACGTGACGCAGATAGATCCCGTCTGAACCGGAGGTGTTGCCCTCGGCAATATTCGACGGGACCGAGACCGCCGTGCGACGCAATTGTGAGACCAGCCCAAAGCGTTCATTATCGGGCAAATCCCGCGTCATCTCATAGACGGCCAAGCCTTATTATTCTCATAGCCGCGCTTGCTCCCAGACCCACGCTTGCTCATTTTCGGCTCACGATTCATGGTTCTCTCCGTGTTAGTTGTGGTATGAAGGCCTCAAGTGCCCCCTATACTTGTTATCGGCATAAACCATCGAATCGTTGCCCCAATCTGCCCCACACACCCCACACGGCCCGATTTCCCTATTCAGCGCCATCCGCGAATCCGCGAATCCGCGAATCCGCGCCATCCGCGCCCTGGACCCCCGGACCCCCGGACCCCTGAACCCCTGACCCCCCATGAAACCCAAACTCTTCCGCGACCCGGTCCACAACATCATCGCCTTCGACCTCAACGACGACGTCGAGCGCGTGATCTTCCGACTGATTCAGACGCGCACCTTCCAGCGGCTCAGGCGCATCCGCCAGCTCGGCTTCGCCAATCTGGTATATCACGGCGCCGAGCACAGCCGGTTTGTGCATAGCCTGGGGGTGGCACATGTGGCGCGCAGGATGTTCGCGACCTTCGAGCATGGCTTTGGCGACGAGGAGCGACTGGAGGTGATGTGCGCGGCGCTGCTGCACGATATCGGCCACGGGCCGTTTAGCCACGCCATCGAGAAGGTCACCCGCGTCCACCACGAGGATTATAGCGCCCAATTGGTGCGCGATCCGGATAGCGAGGTCTACGCGGTGCTGGCCGACGTCGACCCGACGCTTCCCGAGCGCGTGGCCAGCTATTTCGGGCCGCGCCGGGACTTCCCGCCCGACAAGCACGTCCTGCTCGATATCGTCTCCAGCCAACTCGACGCCGACCGGCTCGACTATATCTTGCGCGACGGGTTGGCCACCGGTGTCAAGATCGGGGTGTACGACTTCGAGCGCATCCTGACGATGCTCGAGACCTACGAGGGCCAGGAGCGTGCCGCGGGGACCAGCCGGCGGCTGGCGGTCAGCTACCGCTCGCGCGAGGCCGTCGAGGGCTATCTGCTCGCCCGCTTCCACATGTTCAAGCAGGTCTACCTGCACAAGGCGGTGCGCGCGGCCGAGAAGATGCTCGAGGCGGTGCTCGCCCGTGCCGAGATGTTGTACGGGCAGGACTACGACTTCGAGGTGAATCCCAGCCAACATTTGGCCAAGCTTTTGGGCGGCGATCGGCTGTCCACCGAGGAGTTCGTCTCGCTGGACGACACGGACGTGTGGATCTCGCTCAAGCAATGGCGAATGGCCGACGATCCCGTGCTCTCTCGGCTCAGCCAAGGGCTGCTCGACCGGGACCTGTACAAGACGATCGATCTCAACGTCGACGACCCCGTCGACATCGCCCGGACCCTCGACCGCGCCAACGAGCTCGCCCGCGAGATGGGCTTGGACCCGGAGTTTGCGGTGCTCACCGACCGCGCCTATGACACGCCGTACACTCCGTACGACCCCGAGCATGGCGACGTCGGCGCGCACATCCCGATCATCGCCCCCGACGGCAGCGTCGCCCCCATCGAAGACCACAGCGACATGGTCCATCTGCTGGGGCGCGACTCCTACAAAATCCTGCGCCTATGCGTCCCTGCCGAGCTCCGCGAGCGGCTCTCAAAAGACGACATTTGATATGGAGCGACGCCGTCCCTGGCGTCGTTTCGACGGCACGGCGGCCGTGGCTCCAATGGGGTTCTCAACCACTCCTACTCCGAAACCCGGAGTCTTGGCTTCGTCAGACCAGCGTCTGTCGGCTTGTCCTCAATCCATGTAGCGCTGCTACCTGTCAATCGGCCAAACCGACATCCATCTGGCCTGACTTTGCCAATTTATCCGGTTTCCGAAATAGGAGTGCTTTAGCGAGGTGGCTTGCCGGCCTCTTCTTGTTGCTCGACGAAGAATTTAACGAAGTCCAGGGCGTGCTCGCCGGAGGCGAGGGTGATCTCGAAGCCGGCAGTGTAGCCGTTGGCGGTGGTCTCCCAGAATTCGAATTGGGTACGCTCGGCGCCCATCCGGGAGGTGTTGCCGTCGAAGGGCGCCCCGCCCCAACCACCGAAGGCGCGCAGGGCCACACCGTTGTGGTGGTAGTAGACCATGCCCAGGTCGGCCCACCACAGCGGGATCGTCTCGGGGCGGCCGGAGACGCTGCCCCACAGCTCGACGCTCTTGCGGTGGACCATCGTGCCCGGATAATCCAGCCCTCCCTCCTCGTTCCAGACGCTCAACAACGGCACGTCGAGGCGAAAGCCGCGCGTTTCTTGCTGAGAATAGTGGTATCCCGAGCCGCCGAGGTTATCGTCGACGTCGAATTCGTAGGTGGGAAAGAGATACGCCGAGATCAGGCGCACGTAGCGAAAATCAAGCACGATCCCCATCTCGACGGTATGCCCGCTGCCGTCGACCTGGGCGCTGGCGCCGGTGTCATTGGCGAGTGTCGAGTTGAGGTGGTGGTAACGATATCCCACCGTGCATCCGGCGCTGCCGACCAAGACGGCGAGTGCCAGCGCGACGAGGGATATGCAGGCGAAGCGGGGCATGAGGCGGTCTCTTCAGGAACAAAACGCGATTTTGCCAGTGAATACCACAATTTACCGCCTACAACTAATTTTTCGTATGATGTCCGATGTGGCGTTCTCCCAACGACTTTGACCTTTGGGACGCGCTGCAGTAAAAATGCGGGGAAGATAACCCAACCAGACTCGCCGTTGAGGAAGCATCATGAAGGGCTCGAGCATCATCCTGGCTACTGATCTTTCCGAGACCGCCAAAGCCGCCGCCCGCTGGACGCACCGCTTTGCGCGAGACCGAGGTGCCTCGGTCATCGTCTCCCACGTCATTCGCATCAGCGTCGGCAATTGGGTGAAGGGAGAATACGATGTGCTCGATGACGCCGACTTGATGGAGAAGGCCGAGGCTCGGGTCGCCGATTGGTACGAAGACGCCACCGGTGGGGCACCGGACGAGGTCGAAGTATTGGTCGGACATGCCTCGGTGCAATTAGCGGACACCGTCGACGACCACGAGGCCGAAATGCTGGTGCTGTCGGTGTCCGGCAAGGGAAGCTGGGAGAAGCTCCTGCTGGGCTCGACGGCCCGCAACCTGGCCAACGATCCGCCCTGCCCGATGGTGCTGGTCGAGCCCGATCATACCGAGCTCCAAGAGCCGCCGCGCATTGGCGTGGGCTTGGACTTCTCCGACAACAGCGTGCGCGCTGCCAGCTACGCGACCGACCTGGCCAAAACCATCGGCGCCGAGCTCCACTTCATTCACGTCGACACCGAGCCGACCATCGACGCCATCGACGATGAAGATCTGCCCGGAGAATTCTCTCACCAAAAGATGTTCGACTGGGCCGATGAAGAGATGTCCAAGGTGATCTCGGGACTGGGCGAGCGCCTCGAGGGCGTCGACTACGAGACCCACTGTATCCAGGACAAGCCCGCCAAGGGGCTCGTCGAATTTGCGCGAAACGAGGACCTCGACCTGCTCGTGGTGGGACGTTCCGGGCACTCGAAGTTCACCGCCACGATCATGGGCAGCGTGCTCCTCAAAGTGCTGCAGGCGGTGCCTGCAACCACGATCATCGTTCCGCATGGCTATACGACGCCATAAATTCGAGCCCATCCAAGCCACTCCTCCTCCGGGTGTCGGAGTAGGAGTGATTTGGAGTCCCCCGAAGCTCCTCGCAGAGGTCTTCGGGGTTTTTCGATGCCCATTGACTGGCGCATCAACCCGTCATTTCGATGGCCTGACGCAACCAAATGACTGGGACACCTCGCCCGGACATCATCACCCGACTTGACCCTTGCCCGAGATCCACTATTCTTAGCCAAGACTAATAATTTGTTAAGCACACGCTAATACAAGGCTCCAGATGCGAATCTATTGCATAATCTTCTGCTTGGTGGGCATCGCGATATATCCGAGCCTCGCCGATGCGCAGATCACTGAGGACAGTGTACCCACCCAGGTCAGCCACGTGCAGGTCGAGGCCGGAGTGGACTACGTCTTCGTTCAGGAGCCGACGACACAGCACGCGATCGGCGGCCTGAACCTCGTCGGCCGCCTCGGCGTAAGCGACTTCGCCGAGCTGCGCCTCGGGCTTCCCAACATCGCCTTCGAAGACCTCGCTAGTAGCAGCGATACGATGAGCTTCGGCGAGGTCATGATCGGGGCGCGGTTAGGGGCTGAATTGACCGAGAGATTCATGGTGGGAGTCATCCCGCAGATGGGGATCAGCGCGCAGACGGGCCACTTGCTCGGCGGCGTCTTAGGCACCGCAGACTTTGGCCTCACCGACGATATCATGGTGGGCGCCAACCTGGGACTGAACGTCTCCGACGCCGGCCAACAGTGGGCCTCAGAGGGTTTCGCCAGCGCCGCGGTGGCCTGGGCGGCCGACGAGCGTGTGGGCCTGTATTTGGAGAGCTTTGCCGTCGCCACGGCCCAGGACACGACCGTCTTTGGGGATATTGGTGTGACCTACGTCGTCGCCGACTGGCTCGAGTCCGAGTTGTACGTCGGCGTACAGCTACCCGAGGCGTCTTCGCTCATCAGTGGGATGGCCCTCACCTTCGTGCTCTGAGCAGAGTGGGGCTGGTGACGAGACGAGGATGCGCTACTTTCCTCGATACGGTTTTGTACCCTGCGCTAAACCAAATGGAGGCCATTCTATGCGATTGAGATTATTGGTGATGATTGTTGCAGCCGCGCTCGCCGTTCCCTCCGTCGCCTCTGCCCAACAGGCTGCGGAGACTGATAGGGCAAATGACGTCCAGGAGGACGAACTCGTCACCGACCGGCCGAGCTTCACCGAGAGCAGCTCGACGGTGCCCACCGGGCGCCTGCAGCTCGAAGCCGGCCTGGGGTACACCTACTTCGACATGCTCGACGGACTGCACGCCTTCGACGGCCCGAACTTGCTGGCGCGTGTCGGCCTCGCCGACTTTGCAGAGCTGCGCCTGGGGGCCCCGAACGTACTGTACACCGAACTCGGTGACGACCTCACGGAGACGAATTTTGGCGAGGCATCCCTCGGGGCGAAGTTTGCCACGGCGCTGGCCGACCAGATTCGGGTGGGCGTCATTTCGTTCGTGGAGATCGGTGTTGACGACGCAGATATGGGAGGCGGGCTCATCGGCACCTTCGCCTATGACGTCACCGCCGACCTGGGCGTGGCGGTCAACGCCGGCCTCACCGGCGCCCAGAATCCCGCCGACGAATTCGACCTCGAGGGCTCGGTCAGCCTTACGGCCGCCTACGGCATAACCGACAAGCTCGGCGTATTCTTGGAGAGTTATGTGCTTATCCCCGAGGACGACACCGACTTTTTCGTCGACACGGGCGTGACGTATTTGGTCGCGCCGCTGGTCCAGCTCGACGCGTTCGTGGGCACGGACGTGCCGGATGCAGACGCCATCTTTGGTGGCGCGGGGATTTCGGTGCTGTTTTAGGTGAGCGTCGGTGGTGTCTGAGGTTCGACAAGATGAGCGTGGCGGGTGTCCGCGGCTCTCTGGGGGTAAGACTCGGCGCTTTTTGCCGAGACGCACCCCCAGAGAGGGTCGCCGATCGACCACGTCCACCTCCACGACCAATTACAGAACCCCCAACCCTCCCCGACCGACCCAAACACCCCGAACACCCGCATAAAACCTGGGCGATCGCCCTCCCCCACCACCCTACCTCCACAAAAACTTCTCCCGATCCACGCAACGATTCGGCCCCAACCGTCGAAAACCATAGTGGAGTATTCGCCAATACCGGGGCCGCATGCCTCGAGAACGATACACACGCATGGGAGAAGACAATGCTTGCACGAATCATCGCAGGAGCCGTCCTGGGCATCGACGCGTATAGGGTCGAGGTCGAGGTGGACATGTCATTTGGGATGGACGCCTTTCGCATCGTCGGGCTGCCCGACGGGGCGGTTCGCGAGTCGCGGCTCCGGATTCCGGCGGCGCTGGAGAACGCCGGCTACGAGATGCCCAAGAAGAAGATCACCATCAACCTGGCGCCGGCCGACATTCGAAAGGACGGCACGGCCTTCGACCTTCCGATGGCGGTGGGCATCATGGCCGCCTACGGAGCCATTCCGAGCGAGCGCGACGGCTTCGACATAAGCGAATATTTATTCGTCGGGGAACTCAATTTGAACGGCGAGGTGCGCTCGGTGCGCGGGGCGCTGCCGCTGGCGGTCATGGCCCGCGACCAGGGCATGCGGGGGATTATCTTGCCTCAGGAGAACGCCGCCGAGGCGGCGGTGGTCTCCGATATCGAGGTCATCCCGGTGCGCCATATCACAGAGGTCTGCGGCCACATCCGCGGCTACGAGCCCATCGATCCCGTGGCCGCCGAGCCGCTGAGCCCCAAGGAGCGCGCATTTGGCTACCGGGTCGACTTCAATGAGGTCGCCGGCCAGGAGTCGGTCAAACGCGCCATCGAGGTCGCCGCCGCCGGCGGCCACAACGTGCTGCTGATCGGCCCGCCCGGCTCGGGAAAGTCGATGCTGGCCAAGCGCATTCCCACGATCTTGCCGGCGATGAACTTCGAAGAGTCCCTGGAGACGACCAAGATCTACAGCATCACCGGCCAACTCCCCTCCGACCAGGGGCTGGTCCGTCGACGGCCATTCCGAAGCCCCCACCACACCATCAGCGACGTGGGCATCATCGGCGGCGGCAGCGGCATCCCGCGCCCCGGAGAGGTCAGCCTCGCCCACAACGGGGTGCTCTTCTTGGATGAATTGCCCGAATTTCGCCGCAACGTCCTCGAGGTCATGCGCCAGCCGCTCGAAGATGGCCAGGTCACCATCAACCGCAGCCTGATGACGCTGACCTACCCGGCCAATATCATGCTCATCTCGGCGATGAACCCCTGCCCGTGCGGCTACTTCGGGTCGACCCAGAAGCGCTGTAGCTGCTCCCACGACCGGGTCCGTGACTACCGCACCCGCATCAGCGGCCCGCTGCTGGACCGCATCGACATCCATGTCGAGGTCCCCGCGGTGCCCTACCGCAAGCTCAAGGGCACCCGACGCGGCGACACCTCCGAGGTCGTCCGAAAGCGCGTCCAGGCCGCCCGCGACCGCCAGAGCCGACGCTTCGTCGGCGCCGACATCCACGCCAACGCCCAGATGCGCCCCGCCGAGCTGCGCGAGCACTGCAAGATCGACGAGGACGGCCACGACCTGCTCGAGATGGTCGTCGACCGACTGGGGATGAGCGCGCGCGCCTACGACCGCATCCTCAAGGTCGCCCGCACCATCGCCGACTTGGAGGCCAGCGACGACATCGAGTCGTCGCATCTCTCCGAGGCCGTCCAATACCGCTCGCTGGACCGCGATCTCGACAAGGCTGCGGCTTGAGGGTCGATGTTAGAACGACCGCAATGGCCACGAATTCAACCCGCCCAAACGATCGCATGGCCACGAATTCAACCCGCCCAAACGATCGCATGGCCACGAATTCAACCCACCCAAACGATCGCATGGCCACGAAACCAAACCGTAGCTGGGGGTAAGACTCGGCGCCTTTTGCCGAGTCGCACCCCCAGAGAGGGTCGCCGCTCGGCCATGTCCGATGAAACAATGTGGCGGGTGTCCGGGGTGATTCAATACGAGCGTGGCGGGTGCCCGGGGTGATTCAATACGAGCGTGGCGGGTGTCCGGGGCTCTCTGTGGGTGCGCCCAACCGGTCGCGCCTGCGGCGCAACCGGTGGTGGCTTACCCACAGCTACGGTTTGGATTCCGCACGAAACCACATTATGGGCGGCTCGGCGCCCTCCGCGCCCTCTGCGTTGAAAGTGCCTTTGAGATGGTCGGTCAGGCGGAGTAGGCCAGCCGGAAGCCGACGCCGGTGGCGCGGCCTGCGGCGAGGATGGTGATGCGGCTGGCCATGCGGGAGCCTCGCTCGTCGAGGTTCCACGCGCCGCCGAAGACCGGCCGCTGGTCCTGGCCCTCGGCGGTGGCCTGGCACCAGTCGCGTACGCCGCCGGCCAGGTCGCGCACTCCATAGGGGGAGACGTCGTCGACGAAGGCGCCGACCGGCTCGAGCTGGGACATTTGCGGGCGAGATGCGCGCATCTTGCAAAACGTGGCGTCGAAGCGGTTGCCCCAGGGGAAGCGGCGCCCGTCGACGCCGCGGGCGGCTTTTTCGAGCTCGTCGACGGTGGGCAACCGGTAGTCCCGGCCGTCGCGCTCGCTACGCCATTTACAGTAGCTCTCGGCGTCGGCCGAGCTGATTCCCACCACCGGCAGTTTATATTCGTGGCCCTCACCGGCCGGGTACATCTTGCGGGCGGCGCCCTCGATGAGGATCTCGTCGGGCACCCACAGCCCCTTGGACTCGTTGAAGCGGATGAGCATGCCGTCGGCGTCGCGCGTCTGGGGGGCGCGGGTCATCGCGGAGTCGGAATCGGCGGCGTATAGCTCGTTGAACCATTCGAGATACTCGCCGAAGGTCACCGGCGACCGCGCACAGAAAAAAGCGTCCACGTGCACCCGCTTGGGCGGCCTGGGATCGAAAGCCTTGGGGTCGCCGCCCGAGACATACTGGCCGGCGGGCACGTAGACGAAATCCTCCTCGACGTCCTCTTCGCGGGGCAAACGCACGGACAGGGCCGAGGCGCGCCCGCGCTCGATCAACACCGGAGTGCGCACCGGGGCGAGCTCGGGATGATCGAGGACCAGCAGATAACTGCCGACGTCGAGGCCGTCGAGCTCCAGCGGAGACTCGCCGAGCTCGCGCTCCTCGCCGGCGACCAGCCGACGGTCGATCTCCTCGACGGCGAAGAGCGTGGCCTGGGCGCCGGGCGGGTCGGTGTCCAGCGAAACGCTGCCGGTCTGAGCGAGCACGGTGGTGTACTCGCCCTCGTCGTATTGGTCGACCAGCGTCCGATAGTAGATCGCGTCGAGCGCGTCGCCGCGCGCCTCAGCCTCCTCGAAGCGCGCAAAATACAGGTCGGCCAGGCCCCGTTTAGCCTGGGGGTGATCGGGCTTGTGAGCCAGCGCCTGTGTGTAGCCGGCGACCGCCTCTCCAAAGGCGTGTACCGCGGCGGTCAAGAGCTCGTCTCGTCGGTCCTGTTGTCGCCAGAGCTGGCGCTTGTTGTCGATGGGCTCCCAGGGGTCGATGCGCTGGGCGAGCTCGCCCACACGCTCCTCGTAGGCCTCGACCTCATCGAGCAGGTCTCGGTAGCGCGCGGCAGCCTGGTCGCCGAGTTCGACGCGCCGATCGGCCTCGCGCGGCTGAACACCCTCGAGCCAGTCGCCCAGCCGATCGCTGAGTTCTCGTGCGCTGTCGAAGCGCGCGTCCTTGTCCGGTGACATTGCCTTCGAGCAGATGCGCTCGAGGGCCTCGGGCACCGCCCGATCGGCAGATGCACGCTCGGCCGGCGACTCCCAGTCGGCCTCGACGACCTGCACCATGATCTCTTCGGCGCTCTGGCCGGCGTAGGGAGGCTCGAGGGTCAGAATTTCGTAGAGGATCGCCCCGAGGCTGTAGACGTCGCTCTTCTGATCGACCTCGTCGAGCTCGCCGCGCGCCTGCTCGGGAGGCATATAGGCGGGCGTGCCGAGGGTCTCTCCCTCCGGGCGCCTGTCGCCGCCGTTGCGGCTCAAGTCGGTACGCACCTGGCGGTCGAGCACCCGCGCCAAGCCCCAATCCATGACCAGCACCTCCCCGTAGTCACCCACCATGATGTTGTCGGGCTTCAGATCGCGGTGAATGACGCCGCGGGTGTGGGCATAGTGGACGGCCTGGCAGACCTGCCGGAGCATCGAAAGAAGCCGCACCAACGAGTATGCTTCCTCGGAGCTCTGGCCGGCGCGCATCTGGGTGAACACGTCTCGCAGCGAGTAGCGGCCGACCTCGCGCATCGTATAATAATATTCGCCCGAGGAGAGCGCGCCGAAGTCATAGATCGGCACGATATTCGGATGTTCGAGCTGGCCGGTCGCCTGCGCCTCGGCGACGAACCGAGACAATATGCCGGGGTCGGTTGAAAGGGTTGGCGGCAATATTTTCATGGCGACGCTGCGTCCGAGCACCCGGTCGAAAGCGCGCACCACCCGCCCGCCGCCGCCGCGGCCGAGCTCGTCGCCGAGCACAAAGCGCTCGCCGGGGTCGATCAGCGTGGCACCCTCGGCGGGCGCTCCATCGCGTTTCGCCGCGCTGTCGGTGAGCTGCTCGACGCGTTGGGTATCCGACTCGTCGAAATCCTGTCTGCCCTTGGCGGCGGCGTGCACCAGGGTCTGCATCTGCGAGTCGAAGCCCGGGCTGTTCTCGGCGACGGTCTCCTCGCCGGGGTCGAACGGGATGGTCAGCGGCTCGGAGGGCTCGTCGGCCGGGCTGTCGGCGAGGTCGGTCTCGGCGCGCGCGAACGACGCGGCCTCCTCAGGCGAGCGCTCGGCGCCTTGAAAAAAGGCGGTCTCCGCCCGCACGAACGCCTCGAGCTGGTCGTCGCGCATGACGCCGGCGGTCTCCTCCGATTCGTCGACCACCGGAAACCCGAGCTGGCTGACGATCTCGGAGAGCTGGGCGTCGTCGAGCCAGCCCTTGTTCACCCAATCGCGCACCCCCGGCTGACCGCCCGCCGACTGCATACGTCCGATGTCGAGCATCGCCTCGCAGAGCGTATCGTAATCGAGGAACCCACGTTGGTGGGCGGTCTGGCCAATCTTTCGGTGGAGCGATTCGTTCACTACATGACTCCAACTTCATTCAAGTCATCGACACCATAACAACTCCGGCCCAAACGACCAATTCTTTTGGGCAAACTGAACCCGGGCGCGTACTGCAGCCAGATGGTGATGCCCACGGCGCGAGGCGCTTTTACAACATCGACCTTGTCGATTATGGTCTGGTGTCTACGATGCCCGGGCAGACCATTGATAGAAGTAGCCCGACTCGGCTCGTATGTGATTGTTATAATTATGGAGGAAGTGTAAATGCGTATCATCACGAAGAAATTGCTCGTTTTCGGCCTACTCGCTGCGTTGTTCTCTATGGGCGCCATCGCCTGCGGCGGCGGTGAAGAAGAAAAAAAGGACGAAGAAGAGACCGTGGCCGAAGAGCCGGCCGAAGCCGAGACCCGTGAAGTCGAGATGTACCAGTACCGGTTCAATCCGAACCAACTGACCATCCCGGCGGGCACCGAAGTCGTCTTCGTCAACAAAGATCCGGATCGCCACAACGTCAACATCCCGGCGTTGAATATCGACGAGAACCTCCCCGCCGGAGAGAGCTTCTCGCATACCTTCGAGACCACCGGTGAATTCGCGGTGAGCAACCGTTTCGCCAGCTCGCCGATGAAGATGGAGATCGTCGTCGAATAGGCGACTTTTGCTCGACCCGTATATAAAAAAGCCCCGCCAGCCTAAGATCTTGCTGGCGGGGCTTTTTTATGAGGGCTGTCGGCGCCGAGGCCGCGCCCAGCTTCAGTCGCTTTGCTCGGCGTTCTCGATGTCGGGCTTTTGCCACGGCGCGGTCAGCAGCGGCGGGCGCTCCTTGGACTGTTGGGTGCGCTGCAACTCGACCTCGGTGGTCAGCAGCGACGGCGCGATGGCGCTGACCGGCACATAGCCGCTCTCGGCGCCGCAATAGCCGTTAAAGACGTCGGTCTCCTTGCTGGCCGCGACGATCTTGTTGATCGCAGTCAACGGCGTCCCCACCAACTCGACGCCGCGCACAAGCGTCTCCTCGCCGGTGTCGGGATCGACCTTATAGACCATCCGCGCGCCCCCTTTGAACGCCTGGTAGCCGTACCCGGAGGTGTTGGTCGAGCCGCCGGAGATATCGCGGATGATCAGGCCGAAGGGCTTGTCCTGGCGCTTGACCTCGGCGAGGAGCTTCTCTTTGAGCTCCTCATACGGAAAGCTGCGCTTGGAGTCGGCGCTCACGATCAAGTTGCCCATCCTCGCCATCGGCTTGTTGACGCCCTGAGCACGCCCATGGCCGTTGGACTCGGTGGAGTCCTCGATGGGTGTGCGGCTCTTGAGAAAATTTCGCAAGATGCCGTCTTTGATCAACTCCACGCGTTGGGCAGCCACACCTTCCTGATCATAGCGATAATGGCCGTTGAGCTGGGTCCTCTCCCAAGCATCCTTTGTGGGGTCGTCCAGCACCGACAAGAAGGTGGGGATGACCTGTTCATCGGTGCGCCCCTGGAAGGTCCGGCCCCCTTCGTCGTCGAGCTGGCGCTCGCCTTCGAGGCGATGGCCGATGGCCTCGTGGAACAGCACACCGCTGGCCTCGGGCAACAGGATCGCCGGGCCGGTATAGGGATCGAGCACCGGCGCCTCGCGCAGCGCCTCGAGCTCGTCGACCAAATTGTCGGCCTCGGCCTGAATAGCCTCTTTGCCGGGAAGATCGTCGGGACTCCGCGCATAAATCGAACGCGCGTTTTCGAGCATCATGCCGTCATCGGCGCGTGCCCAGCCCTGTATCTGGACCGAATACAGCACGTCCTCGTCGACGATCGACGAGCCCTCGGAGTTGACGAAATAGCTGACCGTGCGCCGGGCGCTGACGTTCATCGTGGCGTCGAGCATCGCGTCGGAGTCGAGGATCGACTTGGTCACGCCCTTGATCGTCTTCTTCCAATGGGCCTCGTCGAAATCCAGGCCATTGATCTCCCCTCGGTGCTCGACCGGTTGCTCCTGGGAGAAGCTGGGCACGTCGAGCTTGTCGACGGTCTCGAAGACCGCCCCGCCCCGCTTGGAGAGGTAGCTGCTGAGCGCCTCCTTGTAGATCTGATCGGTCAGCAGCCACAGCGCGCCGCGAATCGCCGTCGGGTCGGCCTCGACGGCCAGGGTGTGCTCGGCGCTATACTCCGAATAGCGATAATTCTCGGTGGAGACGTTGGCGAAGTTGTCGAAGTCGTAATCGCCCACCCGAACCTCGACGTAGGCCAGGCGACTGCGGTCGTCGCTGTCGTCGACGATCGCGCCGTACTTCCCGCTCAAGGAATGCGACTCGGTGTCGTCGACCCGGTAGGCGATAAAATAAGGCGACTCGTATTCGTCGAGTTTGAGCTCGTCCATCGACCGGCCGAGTTCGCCTTGCATCGCGCTCATGATGGTCTGGCGCTGGTCGGTCTGCTGGCGCGTATCGATGTCCTCGTCGGTCTGCTTGACCGGCGAAGCAGCACACCCCATCAAGGCGGCCAGCGCGAGTAAAAACATGCGTGAACCACGCCAGCTCCGCAGAAACGTCTTCATGTCCATGGTCTTCCTGATTCAGGTGGGTGCATCGTATGGCGCAGCTCAATCGCGCGATTCTTCGAGCGCCTCGAGCGTCAACGGATCGTCAGGTTCGAGCTCGCGGATATATTCGGCCTTCCACGGGCCGCCGCCGGTGCGGTTTTCCTTATAGCCCCATTCTCCCTGTAGCTTGGCCTCGTCGGCCTCGACTGTGAGCGCCAGGTATCCTTTGCCCTTCATGGTGCGTTGAGCCTTGGCCTTGTCGCCCGGCTCGACCCATTCGAAGACCAGGATATTGCCGTCGACCTCACCCTCGATGCGCCCGCCGTTCTTATAGGTGTAGATCCCCTCGACCTTGTCGCCGCTCTGGCGCAGGTGCATATGCTCGAATTGAGATGAGTACCACACGCCACTAAAGCTCTGCCCCTGGGGCATCGGGCTCGAATCGGGCACCTCCTGCTGGCCCGAACAAGCCGCCACACCCACCACGAGCATACCGGCCACGAAAAAGAGACATACGCGGCCGCACCTCGAAAAAATATTCATCTGCCATTCTCCATTTATTTGTAGACTTAGCCTGCTGTGGCTCTAGCAATGGGACTTACGCGATCATCGATTCGATCGTCTCACGGGTCTTGTCGCCGGCGTGGTCGAGGAGGCCGCGCAAGATGTCGGTGACACGCTTATTTTCGAGCAAAAGCCCCCACTCCGAGGGCGTCAAAAAACTGACCCGCCGGGCGCCGTTGCCGCCGAAGGACAGCCGCACTACCACCCGGTCCGGCTCGCGCTCGACCGCGTCGAGCGCGACCTCGCCGCTGTGATCAATCTCGAGCAGATCCTCTTCGACGCTGCGCAGATGCCGAAAGATACGCACCGCCCGCTTGACCTTGGGGTCTTCGTAAGCCTCGTAGTTCTGATTGCGGCTGAAGCCGACCTCGTCGTCGCGCAGCAGGCGGCGAACAATTTTATGTGTGAGATTCATAGGTATGCGAAGGTCAGGATTCGAAGAGACGTCATCATCTCACTGCTCGTCATCTCGCGCATCTTCTCGCGATTGGACCGGACTGCCGGCCACGGGAGTCACCCCGGGTCCAGATTATCAGAATCGGCCGGCCTTTCGCACCATCGATGTGCGACGACGCCACGATCGGTCACGGGCTACTCGGGTACAACTTGTCAGCACGACCAGGCATTTCATGGCCACAGATCGCGACGCCAGCCGATCAGCCCGCCGCAGACGGCCAGGAGCAGCCAGCCCGGCGAGGCGGGGGCGGCCGGCGAGTTCGTACAACTGCTCGGCGGTGGATTGGAGCGCTCAGCGAGGCTGGCGTCGCCGCCGGCATCGGGGGATGTCCCGCCGGAATACTCCAGCGCGACCGCAATTCCATCGACCGCACCGTGGGTGTCTCGCACCTCCACCCTGGCCACCGGCCGCTCGACGATCCCGGAGTCGGGATCGGGCTGGGCAAGCGGGGCCTCCAGGCGAGTGCTCTCGATCCAGTCGGTATCCCAGTGGCCGTCGTAGTCGAGGTCGTAGCGAAACTCGAGCTCATCGCCGTCCGGATCGCTGCTGTCGGTGACGTCGAAGACCGCCCAGCTTCCGCCCACCTCGAGGTTCAGCCGGAGCTCGGGGGCGCGGTTTTCGGGTCGACTCTCATCGTAGAGCGCACGATAGACGTCGAGCTTGCCGGCCCCCCAGCCGTTGTCCGGGAGTTCATCGGCCTGCGCCGGGGACGAGGCGCTGGCGGTGAGGCTCGCTTCGATTTGGTCGGCGCTCCATTGCGGGTGTAGCTCGCGTAGCAGCGCCACCGCCCCCGCGACGTGCGGCGCTGCGCCGCTGGTTCCTCCAAATGCAGTAAACCAACTGTGCCCCCAGCCCGCCTGGTAGATATGCGGGGTCACGCCGAGTGGCACAAAAGGATCGTCGGGCGCGGCGAGGTCGACCACCGGCTGCCCGTCGGGGCGCGGGCCCCGGCCGGAGAATGTGCGCAGCTCTCCGATCTCGGCGCCGTCGGCGATGGCCGTGGGCCGTCGCGCGGCGAAGGCTGCCACCCCGAAGGCGGCGTCGGCGGTCGCCGGAAACGCGACCGTGGTCCGATCGCGGGTCGCCTCGACCCAGCCGACGCCGCGCTGCCAATTCGAATAGACGTCGCTGACCCGGCCGTAGACGGTGTCACTTTGCTCGAAGCCCTCCAACTCCAACGCCCACCGCCCCTCAGCCAGGGGCTGGTCGTCGTCGGTCGACTCCAGATAAAACCGCAACATCGTCGTCCCCCGGGAGGTCACCTCCACGGTGATATCGATGCGCACCGGCTGCTCTTCCAGAGTCGTGGATAACTCCCCGACCTTGGCGCGCTCGCCGTCGGGCGACTCTACGGTCAACTCCAACTCGTGCGGCCCGCCCCATTGCAAGCTGCCGAAGACGCTCTGAATCGGAAGGACGTCCCCATCGTCGTCGAAGCCCGCGGGAACATCGAAGGCCAGGCGCATCTGTTCACCGGCGGCCGCCGCGCGCTCGCTATGCTTCTGCGAGCGGTTGAGGTTTCCGACGGGGTTGATCTGCACGGCGCCCTCGTCGCGGGCGGCCTGCATGGCGGCCTCGAAGTTGGTCGATCCGTCCAACGGCTGGGTAAAGGCATTGGTCCATTCGTGGAGCACCACATCGGCGCCGGCTTCGACCGCTTCGCTCAGATAAGCCAGCGGAAGCTCGGTCGTCTCCATCAATTCCGAGCCGAGCCCGTAGACGAGCAGCTCCGCCTGCGGCGCCAGCCCCACCCGGGTGTGATACGGGGACTGGCCGCCGGCGAGCACTCCGGCGGCGGCCGTTCCGTGGAAGGCCCCCTCGACGCCCTCGCCGCCGGCCTCGATCAGGTCCTCGCCGCGTTGGAAGGTACGCCCGCCGCTCGTATAGGCTCGGATCTTCGAGGTCGACAGTCGCACCAAGCGCTCATCGGGGCCGAGCACGCCGTCTCCATCGGCGTCGTCGACCACAAATAGCGCCTCTCCGTAGGCCGGCGTCGTCTCGTTAAAGCCGGCGTCCAAGCCGACGTTACGCTGGCGGTCGCCGTTCATATCGGCGTACAGCCAGTCGCGGTCGACCTGCAAGACCCCATCCTGATTCTCGAAGTTCCCCTCGGAAAAACTCAGCACCGTGGTCGCGTCGAGCACCCTGAGGGTCTCGTTGTGGTCGGGCTGGCCATCGCGATCCAGATCGACGGCATCGACACCCGGATCGAAGACGCCATTTTGGTTGACGTCGAGCCACGGGAAAAAACCACCGTCGGCGTAAAAGAAGGCCGGATGCAAGACATCGATGCCCGTATCGATGAGCGCGAGGCGGCTGTCGGCGCCTTGGCCCGCGTAGGCGAGGCGACGGCGTGCAGCGGGGGCTCCGACCAATTCTCCGGTGACCTCCAGCGGGCTGAGGCGGCCGGGCTGCCACGTCGCCTCGACGCGTCGGATATCGTCCTGCTGGCCGAGACGCTCGAGCAGGTCGAAGTGCACACGTGCAGCAAAGACGTCCGCGAGGTGGAGCACCCCGCCGTCGGCGTCGCGCTCGAAGTCAACGCCCATCCGGCCGAGTTCGGCGAGCCGCTGTGGGCTCGGCGAGGCTTCGAAGCGAAGGCTCACCCCCACCCGGCCAGCGCAAAAGACCCGCGCCTGTGCAAAAATGGAGCGCTCCGGTAGAGGCCGAGAACATGCCCTTTGGAGAAGGTCGAGGGTGGGATCGACCACGGTGGCCGAATCGGGCGCGGCCGGCGCTGGACGCACCGGTGTCGGGGAACGCTCGGGCGAGTCGGAATTGTTCGTGGCCGATTGCGCCAGCGCCAGTTGGCTCCAGCACATACCGACTCCCACCAGAAGCATCGTCATGCGCTTCAACACATGCATCCTGTGTCCTCATGCGCGTGTCGAACAGGACCTGAAATTCGTCTCGAGCGCACACCTTACACGAGGTGCCCCATCAGATGAAGGCGTCTGTAGCGTGGGTTACATCCGCACGAAGATAGGACCGAGCCCCTTCGAGTCGCGGAAGCGCTCGAGGCGATCGAGCAGATCAGTCGTGACAACCACGTCGCGTGGGGCCACCGGCACACCCTGAGCGGTCTCGATGGGCCGCGACAGCACCATCTCCTCTTCGAGCTCGTCGAGGCTTACCCTGCGTTCGATCTCGCGGCTGCCGGTCTCCTGAGCGATCATCTGGGTGAATAGGCGTGTCAGGTGCGGGTCGAACTCCCCGCCCCGGCCCGCCTGAATACGCGCCAGTCCACACTCGATCGCAGCAGCACGCTCGAGTCCGCCGATGTCGTTTTCCAGCCGGCGGGTGCGCTCGAAGACGCTGCAGATATGCAACATATAGCTCGCCTCGATGAACTCCTCGGAGAAGCCGTCAGGGCTGGGGGCGAAGCTGGGGTCGTCGTAGCGGCGCAGATAATTGAGGATCAACTGGCCGGCCTTATCGAGCGCCGGCACCTGTGCGACCGCCTGTTGGCCCAAGATGGGATGGAACTCCCAGGTCCCCATTTCCTCGGCGTCGTACTCGGAGACCGGCTTGCGAAACATCGAGCTCGGCGCGTTGATCAGGCCGATCCAATGCAAGAGCGCGGCGCGCTCGACAGCTCGCTGCGTCTCGTCATCGATCTCCACCACCTTGGCGAACTTCCTGACGCGCTCGGCAGTGCTGCGGCAGTGGCCGACGATCTGAGTATCGCCCAGCTCCATGATCGACAGCATCGCCTTGATGGTCGAGCTGAAGCTGGCTTCGAGGTCGTCGTAGAGCTTGCGGATCTCTTTGTTGCGCTCGGTGACCTCGCGGGTGCGCTCGGCGACGCGCTCCTCGAGCTCGTCGTTGAGCTCGCGCAGAGCGATATTTTGCTGACGAATATGCTCCTCATAGCGCTTCTTCGAGCGCACCAACTCGTACTGCTTGATGGCATCTTCGATGGTGCCGACGAAGCGCTCGTGATCCCACGGCTTGGCCACGAAGCGGAAGACCCGCCCCCGGTTGATGGCCTCCATGGCCGTCTCCCAATCCCCGTTGCCGGTGAGCATGATGCGCACCGTGTCGGGCACGTGCTTCATGGCGTGGTTGAGCAGTGCCAACCCGCTCAGCCCCGGCATGCGCTGATCACTGATGAGCACGGCGATCTCCTCGTTGTCGAGGATCTCGATGGCACCGGTGCCGTTGGAGGCGGTGCGCACGTCACATGCCACCGAACCGAGCAGCCGGCGAACCGCCTTGAGGATCTGCTGCTCGTCGTCGACGACCAGCACGATGGGCAACTCTCCGTCGGTGTCGGTCGATAGGCCGGAATTGTCGACGGGGTCCGAACTCGGCTCGGACTCGGCCGGCTCTCGATCACTGGACTGCATGGGTTCCTAGCACTGCTCGCGGCAAAATCGAGGGAAAAGAACTCGGCGAGGCAACCGGTGGATCATCACAGGGATACGGACGCCAACGACCATCCTCTTTTGGCAGGCCTCTTTCGAACTCTCGTTGGCGACACCCGCCCAACCTTCAATCACAACCTATACACCCCAACCCAGCAACGCAAACATTTCATGTGCTTTTTTTCGCGTCGTCCGTGGGTAGAACAGGGGTCTCAGCCAAGAGACTTATCGCGTAGCCGACTGGAAATAAAGAACTTTCCAAAAACACACCATCGCCGAGGTGTGTGGGATTGTTTGGGTCAGCCTCTGACAGCCGCAATCCGGCGGCACACCAAGGTGGTGACGGCCGGAATGACCGTCGAGATGAGCACGATGGCGAGGGTGGTGACGAAGAAAAACGAGAAGCTGAACAGGGTGCGCCAGTCGGTCTGCAGAGGGTTGCTCACAAACAGATACCACAGATAACCGACCGTTCCGCTGGCGCCGGTGGCCAGGAGAGGAAAGATACCCAGGCCGGCCAAGTAGCCGACCGCCGTGTCCGCCGCGCTCATCGCGCCGACGCGCCCGGCGAGCATCAGACTGGTGGCGATGGTTCCCAACCCGCAGCCGAGCAGAGCGATCCAAAAGACCATCGATCCGCGCCCGATATAAAATCCAAAGCCGGCCACGGCCAACAAGAGCACCCCGGGCAGCACGGTCATCACCTGCATGGAGGCGCGAAGCAGCCGGTTGTTGGTCCACACCAACGCCGACCAGCTACCCCAGGTCAAAGAGAGGATCGCCACCGCCGACATGGCCATGGACACTCGCGTCATGGGCGCGCCTGCCAAGACGTGCAACGCCAGATAGGTCGCCGCCACCGGCAAGCCCACGCACAGCGCGTTCGACAGGGTCCATAATGCGCTCTCGGAGAGAAAGCCTTTGACCGGCGATGATTGCTGCATGGCGACACCTGGGGCAGAAAGAAGTCTCTGTTCATAGTATAGTCACATGAGACGAAACACACAAATTGGCGCAGTCTATTCCGCCATCTCCTCGCCTGATCCCCGAAGCGCTGTGGGTGCTCACTAGACCGACTCGCGGACATCTGCGATGGTGCCTGACGAAAGATTTGGCCGTTCCTTTGCTCACCCACAAGATCCATGAGTCTACAGACCACACCGCAGACGACCCACGCGATCATCTTGGCCGCGGGTTTCGGCAGCCGGCTCGCCCCTGAGGAGGGCCACAAGATCTTGGCCGAGATCGGCGGCCGCCCGCTGCTCGATTGGCACCTCGACTTCTTCGCCCAGCTCGGAGTCACCGACGTCACCGTCGTCACCGGCTATCAAAACCAGGCCCTCGAGCGCCAGCTCGGCCGCCACGCCCTGCCCCGAAGCATCGCGCTGCGCTGCGCGTACAACGCCGACTTCGACACCTCCAACGGCATCTCGGTGCTCGCCGGCGTCGACCAGGCCCGACAAGCCCTCGACAAGCAGGCATGTGTGCCGTTCTGGCTGACCATGAGCGACCACGTCTTCGACCCCGCTCTGGCGGCGACCATCGACGAGGCGTTCGTGCCTCGCCTCGACGACGCCGGCTTCGAGGGCATGCTCGGGGTGGACCGAAAGCTCGACACGATCTTCGACATGCCCGACGCCAATAAGGTCGCCTGGGCCGGCGGGCGCTTCAGCGCTATCGGCAAGCAGCTCGAGGTCTTCGAGATGGTCGACGTGGGCCTGTTCTGGTGTGGCACGGGTTTTGTCGAGGCGCTGCGCGCCGAGCAACACGACCGGGGCGATTGCTCGACCTCCGATGCGGTGCGCCGGCTGGCCGAACACGACGCGTTTTGCTTCTGGGACGTCGGCGAGCATCTGTGGCAAGACGTCGACACCCCCGAGGCTCGCGCGCATGCCGAGAGCTTAGTCGAGCATTGGCGAGGGGCGTGAGTCGACCCGATTGGCGAATAACCGACCTCGGTCGATCGTTGTCCCAGTGTCGACAATCGTGTATGCAGAGCGCATAGAAGTAAGTCGTTACTGACTAGCAACTGGACCCTGAGGAGAGACCATGAAATTTCGCCGGAAAATCTATCTGGTCGGCGGCGACCTGACCACGTTCATCGGCAAATTCCACCCCGACTTCATCTGGAAGAAGCACCCCGACTTCGGTCAGAAGGAAAACCCCACCCTCGAGCAGAATCTGGCCAAGGCCATCAACGGGGCGTTCGAGAAGACCGGCGTCGACCCGGCCGCGATCGACAAGGGATATATCGGCAACTTCGCCGGTGAGCTCTTCTCCAATCAGGGACATATGGGCGCGCTTGCGGTGCGGGCCAACGAGAAGCTCCGCGGCAAGCCGTTCACTCGCCTCGAGGGCGCCTGCGCCTCGGGTGGACTGGCCGTGGTGGCCGGCATCGACGCGCTCAACGCCGGACACGACGTGGTTCTGGCCGCCGGCGCCGAGGTCCAGACGACCGTCAGCGCCCGCGAAGGCGCCGGCTACCTGGCGCGCGCCGCCCACTGGGAGACCGAGCGCGACATCGACGACTTTACCTTCCCGGCGATGTTCGCCCGGCGCGCCATGCACTATAAGAGCAAGTACGGGGTGACCGACGAGGACATCGCCCGCGTATCGGTCAAGGCCTACGCCAACGCCAATAAGAACCCGTACGCACATATGCGCGCCGTGGAGATGGACCTCGAGCACGCCTCGACGGCCAGCGACCGCAACCCGGCGTTTTTGCGCAACGAAGAGCTCAAGCCTCACCTGAAGGTCAGCGATTGCTCGCAGGTCAGCGACGGCGCCGCCGCGATCATCCTGGCCAGCGAAGACGGCCTCGCCAAGTTGGGCGTCGACAAGAGCGACTGCGTCGAGATCTTGTCGTACGGCCACACCACCAGCCCGCTGGGAGACGTCGACGACTATACCACCCTCGACAACACCGAGCGCGCCGCCCAGCAGGCCTATGAAGAGGCCGGCCTCAAGCCCACTGACATCGACGTCGCCGAGGTCCACGACTGCTTCGCGGTCACCGAGTTGATGATGTACGAGGCGCTCGGATTTGCCGAGCCGGGCAAGGGCGCCCAACTGGTGCGCGACGGCGAGACCGACATCGACGGCCGCATCCCGGTCAACACCGGCGGCGGACTGATCGCCTTTGGCCACCCGGTCGGCGCCACCGGCATCAAGCAGGCCCTCGAGATCTACCGTCAGATGAAGGGCCAGTGCGGCGACTACCAGGTGCCGAATCAGCCCAAGTACGGACTGACCGCCAATATGGGCGGTGACGACCGCACGACGGTGTGTTTGGCGATGGAGAATGTGGAGTAGGCGTTGTTTGCTTGACGAGGCATGGGCCCGTGCTCGCACGGGCCCTGCCTTACCGATCAACCCTCACGGATAAAGCATCTC
>JBKGZI010000040.1:0-22368 GCA_046545675.1 Persicimonas sp.
AATCAAGAGTGAATCGGGTAAAGCTGGCGCGGTACCGCACCGACTCTAACAAACCACCCCGGAAATCACGATGCCGAACCATCGTGATGGACGGCGACGCCACGTCGAACTTGTCGTGACGGCGGACCTCGGGTAGGATCAACTAGCTTCCAAGTTTATTTTAGGGGGGGTAAGAGATGCTGACTGCGACTGGAAACCGAATTCGATACCGGATCGCCGCCGAAGATGCGCGCGGCTTCTGTGAGGAATTTGTCGTGGAATGCCCAAAGTGCAACGGATGCGCCACGCTGATTCCATGGTATCACCACCCGGATGGAGACAAGGAGCAGGAGCCGGTGCCTCGCCATCCGCCGGAGCCCAGTTGGTTCAAATGTGCCGAGTGCTCGTTGCACCGCACTTGGCTGCGCATGGAGGTCAATATGTTCTATGCGTTGGTCGACTGGTTTCGTGAGCTGGAGCTGTACCTGCAGACGACCATCGACGAAGAGATCATCTGGGCGCTGAACTACGACCATCAGGAGTTTTTGATCGAGCAAGTGAACCGGGTCATCGAGGAGGATTATCAGCCCGCCGAGGACCTGACACCGCTGGTCGACTGGCTCGAGCTCTTCGAGCCCGAACAGGTGCTCGAGAAACTGAAGGAGCTCGCCCGTTACGGCGAGGCCCACGCCGTCAAATCACGCGAAGAGCAGGGTATCGAATTGGACAGCCTTAACTGATCTCGTCGGCCAGTTGCTCCAAAAACCTCTCCATGAACGTGTGGCGCTTGTCGGCCAGGTGCTTGCCGGTGGGCGTATAGAAACGCTCGCGAAGCCTCAATAGCTTCGTATAGAAGTGATCGACGGCGTACTCCAGATCGTCGAGCTCTCGGTGGTCCGCGAAGGGATCGTCCATCTCGCAGATCGACCGCTGCAACTCCCCGCTGACATAAAAGGTACGCGCGATACCGAACGCCCCGAGGGATTCGAGCCGGTCGGCGTCGGTCAAGATCTGCGACTCGAGCGATTCGGCCGCGATGCCCGCCGAGAAGCTATGCGCACTTACGGCGTGCGCGATGGCCTCGCGGCGCTCGTCGTCGAAGGTACCCAGCCTCTCGAAATGCTCCACGGCGGCCCGTGCCGATTTCGTCGAGGCCAGGTGGCGCTCGGGGTGGTCTTTGGGCAAGTCGACCACGTCGTGGAGCAGCGCGGCTGCAGCCAGCACCTCCCAATCGATCCGAGCGCCGCGCTGAATCTCCCCGTCGGCGATCCGCCGGGCGTTTCGAAGCACCCGCCACAGGTGGCCGAGGTCGTGGCTGCCTGAGCCGCTCATCGCCTCGTCGATAAAATCGACGGTGGGTTCGAGCCACTCGCTGTCGATCAATCGGGCGGCGGCGTCTTTGAAGTCTTTTGTATGCACGGCTCTTCGCTCCTTAATCTTCCATTGCAACGACCAGTCCCTACTCATTACAGTGAGCCGCACCGATTGACCATGCTCCTGACCTGCGAGGACGCACCATGTCCACCGACAAGCCCGACGAGAGCTACGAAAACTTCGACGAGTTCTGGGCCCACTATCTGGCCGAGCATTCCGACCCGACCAACCGGCTTCTGCACGCCGTCGGCACCACCGCGGCGATCGCGACGGTGGCCGCGGCGATCATCAAGCGTAAGCCGAAGCTGTTGGCCCTGGCACCGCTGGTCGGCTATGGGCCGTCATGGATCGGGCATTTTCTGATCGAGAAGAACCGCCCGGCGAGCTTCGGCAACCCGCTATGGTCGCTTCGCGGCGATCTCAAGATGCTCAAGCTGATGATCAACGACGAGCTCGACGAAGAGGTCTTGCGCCTGATCGCCGAGGGCAAGTCCAGCCCGAAGATGCTCGCCGACCTGGCGTCGGCGGCCGAATAACTTGTTCGTTGAATCTAGCCGGGGGGTGTTTATCTGTGTAGTGGGATAGAATGAAACGAACGCAAGATACTGTACTTCTGGAGTCACGGAGAATGATCCATGCCGAGCGATAACCCACAACGAGATCGCCACATCCAGCGACTCGCACGATACCATCGGGAGATGGCCGACACTCTCGAGTCTGCGGCAGGCAAGACCCAGATCGAGGACTATGACCAGCTGTTTCGCGAGTATAGCCAGCAGCACGCCGACTTCGCCGACGAGCTCGAGGAGCACGCGACCACCCTCGAGGGCAGAGACGGGCAGCTCGAAGATGTCTCGCTGCCCCAGTTGTACCGGGAGATCGGTGAGCTCGAGGAAAACGTATCCGAGAGCGATCTGGACGCGATGATCGCCGAGAGTAAGCGCATCGAGGACGAACTCCTCGAGCAATACGAGGAGTCGATCGAGGCCGCCGGCGGCGCCTCGGAGCTGCGAGATCGGATCTCGGAGCAATTTTCCACGCTCCAAGAATCGCGGCGCGAGCTCCGCGGCAGATGATCGCCGAGTCGCGATGCAATAAAAAAGCGCCCGGCAATCGGCCGGGCGCTTTTTTATTGCTCGAGCTCCAAGAGCGCCTGCTCGATGGCAAAGACGTGCGCGTCCCAGACACCCATGGCGCGCAGACCCTCGGCGAGCTCGAGCAAATACTCGATATTGGGCCCACTGGGCCCGCGGGCGCGGCGGATCTGGCCGGCGATCTGAGCCGGCGTGGCCGGGCCCTGCCAGGCCGGATTATCCGAGGTGGCCACATAGACCACGGCGTCGCGCACCGGCTCGCCGCGACGGCAGATCACGTCGACCTGGTGGCGCGCATAGCCACCCTTCTCCCGGTGGTCGAGCTGGGCCATGATCCGCTCGGCTTCCTCGCCGGCGACTCGAAAAGCCCGCCCCCACACCCGCGAGTCCTCCTCGCGCAGCAAGGTCGCCACCCGCCCCGGCGCCCCGGGCACTCCGCGGTGATCGGTCGAACCCTGATAGAAGCGCCGCGCCCACCCCCGGACGTAGCCGTCTCGACGCTCGACGAAGTCGAAGCCGGGGCGCCAGATGAGCGAGCCGTAGCCGAAAATCCACATGGGTTTCTGGTTCTCGGGGGGATGAGTCATTGGGTCGATTGATAGTATATCGGAGGGGCTCGCAGGATCGTCAATGTTATTGGTTCTTGGTTCTTGGTAAAGCAGGCGTTTTTGGGTCATGGCCAACGCTTGACAATCCCACCCCTCCTAGTACGTTCGCCAACAGACAACTCGAAGAGAAAATTTACGGCAGTTCTGAGTCAGCCAAGAACCAAGAACCAAGAACCAAGAACCAAGAACCTGAACGTCATGCAGTGCACTGGCGTTCTAGCCGTGAGTAAGCGCGAAGCAAGATTTATACGAAATGACTTAACCATAACACGAAGTCGGAGATCGAAATGAGTCAATATGATGTGGTGGTAATCGGCAGCGGACCCGGCGGCTATGTGGCTGCGATTCGCGCGGGTCAGTTGGGCCTGAAGACGGCGATCGTCGAGCGCGAGCCCACCGAGCGCCTCGGCGGCACCTGCCTCTTGCGCGGGTGCATCCCGACCAAGGCGATGCTGCAGACTGCAGATCTCTTCGAGAAAGTCGGCCACTCCGAGGACTTCGGCATCACCTTGAGCGATCCGCAGGTCGATATGGACAAGATGGACAAATACCGCTCGAAGGTGGTCAAAAAGAACGCCGGCGGCGTCAAATATCTGATGAAGAAGAATAACGTCGACGTCCACTTCGGCCACGGCCGCATCGCCGGCAAGAATAAGGTGTCGGTCGAGGGCTTGGATGGCGGGGAGACCACCACGCTGGACACCAAGCACTGCATCCTGGCCACCGGCAGCGCCGTGCAGCACCTGCCGTTCATCGAGATGGACGGCGAGCGCATCATCGACTCCGACGATCTGCTCGAGATGACCGATCTGCCCGAGCATCTGGTCGTCATCGGCGCCGGCGCGGTGGGCAGCGAATTCGCGAGCTGCTTTCTGCGCTACGGCTCCGAGGTCACCCTCGTCGAGATGATCGATCGCCTGCTGCCCGTCGAGGACCGCGAAGTCTCCGCCGAGATCGAAAAGAGCTTCGAGAAGCAGGGCATGAACGTGATGACCTCCTCGAAGGTCACCGACGTCAAACGCACCGACGACGGCGTCGAGATCGTCGTCGAGACCGACAAAGGCGGCGAGGCCGAGTCGACGACCATCGAGGCATCGCACCTGCTGGTGGCCACCGGCCGCCGCCCGGTCACCGAGGACTGCGGCATCGACCAGACCAGCCTCGAGCTCGACGACCGCGGCTACGTCTCCGTCGACGAGTATATGCAGACCCCGGAGGGCTGGATCTACGCCATCGGCGACATCGTCAACACGCCCTGGCTGGCCCACCTAGCCTCCAAAGAGGGCATCCTCGCCGTCGATCATTTGGCCGGCAAGCCCGCCCATCCGATCAACTACGACCTGGTGCCCAACTGCACCTACACCTCGCCGGAGGTGGCCTCGGTGGGCCTGACCGAAGAGGCGGCCAAAGAGCGCGGCTACGAGGTCAAGACCGGCACCTTCCCGTTCTCGGCCATCGGCAAGGCGTCGATCGTCGGCCAGACCGAGGGCTTCGTGAAGATCGTCAGCGAGACCAAATACGACGAGCTTCTGGGCATGCATATCGTCGGCCCCAAGGCCACCGAGCTGATCACCGAGGGCACCGTCGCCATGGAGCTCGAGTCGACGGTCGTCGAGCTGCTGCACACCATCCATCCGCACCCGACGCTGGCCGAAGCGGTGGGCGAAGCGGCGCATATGGTCTTCGACGAGCCGATTCATATTTGAAGCTGTACCGTTTGCTTCACGCGGCGGCGTTGGGGTATTTTAGAAGAGTACGCTTAATACTCTTCGAGACGCCCCAACGCCGGTCCATAATGATGTCTTACGCCCAGTGATCACTGGGGGGTATTGATGTTCGAACGCGCCGTTTTCATCGCAGTCGCCACTTTTTTCTGCCTGCATCCGGCGGTGTTGCCGAGCGCGCTCGCTCAAGACGACGAGCAGCCGGAGCGGCGCGAGGTGGCCATCACCGGCGAGCAAGCCGATCTCAACGACGAGGCGGTGCGCGCGATCATCGGCGGCGACCACGCCAAAGCCGTGGCCCTGCTCAATGAGTCGCTGCTCAGCGTCGAGGCCAACGTCCTCTATCTGAACCTCGGCAAGGCCTACCAGGGGCTGGGCAATTGCGAGAAGGCGCGCGAGTCCTTCGAAGCCGCGCTCGAAGCCCCCGTGGTCGAGAGCCCTTCGCCGGAGGTCGTCGACAAGAAGGTGCGCTCGTCTCTCCAAGAACTCGACCAAGAATGTGCTGCCGCACCATCCGAAGACGACGCGGGCGCGGACGTGGCCGTCCAGGACGACACCTCTGAGCAGAAAGACACACAAGAGCCGAAGCCCGCCGAAGAAGAAACCCCGGTCGCAGCCGCGCCGGTCGAAGAATCATCATCGCAAGATATTTGGGGGATGACCCTGGTCGGCACGGGCCTCGCGGTGGCCGGCGGCGGCGCGGCGATGCACCTGGTCGCCCGCTCGAAGCGCGCCGAGATCACCGACACATCCTCCGGGGAGACCGTCCCCATGACCCAGCGCGAGGCGGCTGACGTCGAGGACTCCGCCAACCTATACGACACGGTGGGTCTGAGCATGGCGATCACCGGCGGGGTTCTGGCCGCCACGGGCACCTATATCTGGCTGACCGCCCCGGAAGAGGCCGCCTCCACCGTGCAAGTCGGACCCACCGCAGACGGCTGGAACGTGGCGTGGACGCTGCAGTTTTGACGACGAGGATGCCGACGATGGCCCACAAGTCTTTTGATTCGAGCGATATGATGCGTCTGTTCCCGATTCTCCTCGCCGCCTCGCTGGCCCTCTTCTTCGTTGGCTGCCAGACCGAGGTCGGCCTCGACGAGCACCGCTTCCAATGCCAGTCGGATAGCGATTGTCTGGACGGCTATGTCTGCGGCCAGACCGAAAACGTCTGCCAGCCAGTTGGCAGCGCCGAAGACGCCGGGGACGTGCCGTCGGATACCGGAGCCGACGCTGACGCCGGCCCCGACGAGCTCGACGCGGATCCGGATGCCGACGCCTCGCCGGACATCTCCGACGCCGACGACGTCGGCTTGGATTGTTCGGAAGGCACAGTCGCCGCGGATCCGTTCGGTGAAGGCGAAGCCTGTTACGCCAGTTGTACCGAGGCGAACGACTGCGAAGAAGGGAAGCAGTGCGTCGATTCGATTTGCATCGAGTCCCCGTCTGAGGACCTCGATTGTGCGGAGGTTATCTCCTGCATTGCCGACTGCGACGAGTCCGACAGTGATTGCCGAGACGCCTGCCTTTCAAACGGAAGCCCCCAGGGGGAGGGGCTGGCGAGGGAGTTGCTGGAGTGTTTTGAAAGGAATTGTCCAGAGGGCGAGCCGGAATGCCTCGCCGAACAATGTAAGTCGGAGATGGATTCGTGCGCCGACTGCTCCGAAAATCAAGTGCCGGTCGGCCTCGAATGCATGGCCCCCTGTGAGACCAACGCCGACTGCGACACAGAAGAACAATGCCTGCAGCCCTACTTCGGCCTGGGCATAGAAGAGGTGAAGGTATGCTCGTATCATCCCGAAAACCTCGGCGTCCCGTGCGAAAATAACTCCTCATGTGGCGGACCAGATCCGGAGATAACCGGTGACGACGTTCAAGGAGTGTGTGACTCGGACCAACCCCCCTCAATGTGTTTCGCTGTGGGGTGTAACCCCGACCCCCAGTACGGACCGAATACCGGTTGCGGACTCGAAGCTGTTTGTCATGAGGAAGGCAATCTCAGCTTTTGCATTGCGTTATGCCGCGAGCAGAGCGACTGCCCCGATAACAATGCCGACGAGACATCCTGCCGAATCGTTCAGGAGGACGACGAAGGCCGCGTTGGCGTGTGTGAGCCCAGTTGCTCGGGCGACGATGACTGCATACTTGACGATGGTAGTGGCGATATGCAGGAAGGAAGGTGCAACAACCAGGGCTATTGTGAGGTGCCATGCGCCGACTCCGACGACTGTGGTGACAAGGGAGGCACCTGCGACACCGACGGCTTCTGTGTCTTCGACGATGCATCCTGACGATGGTTTGCAGCTCCCCTGTTGCGCCCCGGTCGCTTCATGCTAAAGAGTGAGACGTCAGCAAGAGCTCACAACCACAACAAAAGCGACAGGAATCAACGATGCGAACCGAAGTCGTCATGCCCCAGATGGGCGAATCGGTAGCCGAGGGAACGGTCACCACCTGGATCAAAGAGGTCGGTGATCGCGTCGAGCGCGACGAGCCTCTCTTCGAGATCACCACCGACAAGGTCGACGCCGAGGTGCCCAGCCCCGTCGACGGGATCTTGGTCGAGAAGCACGTCGAGCCCGGCCAGACCGTCGAGATCAACACGCTGGTGGCGGTGGTCGACACCGAGGCCGAAGAGGGCGCGGTGCCCGAACAGCCCGCTGCCGCCGAAGACACCGAAGCCGGTGACGAGGACTCCAACGTGGTGTCGCTATCCGACGAGAAGACCTCGCGTGAGGCAGCGTCGGCCGTCGGCGGTGCGGCCTCGTCGGCCAGTGCTTCGACGACCAGCGCCTCGACGGCCGGCGACTTCCCCAGCCGGGCCGAGCTTCGGCGCACCCGCTCGACCCCGCTGGTGCGGCGCATCGCCGCCGAGCACGACATCGAAGACCTGTCGCCGATCCCCGGCTCGGGGCTGAGCGGCCGGGTCACCAAAGACGATATCCTGGGCTGGATCGACGCCGGCAAGCACCTCGAGCAGCGAGCTGCGCCGGCCGCCAAGGCGCCGAGCACCCGGCGCGAGATCCATCGCCCCGAGGTCGACGTCGGCGAGCGCGACTCGGTGGAGTTTTTGTCCCCGCAGCGTAAGATGATCGCCGAGCATATGGTCTCCTCGAAGGCGATCAGCCCGCACGCGCATACCGTCCACGAGGTGGACTTCTCGCGGGTGGTCGAGGCTCGCAACCAACTCAAGGCCGACTACGCCGAGCGCGGCGTCAAGCTGACCTACACCGCCTTTTTGGTCAAAGCGGCCGCCGAGGCGCTCATCGAATACCCGACGGTCAACGCCTCGATGGGCGACGACAGCATCGTGTTGCGCGGTGACGTCAATATCGGCATCGCCGTGGCCCTCGACAAGAGCCTGATCGTGCCGGTGGTCAAAAACGTCGACGAGCTCAGCCTGCTGGGCGTCGCCCGCAAGGTCAACGACGTGGCCGGCCGCGCCCGCAACAAAAAGCTGATGCCCGCCGAGGTCAAAGACGGCACGTTCACCCTGTCGAACCATGGCGTGTTCGGCCCCGAATTCGGCATCCCGATCATCAACCAGCCCCAGGCGGCGATCATGAGCACCGGCGCCATCAAAAAGCGGGTGGTCGTCGACCAAAAGACCGACGCGATGATGGTCCGCCCGACCTCGATCTGGTGTCTGTCCTTCGACCACCGGATCATCGACGGGGCCACCGCCGACAAGTTCATGCGCCGAATGCGCGAGATCATCGAGCATTGGACCGTCTGATTTGAAACCTCAACACCTCGTGAGCATCACAAGAGTGCATCTAGGCACAAAGTCACCCCCAAATGACCTAGGAGAACCAACATGGCATTAGTCGAGATCACGGCCGATAACTTCGAGAGCGAAGTCGCCGAGAGCGACCTTCCCGTCATCATCGACCTGTGGGCGCCCTGGTGTGGCCCGTGCAAGTCGCTGACCCCGGTCATCGAGAAGCTGGCCGGCGAATACGAGGGCCAGATCAAGGTCGGCAAGGTCAACGTCGACGAGCAACCCGAGCTCGCCCAGGCCTTCCGGGTCCAGGGCATCCCGATGATCGTCGCCCTCAAAGGACGCGACGTCACCGGCCACCAGCAGGGCTTTCGCGGCGAAGCCGCCGTGCGCCAGCTCTTCGAGGAGACCGCCGAGAGCTGAGCAGTTTAGACGACGATCCAACGCCCGGGGCGCTCAGAGCGTGGAGGAATAATCGATTGTTCCTCCGCGTTCTTTGCGCCCTTCGTATTCGAAAAGGCCGTCGTTATTTGGCTTGTGGTTTCGTCGAGCAAACAGAGCCGCAGGCAGGCTTGTTGTACGGGGCATCGTACCTACAATGATTGCGTAGGTGCGCCACGAGAAGATTTTCCACCGAATTATGACCAGAAGAGGTTTCCATGGCTGGCTCCGCGACGAGCTCGCGCGCACTACCTGAAGGCCACGAGCAACAGCTCGAGGCCGTCCGCCAGGAAGTCGAGCCGCTCAGAGACGGCGGCGAGGTGGGCTCGGCCCGGTCGAGCCTCGACTCCATTTTGTCCAATGTGCCCGATACGGGCGACTACCGGATGTTGCGGGCGGCGCTTTTGGCGCTGCGTGCCGATATTCACCTGGACTTGGACGAGCCCGGCGCCGCGCTCGAAGACGCCGGGGCGGCCATCGATCTGGGCTGGCGAACCCCGGACGTCTTCAGCACGGCCGGGTGGGCCCATTATTGGCTCGATCGCCCGGAGAGCGCCCGCGACCAATTCGACGCCGCCGTCGAGCTGGACCCCGATCACGTCTCCAGCCTGATGGGTCGGGCGTTGGCGCTCGTCGAGGTCGACGAATACGACCACGCCCGCTCCGATCTGACCCATGCCATCGCCCTGGAGGGCGACGACGCCGAGCTCTACGCGCTGCGCGCCGACGTGTTTATCCGAATGGGCAAGTTGGACCAGGCCGAGCGTGATCTCGGCCAGGCCCGCGAGTTCGCACCCGAGGCGGCCGATTACGCGCTGCAATACGCTCGTCTTCTGATGGTGCAGGGCCGCGTCGATGAGACCGCCGGCGCCATCGACGTGGCTGTCGATGACGAGGAGACCGCCCTCGAGGCGCTGCTGCTGCGAAGCCACACCCACCTGCTCGGTGGGCGCCATGAAGCCGCGCGCGCCGACGCCATCCGGGCCTCGAATAATTATCCCGACGAGGCCTTCGCCTTCGTCCAGCTCGCCCACGTCTTGCTGGCCGCCGGCAAGGGCAACCACGCCGTCAAGGCCGCCGAGCGCGCCGTCGAGCTGGACCCGAGCCTGTCCGATTCCTATATGGTGCGCGGCGCCGCCCGGCATATGCGCGGGGAGACCGAGGCCGCCAAAGAGGACTTCGAGCGCGCCGAGCGCGCCCCCGCCGAGCTGCCCATGTTCTTGCTGGGGCCGTGTTACCGTATTTTGGAGGCCGGCGGCTTCCAGACATCGATGCGCGACATGCTCGGCCGCTACTCCGAGATGCTCGCCGGCGACGGCGCCGAGGCTACAGATGGCCAGCGCGAAGCCGGCCAGCCACCCTTTGGCAGCTTCGACCCGATGAGCCTGCTCGGCCAGGTCTTCGACGACTCCGGCAAGATGAAGGGCCGCTTCAAGCCATTCTTGGAGATGGCCATGAAAAACGCGCCCAATATCCTCAAGAATGTGCCGCCCAGCCTGCTCCAAAAGGTCGGCGGGCTCGACCCGTCTCAGCTCGAAGATCTCGACCTCTCGGAGATGTCTTCCGATCAGATCGAGCAGCAAATGCGCCAGTTCTACGAGATGATCCAGTCGGGCGATAATCCCTTCGACGCCACCGGCGACGGCCCCTCCGAGGGGGACGACCCCGAGTCCGAAGACTAGCACGGCGCTGGACAAATCCCTTTCCATCCTCCATATCAAGCGGTCACTCGTGGGATTTCATCACGTGTTTACGGTTGGTGATGACCCCGTCCGTTTGAACGAACTCCCGATTTTGAGAGCAGTCAAGCATGTCAAAACTCGTTATCGTCGAGTCGCCCGCTAAGGCGAAAACGATCGAAAAATATTTGCCCGGCGACTTCAAAGTACGAGCGTCGCTGGGCCATGTGCGCGATCTCCCCGACAACGCCAGTCAGTTGCCCAAGAAGTACCGAAAGGAATCTTGGGCGAACCTGGGTGTCGACATCGAGCACGATTTCGATCCTGTCTATGTCGTCAAAGATAAACGCTCCAGGAAGGCCGTCTCCGAGCTCAAAAAGGAGATCAAAGACGCCGAAGCGATCTATCTGGCAACAGATGAAGACCGTGAAGGTGAGGCCATCAGTTGGCACCTGGTTGATCTACTCAGCCCCAAGGTGCCCACCCGGCGGATGGTCTTTCACGAGATCACCAAGCAGGCGATCCAAGACGCGCTCGAGCATACCCGCGAGATCGATACGAACCTGGTCGAGTCCCAGGAGGCACGGCGTATCCTCGACCGGCTGGTGGGCTACCCGCTGTCACTTCTGGTCGCCAAGAAGATCAAATACGGGCTGAGCGCCGGCCGCGTCCAATCGGTCTCGGTGCGCCTGCTCGTCGAGCGTGAGCGCGAGCGACGCGCCTTCCGCATCGGCACCTATTGGGATCTGAAGGCCGCCGTGGCCAAAGACGGCGAGAACTTCGACGCCGACCTGATCTCCATCGACGGCACCCGCATCGCCAGCGGCAAGGACTTCGACAAGGATACCGGCAAGATCGCCGAGGGCAAAGACGTCCTGCTGCTCGAAGAGGACGCCGCCCAAGACCTGCTCGACAAGCTCGAGGGGCTTCCCTGGAACGTCGAGACGATCCGGACGCGCCAGTATACGACGTCTCCGAAGCCGCCGTTCATCACCTCGACGCTCCAGCAGGAGGCCAGCCGTAAGATCGGGCTGTCGGCCTCACAGACGATGAGCATCGCTCAGTGGCTGTATGAGAGCGGCAAGATCACCTATATGCGTACTGACAGCGTCAACCTGTCCAAGCAGGCCCTCGCCGCGGCCAAAAAAGCCGCCACCGAGCAATTCGGCGCAGAATACGTCAGCGACGAGCCGCGCATCTACACCTCCAAGTCCAAGGGCGCTCAGGAGGCTCACGAGGCGATCCGGCCGGCCGGCGAGGCATTCGTCGACCCCAAAAAGAGCGGGCTGAGCGGCCGCGAGTTCAAGCTCTACGACTTGATCTACAAGCGCACGCTCGCCTCTCAGATGGCCGACGCCAAGAAGACGAGCACGTCGGTGGACCTGCTCGTCGAGGTCGACGGCCAAGATGTTGTGTTCCGCGCCAACGGGCTGCGCACCGACTTCGCCGGCTTTATCAGCGCCTATCTGGAGGGCACCGACGATCCCGAGGCCGAGCTGGCCGAGCAGGAGCGTCACTTGCCCGAGATGCAAGAGGGCGACGCCGTCGAATGCACCGACGTCGAGCCGCTGCGACACGAGACCAAGCCTCCGGCGCGCTACACCGAGGCGTCGCTGGTCAAGGCGCTCGAGGAGGCCGGCGTCGGCCGTCCGAGCACCTACGCCTCGATCATGAGCAAGATCACCCGCGACGAGCGCTACGCCCGCAAAAACGGCAAGACGCTCGTGCCCACTTATAACGCGTTTGCGGTCGTCGAGCTGCTCGAAGAATACTTCCCGGGCCTGGTCGACTTGCAATTCACTGCGCGCATGGAGGACGACCTCGACGAGATCGCCCGCGGCGATCACAGCAAGGTCGACTACCTGCACTCGTTTTACCGCGACAAGGGCGCCTTCTCCGACCAGATCCAAAAGGGTGAAGAGGAGATCGCCAAGACCGACGCGCGCGTGGTGCACCTGTCGGACCTGCCGGCGATCCTTCGCGTGGGCAAATTCGGCCCCTACGCAGAGTGGGAGTCCGACGGCGAGACCAAAAAGATCGACGTGCCCGAAGATCTGCCGCCGGCCGATCTGACCATGGAACACCTCGAGGAGCTCAGCGCCGAGCGCGAAAAATGGCCCAAGGCGCTCGGAGAAGATCCCGACACCGGCCTGACCGTCTACCTGAACAACGGTCGGTATGGACCCTATGTTCAACTCGGCGAGCGCGGCGGCGACGACAAGCCCAAGACCGCCTCGGTGCCCGACGGCACCGAGCTGTCCGACGTCGATCTCGAGCAAGCCCTGACTCTCTTGGAGCTTCCCCGGGTCCTCGGCGAGCATCCTGACGACGGCAAGCCCATCGAGACCAATATCGGTCGCTACGGGCCTTACGTGCGCCACAAGCGCGACTACCGCAACCTCGACAGCGTCGAGAAGGTCTTCACGCTGACCTACGAGGAGGCCATGGAGATCTTGAGCCAGCCCAAGAACCGTCGGCGCAAAAACGTGCTCAAGGAGCTCGGCGAGGATCCCGAGTCGGGCAAGAAGATCAACGTGCTCGACGGGCGCTACGGCCCCTACGTCAAGCTCGGCAAGACCAACGCTTCGCTACCCAAGGGTGTCGAGCCCAAGGATATGACCCTCGAGAAGGCCCTGGAGCTCATCGCCGAAAAACGCGCCGGCTGATGAAATAGCCTGAGCCGACAAACAGAGCACGCCGAATGGTCGAGAGGCGCCAGTGACTTGCTAAGTCGCTGGCGCCTCTTGGTTTTCTTGGGATCTCGGGTCGCCGCCGCCAAAAAATTTGCCCTGATCACGCAACGATCCGGCCACTTTTGCCGAAAACCATAATGAGGGCGGCGGCTGATCGGTCGCCCGGCTGGAGTGATACGGCAGCGACTTCCACGGCGCACGGGATATGGTCAAGATAGAAGGCAACAACTCGCAGAAGGTCGACCGCCGCGACGAGCACGACGCGAAGAAGTCCGAGGACAAAAAGGACGCCAAGGACTTCAAGAAGTTGCTCGAGAAGAAGGGCGAAAAAGACAAGAAGGCCGGCGAGAAGACACCCAAAAAGACGGGCGGCGACAAGCAGACAAACGCCGGCTCGTCGAAGAAGTCGCCGGGCCAAAAGAGCGCCCAAAAGAGCGATCAGCGCCGCCGAAGCGGCGAATTTGGCGAGCGACTTCGGGACGGCCGCCAGCAACTCGGCGAGCAGGGCGCCCGCCGCGAGCGCGTCGACACCGAGCGTCAAACGAAACGCCAATACACCGAGAAAAGCCTCGACGGCAAGAAAAACGAGCGCCATTGGCGGGACGTCGACAAGGGCCACGCCAAGAAACAAGCGCAACGCACTCCGCCGCTGTCGGGTCAGGCCGGTCAGAAATCCGCAAAAGGCCCGTTGGCCGGTGCCGGCAGCCAGAAGTCCGACCAGCAAAACGTACACGCCGCACAGGCCCAGGCCGACAAGCTCGCCGGCCTCGCCGGCGACCCGGGCGCGGCCAGAGGAGCCGGGAAGGCCGATGGCGCCGCGCCCACCCAACGCTCCGAGATGCGCGAGCAGGTCGCCCAACTCGCCCAGAAGCTCGTCGAGAAGGCCCACGTGGGTCAGGACGCCGCCGGCCGGCGCATCATGCTGCTCGACCTGCAGGTGCCCGGCCGCGGCAACGTGCGCGTTCGCCTGCGCCGCCGCGGCGACGGCTTCGAGCTGCGCATGCGCCCCGAAAACCAGGAGTTGGCCCGCGATCTGCGCCGCGAGCGCGAGCACTTCCGCGAATCTGCCGCCCACAGCGGCGTCGAGTTCTCGAGCATCGAGATTGTGTGACTAGACCATCGACCCATTCGAAGCCGACCCATTCGAAGCCGACCTATTGGAAACGGAGCCAGCGATGAGCCGTGGGCAGCATCACCGAGGACCAGCCACAAAGAACCAGCCGCCCAGGCGCGCCGTCAAACGACGCAAGTCGGTGCGCCGCATCCCGCTCAAGGCCCTCGAGGCGCTGTCGGTCGATGAGGTCGAGCTGGGCAATCACCTGCTCGATCTGCTGCCCGCTCCGGTGCCCGGCGAGCGCCTGCTCGACGAGCTCGCCGACGAGATCGAGCAGTTGGTGGGCCTTGGCCACGACGTCTTCTTCCACACGATGCGCACCTATCCCGCCAGCGAGCTGCCGGTGCGCCTCGACGACCACTTCGTGACCTCCTTTCGGCTGGCGCCCGATCCGGACGTGGGTCTGCTGCTGGCCGATATGAACCTGGTGGGAAGCTGGCTCGAGGAGCTGCTCGAAGACGAGCCCCCCGAGGCCCGCAGGCTGCCGCCACCGAGCGACCGCGACTTCGGGCTGATCTCCTTTATCCTGATGCAACTCGTCAACTGGATGTGCGCACGCGGCCTGCCGCCGCTGTCGCTGCCCACCGCGCCGCCGAATTTGGAGGCGATCACCAAGCGGCTTCGCCGCCAGGCCGAGATCGCCGAGGTGGTCTACTCGGTCTCCTCGCCGCGAAGCGCCGGCCTGGTTCGCCTGCTGCTGCCCGGAGATCTGGTGCGCAGCATGGAGGTCTTTGTCGCCGAGGCGTCGCGCAGGGAGCGCGGCCGTCGCCGGTTGATGGCCACGCGCCTCGGCGGGCTGCGGGCGCGCCTGCCGGTCGCGCTCGGCTCGCTTTGCCTGGAGCACGGCGAGTGGTCTTCAGTGGGGCCCGGTGACGTGCTCTTGCCCCAGACACACGGCCTCGAGACCGACGCTCTGCAGTCAGACGGTGGCGCAAAGATCTGGCTCGACCGCGCCCGGCGCCACCACCTCGAGTGCAGGATTCGACCCTCTGAGGCCGATCGATGGGAGATCGAAATCACCGACCCACAACCACAATCCCGACAGGCTCGACCCCAACAAGGAGAACCGACCATGAACGACCAGTCGACAAATACCAACCAGAGCTCGGCATCGGGCTCCAACGCGGCTGTAGAGCGCGCCGAGGTCGACGTCGAGATGCGGGTGGGATCGCTGCCACTGCCGGTGTCGATGCTCGCCCAACTGCAATCGGGCTACGTGCTCGAGCTGGATCGCAGCGTCGACGACGGCGTCGACCTGCTCGTCGACGGTCGGATCGTCGGCCACGGCGAGTTGGTCAACGTCGACGGCCGCCTGGGCGTGCGCGTGCTGTCGATCGAGGAGTAAAAACCGGTGCCAGGCCATCTTGGCCTGTGACCAGAGCTGGGAAGCTCTGGCACCGAAGTTGAGTTTATTCGTCGGGGTCGTCGTAGAGCTCGTTGGTCGGCGCGGGATCGGCCTCCCAGATCGGAGAGGCCGGGTCGGTGCCGCGCTCCTCGTTTTTCAGAGGCGAATCTTTATCGCGCAGCGTATCGTCGGGCTCGCTGATTGGCTCAGCGCCCGACTCTTCGACGAGCTCGTCGTCGAGCTCGTCGGCGATCAGCCAGGAGATCTCGTCGGCCGCGCTGTCTCGGATGGCGTCCATATCCACCGGCGTCAGCGCCGTGGTCTCGTCGCGAACCGGTGGGCTGAGCTCATCGGGATCGATGTCCTCGAACAGACTCGAGATGCCCCTTTCGCCGTCTTGGCTCATATCAGCCAGGATGGCGTCGACCTTGGCGCCGTCGGCGACATTGGTTGAGGCCTGGTCGGAGTCGTATTGCAGGCCGATCTCGGGCGAGTCTTCGAGGCCGGGCACCGACGGCTCATCGGCGGATGATTCCCCGGCGGGTCGCCCGTGAGCGGACTGCTCCTCGGCGGGATGCTTCCCGGAAACCGCGCCGTCGGCTTCGCGTTGTTCGCGGCGGCGCTGCCTGCGCGCTCGCAACATCGCTTGGAAGTCGATCTCGCCGGAGTGGCGCAGCAGCTCCTCGCGCTCGATCTCGTCGCTTTTGAGCAGCTCGTCGAGGCTCATACCGGCGAGGTCTCGCGGCGGGCGCACCCCCGCGCCCAGCGTCGGATCGCTGTCTTCGTCGACGAGTGGCTCGACCTGGGAGTCGACCGTCGGCTCGTCGGGCGGTGAGTCCGCGCCCGGTTGCGCTTCGCCCACCGGCTCCTTCGAGGTCGAGCTCTTCGAGCTCGAGAAACGCCCGGCGCGCCTCGGGGTGATCACTGCCGCCTGAGACGGCGCCTCGTCGGCTCGCGGCACCGAGTCCCCGTCGAGGTCCGACGCGCTGGATTCGGAGAGGCCGGACTCGGAGGGGTCGGATTTAGACGGGCCGGATTTGCCAAGGCTGGTCTCCGATAGGCCGGTTCGATGTCCGGTGGTGGTCATCGGCGCGCCGGGCGCCTCGAGCAGCGCGAGCGCCTCGAGCGTCTCGACCACCGGCGGAGCGTCGTCGAGCAGCTCGGTCCAGCCATCGGCGCTGCGCCGCGATAGGCTGGCGATCGATGCGCCCGACTCGGCGTCGACCTCGATGAAGATGCAACTGTCCAGCTCGAGGCTGCCCAGCGGGGCGATCAGCGCGTGCAGACGACGCTCGATGGCCTGCGGGCTGTCGGCGTCGATGCTAAACCAGCGGTTGTGGGTGCCCGGGGCGCCGGCGAAGGTGACGAAGTCGTCGGCCCGGCTGAGTCCCTCCCAGAAGATGCAGTCGTGGGCGCGCAGGAGCCGCTCGAGGCTGCGCCGCTGGCGGTCGTCGGTGGGCGGATAGACGTGGGTCCAGGTCGGCTCGAGCGGCTCGGCGGGCGGCAACTCGGAGACGAAGACCAGCTCTCGACGACCCAGCAGCGAGGCGAGCCACAACAGGACCGAGGCCTTCGTCGAGCCCAGCCCGCCGGCGATGACGCCGGTGCTGCCGGCGCGGGCTCGAGCCAGCAGCTCTGCTTCGATGGCCTCGTCGATCGCCTCGTCGGGCAGCCTCGGGCATCGCTCTCCGAAGATCGTCCAGCCCTTGCTGCCGGGCAGCACGCGCAAATACCACGCTCCCAATCGCGCCGCGCCCGGCTGGGTGGCGAGCTTATGGGCCAGCGCCTGCACCGCCTGGGCGTCCAGGGCGGTCTTCGACGAGCTCCACCGATTACCGCGAAACACCGATAACTGACCGGCCGGCGAGACCTGAAATTTGCGCGTCTCGTCCTCGGCCAGCGTCATCGCCAAACCGGGGAGGCCGTCGAGATGCTGACTGGAATGGGCGGCATTCATGGGGCGTCTTTGGCACGGGAGTCATTGAAGTAGAAACACGGAAATTATGCGGTCTACGAGTCTGCCAGACTCTTCGCATCGTCACGCGATGACGCACCTGTTCTTGGTGGTTAGTTCTTGGTTCTTGCCTCGATTTGCGACGTCTTTACCAAGAACCAAGAACCAAGCCCAGAGCAGCACTGCCGAACAATTTGCCGTAAGATCCACGTCTCGTTACTGGGGATCTTCGAGCTCGCGCTCCATCTCGACCTCGAGGGTCATATGCTGGCCGGGGTCGATCTCGACGTCGAAGCGGCGCGTGATATATCCGTCGGCGCGCAGCTCGACCATCCGGTGGCCCGGGTCGAGCGGCAGGGTCTGCTGGACCCAGCCCTCGACGACGCCCTGATACTCCGCGTCGATGAAGATACGTGTGGTGGCCGGCTCGACGTCCAGGCGCAGAAAAGCTCGTCCCTCCGGCTGGTCCGGGATGCGCTGGACCGCTGTACACCCCGGCAATGTTCCGATGAACAGGCCGACGCATACGGTGAGCATCAGCAATTTGCGCATCATCGAGCTGCCCGAAGTGTCGATCGTCGAAGGGATTCCTAACCACAGCCTACGCTCAAGCATAGCACGGGGCGCAAAGTCGGCAAAAGACCATGGGTCCCACAGAGCACGGCAAACGTCAGTTTTTTGAGCCTCTGAGGCATGAATGTCCCGATTTCCAGCGGACCCGGAGCGATCTTGCTCCGCCCAGCTCGCCGCGACCGGCCGCTCGACGCGCTCCGGGCGGTCATCGGGGCGTGGCACGATCATTGCTGCTTTGATCGAGCTGTAAGATCGGGCACGCTTGTCCAGAACGCTTGTCAGAAGCGCGTATCAACTATGCGTCACCTAAACGGCTTCGCATTGTGGCACCGGATACACTATGATGGCCGCAATATTGAAAGCGCACGGGGATATCAAGATGCAAAATCGGACCACTCGAATCGGTCGGCCACAAAGGTGGATCAACCGCCTCATCGGGCTATTGGTGTTGAGCCTCGTCTTTGGGGGCGCGGCGGCGTGCGGCAGCGACGCTGACGACAACGTCATCGATTTCTTCCAGCCCCGCGAGATCGGCGAATGGGAGTATGACGGCGAGCCGGATATCGACGGGCCCGAGCGCGTGGTCTTCGGCGATGTCCTCGAGGGCGAGACGGTGCGCAAGAATATCGAGATCTCCAACACCGGCCGGGCCATGCTCGAGCTGGGCGAGTGGGGCTCGGACCCGCAATTTCACCTGAGCTTCCCGGACCACGACGGCGACCCGCCCACCAATCTGCGCCCAGACGAGTCGATCCAGGCGACGCTGACCTACACCGCCCGCAACACCGAGGCGGTCCAGGGCCAGTTGACCATCGAGAGCAACGATCCCGACGAGCCGATCTTTGCCGTCGATCTGTGGGCGAACGCCGACTTCCCGTGCCTGGAGCTGCGGCCCGCCGAGCGCGTCCGATTCGGCGTCTCCGAGCTCGACGAGACCTCGCGCGAGTTCATCCGGGCGACCAACTGCGCCAGCCGCAGCGCGACCACGTTTCGGGTCGCCTCCTTCGAAGGCGCCGAGGAGTTCAGCCTGCTCGACGACAGTTTTACCGGCGATATCGAACTCGAGCCCGGCGAGAGCGCGCGCATCCCGATTGGTTTTCACCCCACCGATCCCGGCCAATACGAAGGCGCAGTGCTCATCGAGTCGAACGACGAATTCGAGCCCGAGCAGGTCGTCGAGCTCGCCGGTCGAGGCCGCCCCTACGAATGCCCCGAGGCGGTCATCCGCGCCTATAATCCCGACCGCGGCGAGGTGATCGCCGACCCGATCGGCGAGATGCAGGCCGTGCCGCTCGACAATATCGAGCTCGACGCCGACTTGAGCCGCGACCCGGAGGGGCAGGGCATCGAGCGCTACGAGTGGCGGCTGGTCGAGAAGCCCGCCGACAGCACCAACGCGCTGGAGAGCACCGACGGCGCCGACAATGAGGTTTGGATGCAGCTTTCGGGCACGTACGTCCTCGAGCTCGACGTGTGGAGCGAGCACGGCGTGCAATCCTGCGAGCCGGCGCGCGTGACCATCGAGGCGATCTCCGACGAGGACATCCACGTCCAGTTGGTCTGGCAAACCCCGGCCGACCCCGACGAGACCGACGGCGCGGGCACCGATCTGGACTTGCACTTTTTGCATCCCAACGCCAACGGCCTGTGGGACTCGCCGCCGTGGGACTGCTTCTGGCGCCGACGCAACCCCGACTGGGGCGTGCAGGGCGACGACTCCGACGACCCCAGCCTGGACATCGACGACACCGACGGCGCCGGCCCCGAGAACACCAACCTCGACAACCCCGAGAGCGGGTTGACCTACCAGGTGGGCGTCTACTATTTCTCGGCCAGCTCATATGGCGTCAGCTATGCCACCGTTCGCGTCTATATCGGCGGTGTCCTCACCCACGAGGCCACCAGAAAGCCGATGCAAAACCGTGAGTTCTGGCATGTGGCCAGCATCGACTGGCCCAGCGGCGACGTGACCGAGATCGATCGCCTCTACGACTCCTTTCCGTGACGCTGACCCCGTGAAATTAGCCGTCTTTTCAGATCTGCATATAGCGCCCGGGGCGGCCAACCGATGCACCGCTTCGCCCGCCGAGCTCCTCGAGCTCTTCGATCATGTGGAGCGACGCGCCGATCGGGTGCTGGTCGCCGGCGATCTCTTCGATCTCGACCGCCCGAAGCTGCCCGGCCGGTGGCGCGACCAGCTCCGGGAGATCCGACGGGCCTTCCCGCAGGTCACCGATAGGTTGGAGAGCTACGAGTGGATCTTCGGCAACCACGACGGACCGCTTTGCCGCCAGACGACCCCCGAGGAGCGCGTCTGGGAGGCCGGCGGGCTCCGTCTGCTCGCCCTGCACGGCCATCAATTCGACATGCCCCTCAAGAAGCTGCCCGGCCTGGCGCCGACGGCCAACTTCGTGGCCGGCTGGATGCAGCGCGCCGGCCTGCACCAACTAGCGGGCGTCATGGGCGTCGCGCCGCTGCTGCTCGACCGGCTCTGGCACACCGCCAGCCCCGGCGGGTCGGGGCCCGATCGCTTGTTGCGCGGCGCCTTCGAGCTGCTCGAGCGCGGCCCGTCGGACCTGGTGATCTGCGGCCACAGCCATCGGCTCCGGCTGGTCGCCGGCCCGCGGCGGCGAGGACTATTTGTCAACACCGGCGCTTTATGCGAAGGATCGGTCGACTGGGTGCTCATCGACACCGAAGCGGCGCGTGTTCGGGCGTTTCGAGACGGCCAGAGTGTCCAGCAGGCGGTTCTCTCCAATGATTGTTGGAATGTGGAAGGTCAGCCGCCCGATATGCGTTAGTGCTATGCGGCCGCTGGACCGATAGCGCAGCACAGGTACCTAAATTTCGAGGATGATCATCATGAGCCAGATCAAATTGTACGTCTCCGGCATGAGCTGCAACGGCTGCGTCAACACAGTGCGCACGGTGCTGAGCAATAAACTCGGCCTCGAAAAGGACGATGTCGACGTCAGCCTCGACAACGGCACCGCGGTCATCGCGACCGACAAGCCGCTCGATCCCGACTCCGAGGAGCTCGCCGGGGCGCTCTTGGACCTCAAAAAACGCGGCTTTCCCGCGCAAATGGTCTAGGTTCAGTTTAACCATTCAACTCTGCCTTGCGCAGGACGGGGTTTTGCCTTATCGTCCTGCGCCTCGCAGCGCTCGTGCCGCAGATGGCGCGGGTTCAGCAAAGATCTCGAGAACGCGAGCCGCCCGTCATGGCTGCTCAGGAGAAAGATATGCGTGAAAAAATTAAACTCGTGTCGACGGCTGGTACCGGTTACTTCTATACGACCACCAAGAACAGGCGGAAGAATCCGGACAAGATTCGCCTGAAGAAGTACGACCCGGTTGCCCGCAAGCACGTCGAATTTGTCGAAGAAAAAATCAAGTGATTCGAGTGATCTGAGCCGCCCAAAGAACGCGGCGGCTCGTTCAGCCGAATGATCAAGCATTGAGGAGAGACCATGGCTCGCAGCAAGTACGGCCGCATCAACTGGCGGCGGCGACGAAAGCTCGATCCGTTCGAGGAGAACCCCTCCTGGCGCATCGATTATAAGAACCCGGAGCTGCTCAAGCTCTTTTTGACCACCACCGGCAAAATGCTGCCGGGTCGGATCACCGGCGTGAGCGCGAAGAACCAGCGCAAGCTCCGCAAGGCCATCCTGCGCTCTCGTCAGATCGCGCTGCTGCCTTATACGACCCACAAATCCTGAATTTTGGTTTTTGGTTCTTGGTTCTTGGTTCTTGGTGCTGCCCGTCGAGCGTCCCTGCTCGCCCGTAGCATTTCAGAAACGATGAACTCATAGCTAAGAACGGCAAAGTCAGTATTTCGAGGGCGCACGGCTCACCCCGCGCGCCCTCGACTTATGTCAGCCCCTCCTTTAGGCGCACCTCCCCCACCCGGCTGCTCCCCACAGCCACACAAGAACCAAGAACCAAGAACACCCCGCTAAGTAGAAACACGGAAATCTTGTGGTTTACGAGTCGTGCTAGGCTTTTCGTATCGTCTCGAGCAAACGCACCTGTTCTTGGTGGTTGGTTCTTGGTTCTTGCCTCGACTTGC
>JBKGZI010000041.1:0-22112 GCA_046545675.1 Persicimonas sp.
ACCTGCGGCCTTCGGGTTATGAGCCCGACGAGCTACCTGGCTGCTCCACCCCGCATCAAGGTCGCCCAAACTGTTGGGTTCTTGCGACCGGGACGGGGACCATAAGGGTGGTTCGATCCCCTGTCAAGTTGCTTTCCTAAAAGGGGCGAAGACCACCGAACATTCCGGCTCATTAATGCTTTTTGCCCGGCCCGTGAGTGCGCACGTCATATTTGCCGTGGCGCTTTTTGCGCTGGCGCTCGCGCTTCTCGGCGGCGCGGCTGGGGACGGCGCGCGGAGGCATCTTGGCCTCGACTTCCTCGTAGAGGGCCTCGACCTCATCGTGCAGTAACGGTCGATAAGAGCCGGTCGGAATCCCCTGGAGGGTCAACGAGCCGATGGCGAAGCGGCGAAGCTTCATGACGCGGTGGCCGATCGCCTCGCACATGCGCCGAATCTGGCGGTTGCGCCCCTCGGTGATGACAAATTCGAGCCAGGTGTTGTTGCCGTTGTCTTTGACCACCTCGATGTGGGCGGGCTTGGTCTTGCGGCCATCGAGACTGATGCCCTTTCTGAGGCGCTCGAGCTTCGGTGAGTCGTTTTTGAGCAGCCCGCGGACTTTCACCGCGTATTGTTTGGTGACGTCGTGGCTCGGGTGGGTCAGCAAGTTGGTCAGCTTGCCGTCGTTGGTCATAATCAGCAGACCGGTCGAATCCCAGTCGAGCCGACCCACCGGCCAGATGCGCGGCATCTTGTCGGGCAGAAGGTCGGTGATCACCGGCCGTCCCTTGGGGTCGTCGAGCGAGGTGATGAAGTTGTCCGGCTTGTTGACCGCGATGTAGATATATTGGTCGGGCAGCGTGACGACCTCGTCGTCGACGCGCACCTCGTCCTGGCCGGGGATGACCTTCGAGCCGAGCTCGCGGCATACCTGGCCGTTGACCTTGACGCGGCCTTCCTGCATCCGCTCCTCGCCTTTTCGGCGGCTGCAGACACCTGCTTTGGATAAGAATTTTTGCACGCGCATTTCGTTCGCCATCATTTACGTCGCTTTGTTGAGAGTTGATGCGTGTGTAAAAAGTCTCCCGTCGCCATCGCCGGCTGATTTTGCCGGCTACGATGCCGAAAAAATCATCTCGCCGAGGCTCGGTCCAACTTCTTACACACGAATCATGAGTTTGGATTCTTAATACGAAAATCAAACGGTCGGCCCAACGGCGCTATTCCTTGTCGGAAGCGTCGTCGGCGCCGGGTTCAGTAGCTTTTTCAACGTCTTGTGAGGCTTTATCTTGGCCGGCCTTTTCGAACTCCTCGAGCTCCTCGGCGTACATCTCCTCGAGACTCTCGAGCTCGGACTCGTCGAGGGCGGGAAGGTCGGAGAGCGTATCGAGCCCGAAGAACTCCAGGAAGCGCTCGGTCGTGCCGTAGATATGTGGACGGCCCAGATCGTCGAGCCGGCCGATGGTCTTGACCAGATCATGGTCTTCGAGGGTCCGGATGACCCCCGAGGAGTCCACTCCGCGGATCTCCTCGACGTCGGCGCGGGTCAGCGGCTGCTGGTAGGCGACGATGGCCAATGTCTCCATCGCCGCGCGTGACAGCTTGCGCGGTCGCGCCTCGTACATCTCCAGAATATGGTCCTTGAAGTCCGGATTCGTACGCATCTGGAAGCCGCCGGCGACCTCCGCCAGATGAATGCCCCGGTGGGTGCCGCTATACTCCAGCCGCAGGTTCTCGAGGGCGCGCTTGACGAGATCGCCCTCGACCTCCGGCAGGCACTTCTCGAGGGTCTTGAGGGTGAGCGGGTCGTCGCTGGCAAAAAAGATCGCCTCGAGGATCGCATTTATCTTATTGGCGTCGGCGCGCTCGACCTGCTCGGCCTTCTCCGCCTGTGGCTGCGCCTCGACCGGCTCACTGCTTCCTTTCTCTTCCCGGTTTCCGTGGGCCTCCGGGGTCGGAGGTGTCGAGCCAGGCGGTTTTTCGCTCGTCTCAGACATCGGTGTGGCCCTGGGCTTCGGGGGAGTCGGGCAGATCGAGCGATTGGCTGACCTCGACGATGTCGATGACGGCCCGCTCGATATACAGGTGGTCGCCGTCGATGCGTGATTGCATCAGCTTGATGATCTTGCGCTTGGTCATCTCCAGCAACGCCAGGAACGTGGTGACGACTCGGTAGCGCGTGAATTCGTGCTCGGCAAAGAGCGCCTCGAAGGTCACCCGCGGACAATCCTGCAGCAGCGTGGCGATGTCGAGCATGACACTTCGCAGCGTGAGCTGCTCGCGGGACATCTCGACGACCCAGTCTGCGTTGTCCTCGCCCTTGTCGACCAGCCGTCGAATCGCCGAGACCAAGTCGCCCAGGCCGGCCTCGCGCAGCTCGGGCGGGCCGGTCAGCTTCTCGAACTCCTCGGCCTGCGGCCGGTGGGTGAACACGTCGTGGTCGAGCTTGGGCAGCGCGTCGAGCTTGCCGGCGATCAGCTTATACTTTTGGTACTCGATGAGCCTGCGCACCAGCTCTTCGCGCGGGTCGGGGCCGTCTTCCTCGTCGTCGGTCTCGTCGTCGGGCAACAACATCTTCGACTTGATATAGATGAGCGTGGCGGCCATCTCGAGCCACTCGCCGCCCACGTGCAGGTCGAGCTTCTCCATGCGCTCGACATAGCCCAGATACTCCTCGGTGATCAGCGCGATCGGGATGTCGAAGATGTCGACTTCGTGCTTGCGGATCAGCTCGAGGAGCAAGTCCAGCGGACCCTCGAAGCTCTCCAGGCGCACGGCGAGTTCCTCGGGAACGTCCGGCGCTGCTTGTTGTGGGGGCTCGGCTACTGGCTGAGTGGCCATCGATCTACCTACATCTACCGCAAGACTCCATAGGCGCATCATACACGCCCTACGAGTGCGATGTACAACGTCCGATCACTACACGATATGCCCAGTCAACCTCAAGCCCCCCGCCCGCAGTTGCCGTTCAAGCCCCAAGCCCGCCGTTTTAGTTGCCGTTCAAGCCCCAACCCCCAAGCCCCAAGCCCGCCTTCAAGCTCGCGGGTGATGCTCGTCGTACATGCGCTTGAGCCGCGCCTGGGCGATGTGGGTGTAGATCTGGGTGGTGTTGATATCGGCGTGGCCGAGCAGGGTCTGGACGATCCTGAGGTCGGCGCCGCGCTCGAGCAGGTGGGTGGCGAAGCTGTGGCGAAGCTTATGCGGGCTGATGGGGGCGTCGATGTCCGCGCGGCGGGCGTATTTTTTGATATTTTTCCAAAACGCCTGCCTGGTCATCGAGCTGCCACGGCGGGTCACGAAGAGATACGGCGTGGAGCCGGGGCCGCCGCAATTTTTGAGCAACCGGCCCCGCGTATGCTCGATATACGACTCCACCGCGTCGACGGCCTGCTCGCCGAGGGGCACGATGCGCTGTTTGTTGCCCTTGCCGACCACGCGCACATAGCCGGCGCGCAGGTCGACCTCGCGCTGCTGCAACTCGACGAGTTCGGTCACTCGCAGGCCGGTGGCGTAGAGCACGTGGAACATCGCCCAGTCGCGGTGTCCCTCGGGGACGGTGCGGTCCGGGGTGGCCAGGAGCTCCTCGACCTCGTCGAGGGTGAGCACGCGGGGCACGCGTTTGCCGTAACGCGGCGTGTCGACCTTCTGGGAGGGATCTTTGTCGAGGACCTCCTCCTGGCGCAGGTGCTTGAACATCCCGCGCACGCTCGACAGCTTTCGGGCCACCGTGCGCGTGGCCAGATCCCGGTCGAGCAAACCCTTCATAAACCCGCTGATATGCATCGGGTCGATCGCGCGCACATCGCCCGCGACGCCTTTGGCGGCGCAGTGCTCGGCGAATTGGCGCAAGTCGCGGGTGTAGGCGTCGAGGGTATTCTGCGACAGGTTGCGCTCGACCTTCAGCGAGAAGGCGTATGAGTCGATGGCGCTATCGATGTCCATGGCGGTCGGCCCGGTGTGCAGGGTGAGCTGGCTCGATCCGTATCTTCAAGGGGCAGGGGGCAGAGTGCAAGAAATTGGAGCCATGGAAACGGGAACCAAGGAGCCCGGAAGCATGGAGTTCAGATCCATGGAACGTTGCTTTCACGGAGGCATGGTAGAGCCCTTGGAGCAGCTTTGAAGCATTGAAACTGCGGGCGGCCCAGCTCCGTGCCCTCAAGGCTGCTCCATGTGCTCTTCCACGACTCCACGGAGAGCAAGGTTCAGGGGTTCAGGGGTTCAGGGGTTCAGGGGTCCAGGTCATCACGACAATAGATCGGCGTCGCCCGTCGAGCAGACGATGAGTGTGGTGGGCAAGCCCTCCACGAGTCCACTGAATGCCTCGTGGAAGGCCTGTGCTCCCTCGTCCGAGGGCGGCCGGAAGCCGAGCAGCACCAGATCGGCGTCGTGGGAGGTGGCGGCGAGCTGCTCGGCAAAGTTGCCCTGAGCCAGAATCAGGTGGTCGGCGTCGAGACGCGCGGCGTCGATGAGTTCACCGATCCGTGCCTTGGCGTCGTCGGGCTCCTCGCCGTCTTCGAGCATCTTGATGAGCCGGATGCTAGTCTGATTCCACTGCCAATTGTGGGTGAGCAGGTAGGCCAAAATGGCCATGAGCGAGCCGTTTTTTCGGCCGCGCCACCAGATGTCGATGCGCTCGGGCTCTTTGGGCAGGCCGTGATCGACCACGATGACCTGGCTCATGCCCAGCTCGTGGGTGGTGCGCAACTGCCGAGCGAAGTCGGTGTATTCGCGAGGCCGAGACGGCCAGCCGGAGACGACCATATTGGGCTTGATTGGCCCGATGGAATGAGCCTGGAGCAACACACCGAGCCCCGCTTTGAACGACGGGCTGACCACGACCTCGACGTAGGCCTGGATATTGTTGTCGTCGACGTACTCCCGAAGCTCGGCTTCGGCCGCGGCGCGCTCGTCGAGCATCTCGTGTACCTGGCCCTCGAGCACGTTGACCATGGTCGTGATCCCGCGCCCGCTGCCCAGCCAAGTGGCGATCTGGGTCAGGGTCAGCCGGGTCTTGGGGTTGCCGGATAGCACCAGCGAGGTGGGCCGCCAGTTCTTGGGGTGCTGGGCGAAGGTGCCCAACTTGATTAAATTGGTGCGCACGCGCTCGTAATAAAAGCCCCGACGCGCATCGCCGAAGGTCTTCTGGAGGACTCGCCTGGAGATGAAAAAGTACACACCGGTGACCAGGACGAACGAGACGAGCGCGGCCACCGGGTTGATCAGAAACGCCGCGACCAAACACCCCACGCCGCCAACCAACGCCAGCGACCAGTGAAAGAAGCGAAACCGCGGCCGAAAGGACGGGTTGCGGCTGAATTGCTCGATGAACGCCGCGGCGTTGGTCATGCCGTAGGCGAAGAGAAAGAACATCGTGAGCACCACCGCCACGGCGTTGAGCGCGCCGCCGCCGCCCCCGCCGCCGGCGATTAGCAAGACGATGACGCCCATGACCAGCGTCAACCACAGCCCGCGGCGCGGCTCGTCGCCCTTGATGGTGCCTTTGGCAAACAGGCCCAAGCCCGGGAAAATATCGTCGCGCGCCAGCGCCTGCAGGATGCGCGGGGCGCCCAAAAGCGAGCCGATGGCGCTCGAGATGGTCGCCGCGAACACCCCGGCGGTGACCGCAAAGGCCAGCGGGCCGGCCTGGGCCAGCAGCGAGCCGTACGGGTCGGCGATGAGGTTCTCGCGCAGCGTCGAGCCGCCCGACAAAAAGATATTCAAGCCGTAGACCACAAAGCCGACCACGATGGCGGCGAGCGTGCCGGTGGGGATGGACTTCTCGGGCTCTTTGAGATCGCCCGACATATTGACCCCGGCGTCGATGCCGGTCACCGCCGGGAAGAACACCGCAAAGATCACCCAGAAGCTGGCGTTGTCGGTATACTCGGCTGCCCAATTGGCCCGGGCGATCTCGGGGTCGAAGTCGAGGACCCCGCCCACCAGAAAAGAGCCGATGGCGACCACCAAGATCGACAGGACCACGTATTGGGTCTTAATCGCCCAACTCGCCCCGATATAATTGATGATGAACAGCACCGCGATGGTGGCCAGGCCCACATATAGGAAATACGGCTCTGTCGCCGGAAACGTGGTCGTCAACGCCTCGACAAAGCCCAGGATGTAGAAGGGGACGGCGAGGGCCTGGGCCAAAAAAAGCGCCAGGCCGATCGCCCCGCCGAACTCTGGGCCCAGCGAGCGGGAGATCAGAAAATAAGCCCCGCCGCCCTCCACGGTGGTATTGGTCGAGATCGCCGAGATGGACAGCCCGGTCAAAAAGGTGATCGAGGTGGCAATCGTCAGGATCAGCAGCGCCGAGCCGATGCCCGCCTGCCCGGTCACATACCCCGAGCGCATGAACATGATCACGCCCAGGATCGTCAGGATCGACGGGGTGAATACTCCGCCGAATGCCCCAAACTGGTTTTGTGTCTTCTCGGGTGAGTCTGTCATTCATGCTCCGGACTACGAACTGCGGGTCAATCGCTAGCCATAAGTGAGTCGGCTGTCGGCGTCAATGTGCCACAGGTCCGTGATGGGGCCTCGAGCCTTATCGCTCAATCAGCCGGCTCATCCAAAAACGGCGAGGTCTCCAGCGCTTCGAATAGGGCGTTGGAGAGCTCGCCGATTTTGGTTTCGGAGAGTTTTCCGCCGTCGATCTCCTCGACGTAGAAGGTGTCGATGATCTGGGTGCCCAGCGAGTCGATTTTGGAGATGTGGGTGCTGACGCCGCTCTCGAAGAGGGTGCGCGCGATCTCGTAGAGCAGGCCGAGGCGGTCGCCGGCGCGGACCTCGATGACGGTGAAGGCGTCGCTGATATCCTGGCGGATGTCGACCAGCGAGTGGACCGGCGGGGTGGGGCGGGGGGCCAGGCGCGCCTCGGAGATGCGCTTTTTGAGCAGCGACTCGACCGAGGTCTGACCCTCGAGGGCCGAGACGAGCTTGTCGGCGAGCCGGTCGAGGCGGCGTGGGTCCTCGGGCGGGCGGGTCTGGCGCGCCGAGACGATCGAGGCGGGCGGGGGCGCCTGGCCGACCTGGAAGATGTCCAGGGTGCGCCCGCTGGCCGTGGTCACGATCTGGGCGGCCATGATGTTCAGGCCCGAGGCGCTGATCACCCCGGCGATCTTGGCGAGCGTGCCGGGGACGTCGCGCGCGCAGATGATGATCTCGGTGGTGCCGCGCTCGGGCATCGTGGTGAAGTGAACCGCCGGGCGTTCGGACAGGCGTGCGCCGCGGTAGACCTCGAATTGGCGAAGCAGCGCGTCGGGCCGGGTGGTGGCGAAGTGGTCGGTGGGCACGTCGCGCACGAACGCGTCGAGCTGGCTGCGCAGCTCGCCGGCCGAGGTGGGCTCGTCGCCGACTTGCTGGATTATCTGCCACAGCGCCTCGCGGTGTCTCTCGACGGCCTCTTGGCGGTCCTTCCACAGGCTCTCCAGGCCGCTCTCGATCGCCCCGCGCACTCGCCCGTACAGCTCGCTGATCAGCGTGGCGTTCCAGTCGGTCATCACGTTGGGCCCGACTGTCGACATATCGCAAAACGTCAGCGCGGTGAGCTGGTTGAGCGTCTCGACGGTGCGCAGCCGGGAGGCGACCTCGCGTACGACGCGCGGATCGGAGAGGTCGCGCCGGCGCGCCGTATCCGACAGCGTCAGGTGCTCGCGCACCAAGAAGGCGAGCTGGTCGACGTCGGAGGCGTCCATCCCGAGGCGCCGGCCGATGTCGTTGACCATCTCGGCGCCGCGCTTGCTGTGGTCGCCGCCGCGGTTTTTGCCGATATCGTGAAAGAGCGCGGCGAGCAGCAAGATGTCGGGCCGCTCGACCTCAGAGGCGACCGTCGCGAATAGTCCCCAGCGCCGGGCCTCCTCGTCGGGCCCGCCGGAGACGAGCTTGCGGGCCTTCTCCAGGCACTTCAGCGAGTGAATATCGGTCGTGTAGACGTGATAGACGTCGTGCTGGACGTGGCAGACGATCGGCTCGAATTCGGGAATGAGCTTGGTGAGGATCTCGTTTTCCAGCAGTCGCTCCGAAGTCTTCGGCGAGCTCAAAGGGTCGGTCAACAGCCGGCGAAACTCCCGGTTGAGGTCCGGGTCCTGGCGCTCATCGTCGCCCCAGGCCTCGACGCTGTCGGCGATGCTCATCTCGAGCACCGGATGCAGCAGCGCTCGGTGGTCTGATGCCTTGCCCAGCGCCGCCATGACCTGCATGGGGTCCAGCTCACGGGGCTGCTCGGGCGGTGAGAAGGCCAGTTGCCCCTTGGTGAGGCAAAAGAGGCCGCCCGCCACGGAGTTGTCGCTGTCGTCGACGAGCTTCCAGCGCCGAAGCAGCCGCTGGGTGAGCATGCTGATATCGCGCGCCTCGCGGTAGTGATGGCGCATCAGCCGCTCGGCTTTGGTCCTGAGGTCGTTGGGATCGCTTGTCTCCTCTCCGAGCACATGGGCGGCGATTTTTTCCTGATCCGGGAAGGTCAGCCGGTTGTGGGCGCGGCCGTGGTGCAGATGCAGCAGGTGGCGAAGCCGCATAATCCAGCGAAGGCCGTCGCGATATTTGTCGCGAATCTCGGCGGTCCAGCCGACCTCGGGCCGGGTCTGCTCGCCGGGCGCAAAGCCCCAGCGCACCCGACCCGCCCAGTGCAGGCAATTGAGGTCTCGCAGGCCGCCTTCGCCCGATTTGATATCCGGCTCGAGCAGGTAGACGGTCTTGCCGTTTCGCTCCAGCCGGGCCGCGTAGCCCTGCATGAGCAGCTCGACAAAGCCCACGCCCGCATCGTCGCCGCGCAGGAATGCGGCGGCCTCCTCGCTTCGGACCGTCTCCCAGCTCGCCTCGGGCTGGCCGGCCAGGACGCGGGCGTCGACCAGCGAGATAGGCGTGCGCGGATCGGCTTCGAATTCGGCGCGGGTCTGTTCGGCGGTGCGCACCGAGTGGCCCATGCGCAGGCGCGCGTCGCGACACCACGACAAAAACCGCTCGACGGCGTCGTGGAGCTCGGGGCGCTCGAGGAAGTCGGCGTCGCCGAGTTCGACCATGATGTCGATATCGCTGCCGAAGGCCAGCTCGCGGCGGCCGTAGCCGCCCAGCGCCAGCAGGGTGGTCGCCTCGACGAGCTCCCGGGGCGCCGCCTCGCGCCACATCGTCAGCACGAAGCTGTCGGTCAACGCGGCGAGTTCGCCGGCCAACTCGAGGCTGTCAGCGCCCGAAAAGGCACGCTCGCCGAGCTCTTCGCGCTCTTTTGTGTAGCGTTCGATGGCCTCGCGAACCTTGACGGGCGTCTTTGAGATGGACGATGACATTTGGAATCCGCCTCTGGATTCGTTAGTAGCTTGCAGAACCATCGGTTCCGGGGCATCCCTGCCCTGGGTGCAGTCCTCATAAGATCTAATACCATTTGTGAACATACCAGACATGAATATCTCTGATAGACCCTATCTTAGCGACGATCTGCCCGGTGTCGGCGGTCGCATCAAATGCGAACTCGAGGACTTCCAGGTCGAGGAAGTCCCGCTCTACGAGGCCGAGGGCGACGGCCAGCACGCCTATGTGTGGGTCGAGAAGCGCGACGTCTCCTCGGGCAAATTGCTCGGGGCGCTGGCGTCTCACTTCGGGGTCAGCAAGCGCGATATCGGCGCGGCCGGCAATAAGGATAAGCACGCGGTGACCCGCCAGTGGGTCTCGCTTCCGTTCCACGAGATCGACGCCGAGGACCCGTCCGAGCTGGTGGGTCCTGTGGGAGACGGCATCGAAGTGCTCGAGGCGACGCTCCACCGCAACAAGCTTCGCACCGGCCACCTCGAGGGCAACCGCTTCCAGGTGGTCGTCCGACAGCTCGAGGTCGGCGTCGACGAGGCGCTCGAGCGGGCTCGTGAGGTGTGTCAGCGTTTGCAAGAGGCTGGTATGCCCAATTATTATGGCCTGCAGCGCTTTGGCGACGGCGGTGAGACGCTCCGGCTGGGGCTGGGGTATCTGAGCGGTGAGGCCGAGGCCAAAAAGAAGCTTCGGCGCAATCACTTTCTGAGGCGACTGGCCGCCAGCGCCGCCCAGAGCGAGGTCTTCAACCGGGTGCTCGCCGAGCGGATGCGCCGGGGGATTCTGCGGACGGTCCTCGACGGCGACGTCGTCAAAAAGACCGACACCGGCGGCGTATTCGTGGTGCCCACCGAGGAGTTCGAGCAGTGCCAGGGCAGGCTCGACCGACGCGAGATCGTGACCACCGGCCCGATGCCCGGTCCGTCGATGATCGCCCCGGAGCGCGACGCAGCGGCCTTCGAGAGCGAGGTTCACGCGCCTGTCGGCATCGACGCCGAACTCTTCGAGCGCCACCCGAAGCTGACCCGGGGCACGCGCCGGCCGCTGCTGGTCGACCCGGTCGGCCTGGAGGTCGCGGCAGACAGCCGAGACGGCGAGGACGTGCTCGTGGTGGGGTTTTCGCTTCCCTCGGGCACCTATGCCACGGTATTGTTGCGAGAGATCATGAAGCGAGACAATCCGGTCTGAGCGACTCGACGAGTTGCTGTCGAATGTGAATAAAAAGTCTCTGTTTTTGTTTGTTGTATAGATAAGGGGTTGTGAAGATTGACAGATCGTCGCCAACAGACCTAGCTTGGTAGTACTCCTACTATTCCCGTTGATAACGGAGATACTTTGATGAAGTGCCCATCCTGCAACGCTCAGCTCGAGGCGCAGAGGAGCGTTTGCCCCAACTGCGGCCACGAGATGAAGGGGGGCAGCGCCAAGCGCACGATGATGGGACTTCCGGCGATGAAAGGAGGGGAGCAAAAGCAGGAGGACCCCACCAAGGAGCGCCCGCGCAGCACGTTATTTGGGGTTCCCGCCGCCACCAGCCAGCAAGAGCCAGACCCGTCGGCTCAATCGGGCGAGCCGGCCGGGCTCGCCGAGAGCACCGCACCGGTCCAGGTAGACGAGCAGACACAATCCGAGGGTGACGGCGCCACGCGCGTAGTCTCCGACCTCAACCTCGACGATGTGCTCGACGACCAGTCCCAGTCCAGCCAGGGCGAACCCAAAAGGCGAACCAACAAGGCCACCGCGTTCGGGCTGCCGTCGCCCAGAGCTGATGGCTCCGGCGAGTCTGACGATTCTAAGAAAGCAGGGCGCGAAGGCTCGGGCGTCGCCTCCGCCTGGGGCCTGGGCGAGGAGAGCAGCGAGCCCCAAAGCGGCGCCACCCAGGTCGCCGGCGGTGAGTTGGCCGACGCGATCTTGCAGAGCCAGCAGGGTGTCTCGGGCTTTTCGAAGACCAGAGGAGAATCGCACGAGATCAAAGGCACCCTGATGGGGATGAGCCGGGAAGACTTCGACGAGGATTCCACCCAGGCGGTCAACCGCGCCGATCTCGAGGCGCTGCGCGAGCGTAGCGAGCCCTTGTCATCGCAACCACAAGGCTCTGCGGACGAATCGCACGACGAATTCGAGGCTACCCAGGCGTTGGCGCCCGACAAGCTGGCTGAATTTGAAGACGACGCCAACTCCGATCGACGACGTAATCTCCTGCAGAAGTTGCGCTCCAAGAGCAAGTCTAAAGGCCAGTCTGGAGGCAATCAGAGCCCCGGAGACGCCAAGCGGGACACCGCCAAGGGGATCCCCGCGGCGAGTTCACAAGAAGCGGCACCCACCTCGGGAAGCCAGCCGTTCGATCGCCCCCAGACAGGCCCGCGTTTCTCGATTCCCAAACGGGACGACAATCGAGGCAATAACAGCTCTGGAAAGGCCACAGACGCCCTCGAACTCGACGATGTGCCCGTTGAAGCGATCGAGCCGGTTGAGGAAGCAGCCGAGCAGAAAAAGCCCGGCTTCGGCGCGGGCAGCACGAGCTTTCCGATAGCCGCCGGCGATCATTCCAAGCCAGCCAGCGAGGAACTCGACGACGATGATCTCGAGCTGGCCTTGGGCGATACCGGGGTGCTCGACGGCGATGAGGTCGCCCCTGCTGGCGAGTCCGGCTCGGGATCGGCCCAGATCCGGGAGTTCGTCGAAGAAGATGAGCCCGCTCAGGGCGGCGGAATCCGCGAGTTCTCTGATGACCAGGGGGACGCCGAGCCGATCTTCCCGATCGACCAAGCCCCGGAATCTCAGCGCAGGCAGGTCGAGCTGAGTGCAGAATTTGCCGCCTCCCAGCCTGCTCAGCAGGCTCAACCGGCTCAGCAGGCTCAGCTCGCTCAGATGCAGCAGCAGACCGAGCAGGCGCCGCTCAAGAAGGACACCCAGCAATCGCTGGCGCCGCAGCAGCTCGACCCCACGGCCAAATTCGTCAAGACCGTGCAGGTGCTCTTCGGTCTTCTGGGGGCGTTGGTCTTGATGGGGGCCAGCGGCTACGGATTCGTTGGCGGAGTCAGCGGCGAAGTGGTAGAAATGGCGGTGATGGGCGCGCCGGCCGCCGCCGGCCTGTTGACGCTCATCGTTGCGTTCTTGCCATTGTCGGGCTCAGCCCGAAGTGGCGGTCTATTGGTGATGTCCCTGGCGGGCATCGGCGCGCTGGCCGGGGCAATCGTGTTCTCGGCGCCCATCGAGATCCTGTTTATGGTGCTCGTCGGCGCTGTGCTCGTGCTGTGTGCGGCGGCCTTCCCGCTGTTGTTAAAAGTGGTTCAGTGAGCATTCTCGTTCAAAAATACGGTGGCTCGTCGCTCAGCGATCTGCAGCGGCTGCGCGCGGTGGCCGACCAAGTCGTCGCCACGCGCGAGGACGGACACGACGTCGTGGTGGTGGTCTCCGCGATGGCCGATTCGACCGACGAGCTCCTCGAGATGGCCCGCGCGCTGGCAGGCAGCCCGTCGCGGCGCGAACTCGACATGCTCCTGTCCGTCGGCGAGCGCATCTCGATGGCGCTGTTGTCGATCGCCATCCAGGAGCGCGGCTTCGAGGCGGTCAGCCTGACCGGCTCCCAATGCGGCATCATCACCACCCACAACCACTCCAACGCCCGCATCATGGACGTGCGGCCGTTTCGGGTCCAAGACGAGCTCAACGCCGGCCGAATTGTCATTGTCGCCGGCTACCAGGGGACCAGCTATCGCCGAGAGGTCACCACCCTGGGCCGAGGCGGCAGCGATACGACCGCCGTGGCGCTCGCAGCCGCGCTGGGCGCCGAGGCCTGCGAGATCTACAGCGACGTCGAGGGGATCTACAGCGCCGACCCGCGCGTGGTGTGCTCGGCCGAGCAACTCCTCGAGCTCAGCCACGAGGAGATGCTCGAGATGGCCCGTTCCGGGGCGCGCGTGCTCAACGAGCAGGCCGTCGAGTTCGCCCGACGGGCAAAGATCGCTCTCTATGCCAAGAAAGCACACGCGCCGGCCACACGTGGCACGGTGGTGCGCCCCGACGGGTTCTCCGAGCGCGTCGAGCGCGCCGAGCGGGGACAACCCGCCGTGGCCGTTACCCACGTCGACGCCGGGCTGTGGATCGACGCAGGTGCGTCGGCCGACGGAGTCGTCGAGGCGCTCGAAGATCGCGACTGCCTGGTCTGTAGCTGGTCATTGGGCGAGCACGCTCAGATCTTTTTGAGTACCGAGAACCTCCACGACGTCAGCGAGCTCGAGGACCTTGTGTGTGAGGTTGGCGAGGACGTACGTGTCCAGACGAAAGCTCTGGTCAGCGTCGTCGGCCAGGGCGTCGGCGGCCAGGTCCGATGGGCCCGGCTCGGTCAGCGATCGCTCGATGACGTGGGCGTGATCCCCGACGCTGCCCATATTAGTCTGAATCGTCTGTCCTGGGTGATCGCTTCCGATGAAGTCGAGCGTGCCGCGAGCGCGCTGCACGGCGTTTTCATCGCGGCCACACGCCGCCCCTAACCCTCCTCCATCTAGGCTGTGCGATCGGCTGCTGGGCTGATTCGGCGTGTGTAGTCTGCGCTCGCCCTCGGCGCAGTTACATAAATACTGTAATTTTCATTTATGGGGTTTTTATAAAGGCTGTCATTGGATCGGGCTCTCAGCCAGTGACTGAGCGAGGTCTTCCGGCGACAAATTGGGTTCGATGAGGGCATCGAATGCAGCCGTGCGGCCGGAGGCTTTGTCAGCTCGCTGGGGAAGGGCCGGATATTAAAAAAACAAAAAAGGCGCCGGGGAGGGCCCCGGCGCCGGTTTCTGCGGCCTTTCGTGTGCAAGGTAAGTCGGAAGGAGATTAGGAGAGAATCAAGAGGAAAGTTGGGGAAAGAGTTGGGGAAAGAATCTTGAAATGATGCAACCTACCTCGCACACGAAAAGCCGCAGACTGTGTTTCTTCTCTAACTGATTGAGCGTTGCTGCGCAATAGTTATTTCACTTCTACTGTAATTTGTCAATAAGACTGTAACTGTCTGACCTGTATTCGCCAACTTAATCACGCTCGAAGCTCCGACTACCTTGTGCAACGGCCAAAAGGGGCGCTGGTATTCCAATGAGCAGCGGAAATCGAAGGGACGAGCAGCGTGAAAATTTACACTGGCGCAGGGGGAGTGAATGCTGTGTGCCGAACAAGCCTCTGGCGACCGCAGTGAGGCCGAAGCCTATGCTATGTTGAATATAACCAGAATGGCGCGAAGGTAATTCCACGCACAAGATTCAACGCGTGGCCACGTAGAAGAGCCAGGCCAGGTTGGACAGAAAGAGGACCATCAGGGCGATGGTCACCAGGTGGTCGGCGGGGCCGGGAGCCCGCTCGACGGGGGCGTCGAGCGAATCGGGCCGAGGCTGTGCTCGATGCCGGTCTGCGGGGGGGCGCTTGGAGGGGGACGGGTCGGCCGTGGGCTGTTCGCTGCTGGGGTCCTCGGGCGCAAAGACCCCGGCGGCTGTTGCGAAGGCGCGGGCGAAGTCGACCACCGAGTCGAAGCGGGCGGCGGGTTTCTTTTGCAGCGCGCGATCGACCGCCTGGCTGAGCTCCTCGTCGATCCCCATCTCGGACAGCGGGCGCGCGCGATCGTTTTTGAGTCGAATCAGTCCCTCGCTGGCGTCGAGCTCATCTTCGAAAAACGGGTGGACGCCGACCAGCGCCTTGTAGGCGATCACGCCCATCGCCCAGATATCCGTTCGCGTACCGAATCGCTGCCCGGCGGCGCCGGGGTCTTTATCTGGGCCTTCGAACATCTCCGGGGCGAACGCAGAGATCGCCTCTACGTCCATCACCGCGTTTTCGGCGGAGCGAATATCGGCGACGGTCAACGCCAGTTGGACGTGATCGAGCCTCGCCTGGCTCGCCTCGCCGTCGGGCATATACACCCAGCGTGGGTCGAGCCCGCCGTGGGCCAGGCCCTGGCGATGGATCGGCTCGAGGACGTCGGCCAGCCGAAGCAGCAGCTCGGCGGTCTGGTCGACGCTCAGCGTTCCCTCCCGCTCGAGCATCGCGCTCAACGGCTCTGCGTCGATGCGCTCGGAGACCACAAAGGGCACCCCGGCGCTGACCTCTCCGTAGTCGACCACGCGCAGCACCCCGGGCGCCTGCAGCAGGGCCGCACGTCGGGCGGCCTCTTTGAGGCGCTCGAACAGCTCGGCGGGCGCGGCGGCGGTCTCGAGGCCGTCGTAGACCTTGAGCCAGACGTCTTTGGCGAAGGGATCTTGGCGGCCGCGGTATAACGTGATGAATCCGTGGCGGCCGGCGCGCTCGACGACGTCGTAGCGATGCTCGAGGGCGAGGGTGCCTCCCTGAAGGTTCTCCATCTGCTCTACTCCGTGGTCGACTTGTCGGGCTTGTCGGGCTTGTCGGGCTTGTCGGGCTTGTGGGTCTTATCTGTGGTGGCGGCCGGCTCGGCGGCGGGGGCGCCTTTTTTGCGCGGGTCTGCCACGCCAACCTGTGTGCCATTGGCTCGGCGGACGACAATCTGGACACTGCTCCACAAGGGTCGAACCTCGAGTGTGTGGCCGCGCTCTTCGAGCACGTCATGGCCGGCCATGGCCTCCTCGATGAAGAGCTTCTCGGGGCGCCACTGATGATGGAGGCGGGGCGCTGCGATCGCCTCGGCAGGTGACATCGCGAAGTCGACCAGGTTCAAGATGCTCAGCAGCGTGCCGGTGATGATCGCCGGCCCGCCGCTGGCGCCGCTGGCCAAAAAAGGTTCGCCGTCGCGCAAAACCAACGTCGGGCTCATCGAGCTGAGCGGGCGTTTTTGGGGCTCGACGGCGTTCTGGCCCGTGCCCACCAGTCCGAATACATTGGTCTTGCCGCGCATGGGCGTAAAATCACCCATCTCGTTGTTGAGCAGCAGTCCGTACTCGTCGACATAGACCATCGAGCCGAAGCTGGTGTTGATGGTCGAGGTGCACGCCAGCATATTGCCGTCGGCGTCGATGACGCTGACATGCGTGGTGCCGCTGTCGTCGGGCGGCGAGGGCTGGGTGCCGTACTCCTCCAGTGGTAGCACGCCTTCGGGATCGATCTTTTCGCGAAGCGTGTCCGCGTAGTCCTCCGAGATCAGCCGCTCGACGGGCACGTCGACGAAGTCGGTATCACCCAGCCAGCGCGCCCGGTCGGCGAAGGCGTGCTTGAGCGCCTCGACGACCAGGTGCAGCGTCTGGCCATTTAGTCCTCTTTCGCCGAGATCGTAGCCCTCCAGGATATTGAGCGTGGCCAGCAGCGTCGTGCCGCCCGATGAAGGCGGGGGCATGCTGTAGATCTCGAAGCCGCGGTAGCTTCCCTCCAGAGGCTGGCGGTGGGCGATCTCGTAGGTGCGGAAGTCCTCGTCGCCAAAGACGCCTCCGGCGGCGTTGACCGCCTCGACGATCGCCTCGCCGACCCGGCCGCGATAAAAGACGATCGGACCCTGGTCGCGGTACATGGCGAGCAATTCGGCCAGGTTTGGGTTCTCGAGGGTGTCTCCCTCATCGGCCCAGTCGCCGTCGACCTTGAAGCTATCGGTGAGTTCGGGGTGTTCCTCGAGCGAGTCGGCGCGCTGTTCGAGGCGCTCGGCGAGCAATTCGCCGACCTCGAAGCTCTTGGCCAGGCCGACGGCCGGTTCGACGACTGTTGGCCACTCCAGCGCGCCGTGCAGGTTCTGCAGCGCCCACAGCCCGGCGGGCTCACCGGGGACGCCGACCGCCAGGCCTCCGCGCATCTGCAGCTTGCGCACCGGCTCGCCGTCGACGACGAACATCTCCTCGGTGGCCTCCAGAGGGGCAGTCTCGCGAAAGTCGATGACCTCGACCTCGCCGGTCTCGATGGGGCGGTACAGGCAAAAGCCGCCGCCGCCCAGGCCCGAAGCAAAGGGGTTGAGCACCCCGTTTGCCAGCAGCGCGGCGGTGCCCGCGTCGGCCGCGTTGCCGCCGGCGGCGAGGATTTCGGCGCCGATCTGCGATGTCTGGGGATGGTCCGAAGAGACCACGCCCAGCCGCGACTCGACCGCCGCCGCCTCGAGCCCGTCCGCCTTGTCTTGCGCCCATGTCGAAGCGGGCAGGGCCACCAGAGAGGACACCGCAACGATCGCCGCGATCACCCTCGATGACCCAATCTGTCCACACAGTATTTTCAGGTCCATCATATCCTCTTTCGAGCTCCTCGGCGCAGGTTCGGAGAGTCCGTGACGATCTCCAATAGAAATCCAGCCGCCGAGATGGTTGTAATGACAATCAGGCGTCGAGCGCAAGAAGCGGGCGCGTTTATTCTCAGCTTTATTCGGTCAGCGCTGTTCGGTCAGCGCTGTTCGGTCAGCTTTGTTCGGACAACCAAGCATCGACCTTGGCCTGATCCCAGGGGACCAGGCCGCGGCTGGCCAGGTTACGCTGTAGCGCGCCCTCGAATACCTCGAATTGGTGGCGCCTTTTTTCCTTCTGGACCGCCGCCTTGTACTCCCGGGAGTTGAAATACGAGACGAATGGCTCGCTGATTGGCCAGAGCATGGCTTCGTGAAACCACTCGAAGGGCTTGGTGCTCTGGGTCTTGCGGTCGATGACCATATTCCAGTGCATCGCCCAGGAGGCCTCCGGCAGCGCCAGGTCGGCATCGTCGAGCAGTTGGTCGCCGAGCGCGCGGAAAGTACCCTCACACACCGGGTCGATATATTTGAAGCTGACCCCGTAGAGCAGGGCGTTGTGAAAGTGGGCCGGGATCGTGACCAGCCCGGCCAGGTTGAGCCTGCGGCAGGCGTTGGCCAAGATCGTCATGACTTGGGCTCCCACGCCCAGACCCGGGTGGCCCTGGCTGGGCAGCGGCGGGCGCTGCGGGTCGAAGCTCGCCATCGGGTTTTGCATCAAGATCCACTGCACGGTGAGCACGGGCGCGTAGGTCGCCTCGAACTCCTCGCCCAGGCCCTCTCCGAAGTGCAGCGTCCCGCGCGAGACGACCAGCTCGAGCAGGGGATCCTGGCAGATCGGCAGCTTGCTCCAGATGCGCAGCATATGCTCGTCGGGGTCGTCCATGCGCAGCTCGATTTCGAGCTTCTTGAAGCCGCGAGCACGGATATCGCTGAGCACGCCGTAGCGGTCCAGGGCCGTCTCGATGCCCTCTTTGGTATAAAAGCCCAGCCACAGATCGCTGCTCGACTCGAAGAGATCGCCCACATCGAGCTCGTCGAGCGGCGACATCCCTCGCTGCAGTTCGACGCGGCTCAACGATCGGTAGACCTGTTCGTATTGCTTGCGGAGCTTCGAGATTGTTCGCTTCCACCCGCTCATAGGCCCACCTCATCGGTTGGTATTGGCTGAGCTCGGCAATATTGGCGCCCTCAGGGGGCGTCTGTGTCGCGTGTGGCCGGTGCGGCGGCCACCGTGACATAAATCTCTTCGGACGGGGGTCCGTATTGTACCAGCCCGGCGTGGTCGATGGACAGCGCCACCCGATAAGCATAGACGCCGCCGGGGTCGACATCACGATCGACGAAGAGGCCGCGCGCGCCACCGTTGGGCCGGCTGATGCGCCGGGTCCCGGCGTTCGGGTCGAGCACATCGCGCCGAAACACCAGCGCGCCGTCGAGGCCGGCCGGCGTCCAGGCGAGCTCGACGCTGCCGGCGATGCGGCTGTCGGCGCGGACATCTTCGGGCCTGGGCGGCGGGGTGTGCCAGGTCACCCACAGCGGCGAGGATGTCTGCAGTATCGATGACGGCTCGTCGGAGTCGGCCGCGCGAAGCCGCAGACGGTAACCCACATGCTGTCCGGCCTCGATGGCGCGATCCATAAATTCGAGGCCGTCGTTTTGCACCGCAGCTCGCAGGCGGCCTCGGAGGCGAACGCGTCGGAATACCTCGACCTTCCCATCTCGCTGGCCGCGCATCAATTCGAGCCAGCCGTCGTCGGGCAGCCGGCAATCACACCTCAGCCGCAGCACCAGCCCTTTGGGGCGCCCCTCGACTGGCTCGATCGACAGCGCACCTTCCTGCGGCGCCTGCTTCTGAGCGGGCTCATCGAAGGCCAGCGGTGCCCGCAAAGCAGCGCAGCCGCCCCCCAAGAGGAGGGCAGCTGCGATGACTGAAATTCTGTGGGTGGAAGAAAACATGTTGATTCACGATGGGAGAAGTCCGACCCCGCGAATCAAAATGACCAGTAGAGGTTGCCTTGGACGGTCCAAGCAATCTCGGCGTCGATGTCCTGGCCGTAGGTGGGGGAGGTGTCGCGGCCGGCCTGAATGAGGCGCCGGCCGTCGAGTTGAGCGTCGAGCCCGGAGAAGGGGAAGAGCACGCCGCCTTCGAGCTCGGCGGTGAATCTGTCCAGCTCCAGATAACGAACGGCTCCGTCGATCTCCAGACCCAGCCAGCGATTGCCGTCGGTGGCCTCACCGTCGTCGAGCACCGCCGAGGGCGTGCCGTCGGGGTCGTAGGCGGCCGAGAAGATCGTGTCGAGCTGCAGCTCCATGCGGCTGTCCGGGGTCTCGAAGAATCGGACCTGCGCCCACGGGTTTCCGTAATAGGCGTTGGTGACGGTGCCGATGACCTGGCGAAACAGAATCTGGTCGACGTGGTAGTTGGGATGGAAGCGATAGAAGTCCATGCCGGCGGTGTCCGGCGAGAAGACGTTTCCGTCGGAGTCTCCCTCGAAGCCCCAATTGGCCTGGGGGCCGCCGGTGGCCAAACCACCGTTGAGGCCGAAGCGAAGCGGGCCGCCTAAGTACAACTCGCTCTCCAGGGCGACACCGAATTCGGTGACATCGCGCGAGACGCTCTCGCGGTCGGCGCCCACGCCCTGGCTGGTGCACGCCTGCTGGTTGGCGTCGCGGGCGTTCTCATCGAAGCAATTGACCGCGTCGTCGCCGGCCTCGGTGGTGCCCACCGGCTCGCCGGTGGCGTTGTCGATCGTGCCGAAGATGCCGACGGCCTCGAGTGCCACGCGCACCAGCGTGTCGCTGTCGGGGTTGTAGAGCATCTCGAACCACAGGTCGGGGATATACAGCTCCATGCCGCGGTAGATCAGCTCGCCCTGGTCGATCGCGCCGATCTCGCCCTGGTCGGCGGCGGCGCCGGGCTCGCTGAAGAAGCCGGTCTGGTTGCGATAGGTGAAGTACAGCCCGCCGTTGAAGACCGGCCGTTTGTCAGAGCGCAGTCGATGCGCGCGCACCTCGCGCTCCTCGCGGCTCATCGGCTCGTGGAAGACCGCCAGGGTCAACTGGTCGGTGTCGTCGGTTTGGCTGACATCGTAGGGCCGCCCCGAGAAGGTCAGCGGGTCGGTCGTGGCACCCTCGCTGGGAAAGTCGACGCTCAGCCGGGCGTACAGCTCCCAGGCGTGGGTCGTAAACGAGATGCGGTCGATGGGGTTTTCGACGTCGCAGTCTAGGCAATCGCCGTCGTCGGCAAACAGCCCCAGGCCCCAGTCGTCGTCCATGCGGCCGGCGCGCAGCGTGCCGAAGAATGTCTCGATCTCGCCCCAACCCTCGTTGATGCGGATCATCGGCGCGCCGCGGTCCGGGCTGTTGATGACGCCGGCGAAGCTCGGATCGTCGTAGTTGGTCCCCATCACCAGGTTGTCGAAGAGGTCGGCCTCGATGTGGAGTCTGAGTGATTCGGTGATGTTGATGGTCGGCTCGAGCCGAAGCCGAATATCGGTCGACCAGAGGCTGTCGGCATCCGCGTCGACCGGGTCGGTGGTCTGGTCGGAGGAGGCAATGAACGCCTCGGCGGGTGCAGGCACCGCCGAGGTGCCCGTGGTGCCCAGATCGAAGTTGACGTTGTATTGATTGCGCAGCCGAAAATAGCCGCTCCAGTCGACGTAGGGGTAGACTTCGGCCGGAGTGATGCTGTCGAGGGCGCCTTCTTCGAGCTCCTCGAGCGGGACGAAGTCCTCGTCCTGGCTGTCCTCGGCCAGATCGGAGATGGGGCTGTCTGCGCCCTCGTCCGGCTCGGCCGGCGGCGCGTCGATGGGCTCCTCTTCGACTTCGGGTGCCGCCTCCTGGGGCGCCTCGACGTCTTCTTCTTCTTCTTCTTCTTCTTCTTCGGCCGGGGCATCGTCGGCCTCCGGGGCATCGTCGGCCTCCGGGGCATCGTCGGCCTCCGGGGCGTCGTCGGCCTCCGGGGCATCGTCGGCCTCCGGGGCGTCGTCGGCCTCCGGGGCGTCGTCGGCCTCCGGGGCATCGTCGGCCTCCGGCTCATCTTGGTCGTCTTCCTCGACCTCCTCCTCGTCCTCGTCCTCCTCGTCGGCGGCATCGGGTTGGGCGGGTTGCTCGACGGCCGGCTGCTCATCAGGATCCTGCTGGTCAGGCTCCTGTTGGGCGAGGGCCGAGTGGGCGCCGGCACACACCAAGAATGCAGTGAGCAGCGAGCGGAATATCAGTGACCTATTCATTCAAAATCCGTTCGAAGGCGTCCAAATTTGCGCCAAAACAGCGGCGAGTATCGCTGCACATCAAGCGTGGTCTTCAATCAATTGAGACGCTGCGGTCCGAGCCGCAGCGTGCATCCCTGCACGAGGGTGTGGGTGCAGTAGCACGGTGATTTTTTCAGTGTCAAGCTGTCGCCCCGCTCAGCACGCGGCTGATCAGCGCCCCGTGACCGTCTGGTTGGGGGGCTTTTCGCCGCCGGCGATTTCGGCTAAATGACATGGGAGACATAAGATGGAGCCTCGCTGGATGCGCTCATCTGCCAGACACAATCTGCACAAACCACCTTGGAGCCCCAGATGCTCGACAAGATCGATCATATCGGTATCGCCGTCCACTCCATCGACGAGAAAATGGAGCTGTATCGAGACGCGCTCGGCCTGGAGTTCGAGGGCACCGACGTGGTCGAAGAACAGGGGGTGCG
>JBKGZI010000042.1:0-21889 GCA_046545675.1 Persicimonas sp.
GCTCGGCGGCCATCCAGCCCGAGCAGACCGCGCTCTCCATCGACGCCGGGAGCTCGGTGCGAATAAAATCACCGGCCAGCATCAGCCCCTCGACGCCCGGATTGGTCGGCGGTCGGCGTTGCTCGGTTCCCGGGAACGGGCAGTGGATCGCCATCGGGATGCGATTGACCACCGAGTGAGTCACCCGCTCCAGCGACGCGCTCGGGTGGGTCTCGGCGATCTCGGCGACGGTGTGGCGTACGATCTCATCGTCGGACATGCCCTCGGCGCGGTGGCAGTAGATGATATTGCTGCAGATCAGAGACGGCCGCTCCTTCCAGCCGGTGTGAATATTGGAAAGGTCGTAAAAGTCGCAGTTGAGGTCATCCGGTGAGTGGGTGCGCGCCCACATACGCAGGTCGGTGAGCTTGTGGTCGAACCACACGTAGACGCTGTGGTACGGACACGGATGAAAATGCACCAGGTCGCGGTACCACTGGTGCTGGCCCATCCAATCGCGCGGGCCGAGGCGACGCAGCACCTGCGGCGGGACTGCGGAAACAGTGTGGCGAGCCTGTATTTGGCGCCCATCGTCGAGCTTTACGCCGACGACGCGGTCTCCTTCGGTCAGGAATCGGTCGACCTTTGTCTCGAGCAAGACTTCGCCGCCGGCCCGCTCGATCTGGCGCTTGGAGCCGGGCGCGAAGAGGTCGCCCAGGCCGCCGTCGGGAAATCCGAAGGCAAAGCCGGTATAGCCGATAAATTTCTTAAAGAAGCGCATCAGCGCGCCCGCCGAACACAGCTCGATGGGCACGTTCATGATTGCCATCGACGCAAACGACCAGAATTGCTCGATGAAGCTCTTGGTCACGCCCATGCGCCGCAAAAACGCGTAGGCGTTTATCCCGTCCAGCCGCATCACGTCCGTCTCGTCGATCTGCATGGCATAGAAGGTGACCGCGAAATTCGATATTTTGTCGCGAACGCGGGACCGCGGGTCGGTGAGCATCGTGGGGGCGAAGTGCAGCGGCGCCGGCAGCGGCCACTGGTTCTGGACCAATTGCTCGGTCCCGTCGGCGAGCACCAGGAAATGCTCGCCCTCCCAGACGATCTCTTCGCGTGTGCCCAATAAGTCGAGCAATTTGAACATATTGGGATATTCAGTCAGGAAGATGTGCGGCCCGATATGGATGGGGTCGCCGGTGGTCGGATCGGTCCAACTCTGGGCGCGCCCTCCGAGCCTCTCGCTCTTCTCCAGGACCACCACGTCGAGGCCCTCTCGCTGCAATCCGAGTCCCGCCGTCAGCCCGGCCAGGCCGCCGCCGACGACGACCACATCTACCTGGCGAGGATCTCCATCAGATCGAGCCATAAAACGCCTCCGTTGGCGTGTGTAGAAATACCACTGGTTTATTGTGATAGGACTGCAACTATTATAGGTACGACAACGCCCGGAGACAAAAATGCCCCTGGCTGAATAGGGCCTCCGGCCAGTCGTTGACACGCGCCGACGTGCGTGATTTATTCGCCCATCCTCCGATGACGCGCAGCGTCATGGGGGATCGGCGCCTTATGAATGTTTCACTTTGATCAGGAGAGAACCCGTGGCCTCGTTTCTCGAAACGCACTCGCGCACCCATATGTGTGGCGAGCTTCGTGCCTCTGACATCGGTCAGGAAGTCGCACTCTTTGGCTGGGTGGCGGTCAACCGCGACCTGGGCGGCATGATCTTCATCGACCTGCGTGATCGCAGCGGCGTGGTCCAGGTGCGTTTCCACCCCGAGATCGGCGACGAGATCTTCGATGAGGCCGATTCGCTGCGCTCGGAGTGGTGCATCGGCATCAAGGGCGAGGTCGAAAGCCGCGGGGACAACGTCAACGAGGACATCCCCACCGGCGCGGTCGAGATCAACGCCACCGACCTACACGTCTTCTCGAAGTCGAAGACACCTCCGTTTCTCATCCGTGAGGACACCGACGCCAACGAGATGAAGCGGCTCGAATACCGCTATATGGACCTGCGCCGCCCGCCGCTCCAACAAGCGCTGATGGTCCGCAGCCAGGTCAACCAGATCGTGCGCAATCACCTGTGCGACAACGGCTTTCTGGAGGTCGAAACTCCGTATCTGACCCGCTCTACGCCCGAGGGCGCGCGCGATTATCTGGTGCCCAGCCGCGTCAACCCGGGCAGGTTCTACGCCCTTCCCCAGTCGCCCCAGCTCTTCAAGCAGTTGTTGATGGTCTCGGGCTTCGACCGATACTTCCAGATCGTTCGTTGCTTCCGCGACGAGGACCTGCGTGCAGACCGACAGCCCGAATTTACACAGATCGACATGGAGATGTCGTTTGTGACCCCCGACGACGTCATCTCCATCTGCGAAGGCATGGTCAACGCGGTCTTCGAAGAGGTCCTCGGCGCCGAGTTGAGCACCCCGTTTGCGCGATTGACCTACGACGAGTCCCTCGAGCGCTTCGGCCTCGACGACCCCGACCTGCGCTTCGACCTCGAGCTGGTCGACGTCAGCGACGAGGTCGCCGACTCCGAATTCCGTGTCTTCTCGGGCACCGTCGCCGACGGCGGCGTGGTCAAAGGCATTCGCATCCCCAACGGCGCCGAACTGCTGAGCCGCAAGGACATCGACGCGCTCGAAGATACCGTCAAGATCTACGGCGCGTTCGGCCTGGCCTGGGCCAAGGTCAAAGAAGACGGCTGGTCCGGGCCGATCTCGCGGTTCTTCGAAGGTGCCGACCGACTCGGACTCGAGGGAGCCTTCGGGGCCGAGCCCGGCGATCTGCTCGTGATGGTCGCCGCCGACCGTCAGGTCGCCAATACCAGCCTGGGCCGGCTTCGAGAGAAGCTCGGCAGAGACCTGGGGCTTATCGACGAAGACGACTTCCAATTTGTGTGGATCACCGACTTCCCGCTATTCGCCTATGAGGAAGCCGAAGACGAGCTGCACTCGATGCACCATCCGTTCACCGCGCCGCGTCCCGAGGACGTCGAGCTTCTGGAAGGAAACCCCGAGGGCGTCATCGCTCAGGCATACGATCTGGTCCTCAATGGTTCAGAGATCGGCGGCGGCTCGGTGCGTATCCACCGCCAGGAAGTCCAGCAAAAGATCTTCGATCTGCTCGGCTTCACCGAGGAAGAGGCGCGCGAGAAGTTTGGCTTCTTGCTCGACGCCTTCCAATACGGACCGCCCCCGCACGGCGGCATCGCCTTCGGCATGGACCGGCTGGTGAGCATTCTGACCGGAAAGCAGAATATCCGCGACGTCATCGCCTTCCCGAAGACCCAGAAGGCCGCCGACATCATGGCCGGCGCCCCCAGCTACGTCGACGAAGACCAGCTCGAGGAGCTGCGCCTGTCGGTGGAATTGGAAGAGGATGATGAATGACCCTGGGAACTCCCGAAAACCCGTACGACCTCGTCATCGTCGGCGGGGGGATCAACGGCGCGGGCATCGCGCGTGACGCTGTCATGCGCGGGCTTTCGGTGGCGCTCTTCGAGAAGAACGACTTTTCGACCGGCGCCACCTGGGCCTCCAGCGGCATGATTCACGGTGGGGTGCGCTACCTCGAAAAGGATCCAACGGTCACCAAAAAGTCGTGCTACGACTCCGGGCTCATCCAGCAGATCGCGCCCCATTTGTTGTTTCGCGTGCCGTTTCTCTTCCCGGTGCGCGAGGACAAGCTCGAAAACCGCGTACTCTTGGAGCTGGCCGAGGTCTACTTCGACACCTACGACCGCTACTCACACCTCAAAGGCGGTGTTCGCCACAGCCGATTGAGCGCCGAGGAGGCGCTGACGGTCGAGCCGGGCCTGCCCAAAGACGTCATCGGCGCGGTGACCACCGACGAGTGGGGCATCGACTCGCCCCGGCTCAACTTCATCAACATCCTCGACGCCAAAGAACGCGGCGCCGACGTGCATAACTACCACGAGGTGGTCGACTTTCTGCGCGACGACGGCAGCCACAACCAACGCGGTGCGATGCGAGGTGTGCGTGTCAGAGACCGCCTCGGTGGCGGCGAGCGCGAGGTGTACGGGCGGATTACCTTTAATGCCACCGGCGCCTGGGCCGAGCGCGTGGCCAACCGCGCCGGCGCGAAGATGTGCCGCGTACGCCCCGGCAAGGGCATCCACCTATTGCTGGCCGGCCGGGTGACCAATTATGCGATCATCTCCGAGGCCGTCGACGGCCGCCAGATCTTCATGGCGCCCCACCAGAACGTGACCTTGCTGGGGACCACAGACGACGATTATTGGGGCGATCTGGACAATATCCCTGTGCTCGAAGACGAGGTCAAATATGTCCTCGACGGCATTCGCCGCGTCTTTCCGGGCATCGACGACCACCGCATCATCGACACCACCGTCGGCTGCCGGCCCACGCTGTACGACGACCAGACATACGAGAGCGACCTGTCGCGCGATCACGCCGTCTTCGACCACGCCGAAGAGGGCATCCCCGGGTTCATGTCGATCGCCGGCGGCAAGCTCGCCGCCTATCGGCTGATGAGCGAGGAAGCCGTCGACGAGATCTGTGCCAAGCTCGGCGTCGACGCGCCCTGCAGGACCCCCGACGAGCCGCTGCCCGGCGGCGCCGGCCACGATCTGAGCACCACGCCCTTCGAGGAGTTGGGGCTGAACCGCTACGCGGCCGGCCGCATCCTGTATCGACATGGCTCCAGGGCCGCTCAGATCCTCGACTTGATGCGCGACGACCCGCGCTCGACCGCCATCGTCGACCCCTCCGAGCCGGTCACCGAGGCCGAGCTGCGCTACGTCATGCGCGGCGAGATGGTCTCGGTGCTCGACGACTGCAAGCGCAGAAGCCGCTTCGGCCAGGGTATGGACGGCGGCTGGAGCGGCACGCTGCGGGCTGCGGAGATCTTCTGTGAGGAGAAGGGCCTGTCCCCATCGTCACGCTTCGACGTGGCGCTCGGCTTCCAGCGCGCCCGATTTAAAGACCGGCGGAGCATCATCAAAGGCGAGCAACTCGCCGCCGAGGCGGTCGGCCAGACCTGGTTTTTCCAATCTGGCGGCGGCGTGGGCGCCGACATATCTGCGCTGCAAAACGAGCCGGCATCCCTCGATGCTCCCTGTGCCACATCCATCGAAGACGCGTCTTCACGGGAGTCCGCATGACCCGACGGCGCTGCGACATCGCGATTGTAGGCGGGGGGCTGGCCGCGCACACCGCGGCGGCTACGCTGGCTGAGGCCGGCGCCGACGTGGTGATGATCTACCCGCCCAGCCCCGGCGCGACGGCGCTTTGGGGCGGCCTCGGGCAGGCATTCGGGCCCTCGACTGACTTTCTGCCACGGTCGACCGGGCAAATTCGCGCCGAAACAGTGGCGCGCCAGCAAGACGAACGCCCGTTTTATCGGCGCCGCGCCGAGCGCTTCGAGCGCCTCATGATGCGCCGCGAGTTCCACCCGTATCGACGCGCGCAGCTATCGGCCGACGAGCTGCAACGCTCGCTGGCTCGATCCGTCGCCGCGCTGGGTTATCCGGGGCTTCGGCTCCTCGATGACGAGCGGATCATCCCGTCGGCGTCGGCCTCGCCGGTCGCGGCGGACCTGGCGGCGAGCTCGGTTCTCGGCTCGGCCGTGGCTAGCGGCGAGTCGGTCGGCGTGGTCGCCTGCGCCGCGCTCGCCGACTGGAGCGCACCTCGACTGGTGGGCGTGCTCGACGCTCTGCCCGACGTCGATGCGCATCTGCTCGAGGTGAGCCCGTTTGCGGATCTTCAGGCGGGCTCATCACACTCCGTGCGGGTAGCGACTCGCCTCGGCGATAGGCTCTTCGGAGATATCGAGGCACTCTCCGCGGTTATCGGTGAGCAGATCGGGCGTCTGGGGCTCGACGCGGTCGTCTTTCCGCCGTGCATCGGAGCCACTTGGCAGGAGCACGAGGAGCTGGTCGAAGCGCTCGACGCCGCCCTCCCCTGTCGCGTCGCCGAGGCGGCCGCCGCCCGGCACTCGATCCACGGCTGGCGGCTGGATCGTTTTCTTCGCGCGAATGTGGCCGTCGACACGATGCGCGCCCGGGCGACGTCGGTCGACGTCGCCGGAGGCCGCCTGCTTCGCGTACAGACCGACGACGACAGCGTGGAGACCGAGTCGCTGATCCTGGCCACCGGCCGCTGGATCGGCGGCGGGCTGCCCAAGGACGCGCCGTTTCGCGAGCCGCTCTTGGGGCTCGATCTGTGGATAGACGGCGCGCCGGTGCCCAACCCCGAGGACTCCTGGCTGCCCGGCTTGCTCGCCGAGCACGTCTTCGAGGACCACCCGTTGTTTCGAGCCGGAGTCGCCACCGACGGCGCTCTTCGACCGCTGGACCGCGACGGTGAGCCCCTCGCAGACAATATCTTCGCGGCCGGCCGCCTCCTGGCAGGCACCAACTCCTATTGGGACGGCACCACTGAAGGTGTCGATCTGGCGACCGGCCATCAGGCAGCGATCAACGCGCTGAGCTTATTTGGCACCAAAGAGGTGGCTTCGTGAGACATATTCACGCCTACGCGCTGCTCGCCTGGCATATGGTGGTGCATATTCTGGGCAAGCTAGTCCTTTTATATAAGCCCGGCGGCATCGAGCGTGTGCGCGCTCACTTCGAGCCCGAGGGACTGACACCGCTCGAGGCCGAAGAGCGCGAGATGATCGCCAAGTGGCAGTCCTGCATCGGCTGCGGCTTATGCGAAGCCGTATGCCCCGAGCTGGACCTGATCCCCGACCAACGCGTGATGGGCCCGTCGCTGTTGGCTCAAGGCGGTATGCGCGAGCTCTCGCACTCCGAGTTGACCCTGCCATCGGCCGAAGCGCTGCAAACGTGTGACTGCGATGCACTCGAGCAAATCTGCCCCGTCGACATTCCGCTATGCGACTTGGCGGCCTTTTTGACGCGCCTGGGCGAGCAAATCCAGGCCGCGCGACAGGCCCAACTCCCCCCAAATCGCTGATTTGGCAGGGAATTTCATCCCGAAAGCTGGAGTTGCAGTTCATGCCGGCTTGTCTTATTGACACTGTCGGTCCCTGCTTTGTAGTGTACGGCGACTTTGAGAACGCCCGGTGCATTCGCCCCGACTGCGCGATGAGCGCTTTTGGATCTGCGGCGCCAATCGCCGACACGTGCTTTCCATCATCGGTAAGATAAATCTCATGCCAAGAACGTTTAAAGCCACCATCGCCCTGGTTGTCACGCTCATCATGCTGGCAATCTTGACGTTCCTCAACGTCTGGCAGACCCATAATGCCGAGAGCGACGTCGCCGAGTTGCGCGACCAAGTTGAGACCATGGCCGACACCAATGAGCAGATCCTCGAGACGCTCGAGAGCGGTGTGGCGGTCAGCGGCCAAGCCAGCGGGTCGGCTCAGGGCGGCGACAAATACGCCGCGGCGCTCGACGAGGAGAATAATATCCTCGAGGCGCAGACTCAGCCGCTGGTGCCCGCCGACGCCAAAGAAGGTGGCAAGCTTCGCCGGTATCTGAGCAGCACCCCCAAAGGCTTCAACTGGATGACCGAGAATGGCGCCGACGTCACCGCGATCCAGACCTACGCCCATAACAACCTTGCGAGGCGCGACTACGAGAACCCCGAGAAGTGGATCCCCGAGCTCGCCTACAAGGTCGAGGTCAACGACGATTTCACCGAATATACCTTCCACCTGCGCGACGACGTCTATTGGCAGGTGCCCACCGTCGACTTCTCCAAGCCGAAGTATGACTGGGTCAAAGAGCGACGCAAGCTGACCGCCGAGGACGTCGCCTTCTACTTCGAGATGGTCAAGAACCCGCAGGTCCAAGCCGGCTCGCTGCAAAACTACTACCAAGATTTGGAAGGAGTCGAGGTCGTCAACGATCACACCTTGAAGGTGAAGTGGAAGAAGAAGGTCCACCAGTCTATGAGCATGACTCTCGAGGCCTACCCGTTGCCCAAGTGGCTGTATACGCGCAATGAAAAGGGTGAAGAGTTCCCGGCCGAGTCGCTCGGCAAGGAGTTCAACAACCACTGGGCGTCGCGCTACCCGATTGGCACGGGCCCCTATCAGGTCACCAAGATCGAGACCGACTCGCGCATCGTGCTCGAGCGCTTCGACAAGTATTGGGGGGTTGAGCCTCCGGTCGACGAAGTCGAATACCAGATCATCAAGGACCCGCAGACCGCGTATACGCGTCTCAAGGGTGACGACATCGACTTCACCGAGATGCCCGCCCCCTCGTATAAGAAAGACATCCTGGACGCGAATCCCTCGAGCCCGTTCGAGACCGGCGAGCTCGAGCACGAAGTCGTCGACAGGGTCGTCTACTACTATCTGGGCTGGAACGCCGACAAAGACCTATTCAGCGACCGCCGTGTGCGTCGTGCGATGACCCATGCGTTCGACCGCCAGGGGATCATCGACAGCGTGTTGCACGGCCTGGGCAAACCGCTGACGGGCCCGTACCTTCCCGACCATCCGGCCAACAACCCGGATGTCGAGAGATATGAATTCGATCTGGAGAAGGCCAAGGCGCTGCTCGATGAAGCCGGATGGAAGGATCGCGACGGCGACGGCGTCCGTGAAAAAACGATCGACGGCAAGACCAAGCGATTCAAATTCAATATGCTCGCCTATAATAAACCGACCGCCCGCAAGTATTTGGCTATCTACAAAGAGGGGCTACGCAAGATCGGGGTCACCATGAACCCGAGCTTCGTGGACTGGTCGCTGATGCAAAAGAAGATGGACGAGCGTGACTTCGACGCCTTCACCGGCGGCTGGGCGCTCGGCTGGGACATCGATCCCTATCAGCTATGGCACTCCAGCCAGGCCGACGAGCCCAAGGGCTCGAATCGGGTAGGCTTCCGAAATGAGCGCGCCGACGAGATCATCGAGACGCTGCGCCATACCTTCGACGAGGACAAGCGACTCGAGCTACTGCGCGAATTCCACATGATTCTGCACGAAGAACAGCCCTATACGTTCTTCTTCCAGCTCAAGTCGGCCTTTGCCTGGCAGCCTCGCGTCGAGAACGTCGTCTTCCAACAGTTGCGCCCCCAGGACTTGTCCGTCCCCTGGTATCTCGACGAGTCGGCCAACTAATGCATTCACACTGGCTTCGAGCGCCGGTGTAGCCTCCCGCAGCGCCAAGCGGCGCTGCGGGCCACCTGAGTCCCACTGAGCAGACGGCCTACCGCCATGACGACCTACATCGTCAAGCGCATCTTGTTGATGATTCCGACGCTGATCTTCATCATTTTGATGATCTTCGGCATCTTACAGCTCGCCCCGGGCAAGCCGACCATGAGCGGCGGCGGCCAGGACGGCGCCGAGCAGGCGCAGTCCACCGAGGCCCGCGAGAGCTACCGAATCTTCAAGCGCCAATTCAACTTCGACAAGCCGGTCTTCTTGAACCTTCATTACCGGCTCGACGTCGCAGACGTCTCCGAGAAGCTCGAGATCCTCGCCGACCACCGCCTGCCGGTGTGTCCCGAGGGCGCCGAGCAGGCGGGCATCTGCATACCCGCCGGTGACAAACCCAAATCCAGCGCGGTCATCGATGCCCAGGAGACCGTCGAGGACTGGGGCCACTATGTCGTCCCGGAGCTCGCCCAGGTTGCCGAGACTCACGAGCGCATCGACGTGCGCGTCTTGGCGCTCAATCAGATGTCCGCCAACGCCAAATTCCAGCTCAAGGCGCACCATACCGACGACTTGAGCGAAGAGGACGAGGCGTATAACAAGTGGGCTTATCGGCAGAACCAGAAGATCGGCGAGTGGACGCTGCCCGCCGATGTGTCGGCCCAACAAGTCGACGCCATACTCTCCGAGAAGTGGGAGCCGTGGTTCGACGAGGACTCGTGGAAGGAAGGCCAGAAGATCGGCGACCACTTCCACCATGATTTCCAAGACAAGCTCGCCGTGACGTTTGCCGACACTCGCTTCGCCAAATATATGGCGAACGTCATCGCCCTGGACTTCGGCATCAGCCACGTCGACAAGCAGCCCATCCTTCCGAACCTGTGGGAGAAGATGAAGGTCTCGATGACCCTGGGCTTCTTCTCGGTGTTCTTTGCTTATCTGATCAGCGTGCCCCTGGGTGTTTGGAGCGCCTATAAGCAGCATACGCGCGCCGACCAAGTCGTGACCATCCTGCTCTTTATGCTCTACAGCCTGCCGAGCTTCTTTACGGCGGTGCTCTTGCTTCAGTGGTTCACCATCGGAAACCCCTGGGACATCTTCCCCACGGGCGGATTCGTCGGCGACAACGCCGACCAGATGACCACGCTCGAATACATCGGCAGCGTCAGCTACCACATGCTCCTGCCGGTCTTTTGTCTGACCTACGGAGCGCTGGCCAGCCTGAGCCGCTATGCGCGAACCGGACTTCTCGATGTCATCCGCGCCGACTATATCCGCACCGCGCGCGCCAAGGGCCTCAGCGAGCCGATGGTCATCATCAAGCACGCCGTGCGAAACGGCATGATTCCGATCCTCACCCTGCTCGGCACCCTGCTCCCGGCGATTATCGGCGGCTCGGTGGTCCTGGAGTTCGTCTTCAATATCCCGGGCATGGGCCTTTATCTGCTGAATAGCATCACGCTCAAAGATTATAACGCCATCATGGCGCTCTCGCTGGCCTCGGCGGTGTTGACGCTGGTGGGGATTTTGCTGAGTGACATCAGCTACGCCATCGTCGACCCCCGTATCAGCTTCGATTGAACGCCTGGGAACGCACTAGAGACCCATGTCCAAAGAGCAGACCACATCCAAAGCACCGCGCCCGGAGTACAAATCGTACCCCGAGATTGTGTGGGGCCAGTTCAAGAAGTACCCGCTGAGCCTGTGGAGTCTATGGGGCGTGGGATTTCTGTTCGTGCTGGCCATGATCGCACCCGTGGTGGCGATGAACGTGCCCTTCTATATCTCGGTGCCCGAAGGCGTGGGACCCGAGCCGTTGCAGGGGGTCTCGTTTCCCTGGTTCGCCGCCCTCTTCGACTCGAACTTCTTCGAGAGCGGCGTCGACATCTTCTTCAACGTGCTGCTCTTCGCCACGCCGCTGAATCTGTTGGCGTGGTTTGGCTTCAAGCAGGTCAAGAGCTTCGAGGACAAAGAGCACTACAAGCTGGTGCGCCTCAAATTTGTGGGCGTGTCCATCATTGTGCTGGCCGGGGTATGTCTGGCCGCGTTTATGGGCGGCTTTAGCCAGCCCTACGTCGACTACGTCGCCCTGGCCGACATGGAGGGCGTCGAGGCTATCTTCCCGCTGGTCGAGTATTCCTATCGGGACGTCGACTCGATGGCGGTTCAGGCCGCTCCGAGCTTGGAGCACTGGCTGGGCACCGACGGTGTCGGCCGCGACGTCATGACCCGGCTTCTGTACGGCACGCGTATCTCGCTGACCATCGGAGTGGTGGCCGTGGCCATCTATATGACCATTGGCGCCATCCTGGGCAGCCTGGCCGGCTACTTCGGCGGCAAGGTCGACATGGTCATCCTGCGCATGATCGAGGTCATGCTGTGCTTCCCGACTTTCTTTTTGATCCTGACCATTCGCGGCTTCATCGACGACCCGTCCATCTTCCACATCATGGTGATCATCGGCCTGACCGGATGGACCAAGGTCGCCCGCCTGGTCCGAGGTGAATTCCTGCGTCTGAAAAACCAGGAATTCGTCCACGCCGCCGAGGCGTTGGGTCTCAGGCGCAGCCGAATCATCTTTCGGCATATCCTGCCGAATTCGCTGGGCCCGGTTCTGGTCGCGGCGACCTTCGGGGTCGCCGGAGCCATCCTCATCGAAGCCTCGCTTAGCTTCCTGGGGCTGGGGCCGCCCACCGCGCCCAGTTGGGGCCAGATCTTGACCACCGGCCGACAGACCGGCCAATGGGCGCTGATCCTGGCTCCCGGCTTCGCAATTTTCATCACCGTCAGTCTGTTGAACCTGGTCGGTGAAGGCGTCCGAGACGCTATCGACCCCAAAATGCGCAAGTGATCCCTTATGGCAGACCGCGACATCAAAACCGATATCGACGACCCGATCTTGTCGGTGCGCGACCTTCGCACCTACTTCTTTACCGACGACGGCGTGCTGCCGTCGGTCGACGGGGTCAGCTTCGACATCGAGCGTGGCAAGACCATGGGGCTGGTCGGCGAATCCGGCTCGGGCAAATCGGTGACCTCGCTGAGCATCTTGGGGCTGATCCCCAAGCCACCGGGCAAGATCGTCGGCGGCGAGATTCTCTTCGAGGGCAACGACCTGACGAAGTACTCCGAAAAGCAGCTCCGCCGGGTGCGCGGCAACGACATCTCGATGATTTTCCAGGAGCCGATGACCAGCCTCAATCCGGTCTATACGATCGGCAACCAGATCGTCGAGGCCATCCAGCTCCATCAGGACGTCAATTATAAAGAGGCGCGTGAGCTGTCCATTCACATGCTCGAGCGGGTGGGCATCCCATCGCCGCACGAGCGCGTCGACGAGTACCCCCACCAGATGTCCGGCGGCATGAAGCAGCGCGCCATGATCGCCATGGCGCTGACCTGCAAGCCCAAATTGCTCATCGCCGACGAGCCGACCACCGCCTTGGACGTGACCATCCAGGCCCAGATCCTCGACCTGCTGCGCGAGCTGCAAGACGAGATGGGCATGTCGATCTTATTTATCACCCACGATCTGAGCGTGGTCGCCGAGATCTGCGACGACGTGGCCGTCATGTACGCCGGACAGATCGCCGAATATGGCTCGGCGGAGACGATCTACGCCACCCCATCCCACCCTTATACCAAAGGGCTATTTAGCAGTCTGCCCCAGATCGATGCGGCCCACGCCACTCGCAAGGACCGCCTCTATGTCATCCCGGGGATGGTCCCTCGCCCGCAGGATTTTCCGTCGGGATGTCGGTTCCGCTCGCGCTGCGAGTTTGCCACCGATGAGTGCAGCGACCTTCCGCCGATCAAAAATCAGGAGGCCGGCCATTTCTCGGCCTGCTGGTACGCCGACGAGGTTCGAGAGGGCACCAAGGAAAAGACCGGCCCCAAGCCGGGCGGCGACAAGGCCGACCCGACAGAATTTCTGGCCTCGACGGACGGATCCCTCGACCGCGCTGGCTGAATCAAATCACGTCCTACACAGATCGATCTATGACCTCTGCAGTCAATAAAATAAACCCGAAGATGTCCGCGCCGTCCGACCGTGAGCCGCTGGTTCGCGTGCGCGACCTCAAGAAGTACTTCCCCATCAGAAAGGGTATCTTCAGCCGTCACGTCGGCGACGTGAAGGCCGTCGACGGGGTCAACTTCGACGTCTATCCCAACGAGACGCTCGGTCTGGTCGGGGAGTCCGGGTGCGGGAAGACGACCACCGGTCGCACGATCTTGAAATTGCTCGAGCCGACCGGCGGCAAGGTCTATTTCCGCGACGACAGCGTCTACGATCTGCCCTCGGAGCAGTTGCGCAAGCTGCGCCGCAAGATGCAGATCATCTTCCAGGACCCTTATTCGAGCCTCAACCCGCGCATGACCGTGGAGAGCATCATCGGTGAGGCGCTCGAATTCCACGGCATCGCCAAGGGAGACCAGCGCCGCCAAATCGTCGAGGATTTGCTCGAGCGCGTCGGCTTGCAGCCCTCATATATCACGCGTTATCCGCACGAATTCTCCGGCGGCCAGCGCCAGCGCATCGGCATCGCCCGGGCGCTGGCGCTCAACCCCGACTTCATCGTCTGCGACGAGGCGGTCAGCGCGCTGGACGTGTCGGTCCAAGCCCAGGTCATCAACCTGCTGCAGGACCTGCAGGAGGAGTTTAACCTCAGCTATTTATTCATCGCCCACGACCTGTCGGTGGTCAAACATATCTCCGATCGCATCGCGGTGATGTACCTGGGCCAGATCGCCGAGCTCGCCGAGACCGACGCGCTGTTCGACAACCCGCTGCACCCGTATACCCAGGCGCTTCTCTCGGCGATTCCGGTGCCCGACCCGAAGCGGCGCAATGCGCGCGTGGTGCTCAAGGGAGACGTGCCCTCCCCCATCAATCCGCCAAGCGGCTGCCGCTTTCACACCCGATGCCCGGCGCGTTTCGGGCCCTGCGACTCGGTGTCGCCGCGGAGTATCGAGGCCGAACCCGGCCACTTCGTGCGCTGTCATCTCTACGATCCGGAGTACGCCCCGGAGGACGAGTCGATCTTCGACAAGCTGCCGATCAAGCCGCGCCATTTGGCTGGCCCGGACGAGCCGAAGGTCGCAGCCGATGGAGTGTCCGAAGCTGGCGAGGACGCCAAGGTCGAAGCCGCCGCGCCCACCGCAGAAGATTCTGTCGGCGAGCCGGCCGGCGACTCCGGGGGAGATTGGACAACGGAATCGTCGCCTGAGGCCGCTGAGACCTCGAATGAGGATGGCGACACGGTCAAACCCGCTGCCTCTCCGAGCTCGGTTGACAGCTAAGCCGGGCATTTCTTGACAGAAAATGCTTGCTCTGCGACGATTTCACCCTGAAACTGGATTGAGATCGCCCGTACAATCGACTCATGCCTCCGCGCTATAGTGCCGGCGGTCATCGGTTTGCATCATACCCTGTAGTTCAGGAGAACCTGCCATTCATGGTCACGGTTACGATAAGTGAGAAAGGTGGGCAACAGTCCCAATACGACTTCGACAAGTCCGAGATTACCATCGGACGGATGAAGGGGAACGATATTGTCCTCCCCAAGGGCAATGTCTCCAAGAAGCACTCCCGGATTTCGCTCGACGCTGGCAATCTGCATATCGCGGACTTGAACAGTACCAACGGGACTTATGTCAACGGACGCAAGGTGACCGGCGAGCAGCCGATCACCCCAAATGACAAGGTCTACATCGGGGACTTCATTTTGCAGGTGGAGGCGGCTGTGGCCGCCAACCAGCCGCCGAAGAGCCCGCCGCAGCCGCCCCAGCCCAGCCAGTCCGGGTTCGGAGAAGCCGGAGGTGGAGGAGGGGCGATGCCGCCCTCGCCGCCTGCGGGCCAAGACCAGGTAGGCGGAGGCCGCCAGCCGGTGAAGTCCCCGCCTGCCAACTCACTGGGAGGTGGAGGCCCGGTCGACGACCTGTTCGCCGCCGGTGATTCTCAGCCGCCGAGTCGAGGCAGCGCCGCCCAGGGCCCCGACCGACGCGCATCGTCGGCCGGCGGGCCCACCGGCCCCGGCTCTCAGCAGCCCCAGAGCCCGGTCGGCGACGCCCCGATGGATTTCGACGACTTCGACTTTGGCGAAGAGCCGGCCTCCAAGGAGCCACGGCCTTCGAGCGCAGGGAATCCGTCGCCGCGCCGATCGAGCGCGGGAAACCCTGCGCGTGGGGCGAGCGCCGCGGCCTCCCCGTCGCGCTCGAGCGGCGGCAATCCGGTGCCGGCATCCGAGCCTGTGCCCAGCGGCGCCGACGCGCCCAGCGCACCCACGCCCGATTTGGACGCCCGCTCGGCGCAGCCGGCACCCGAGCCTTCGCGCTCTCCGGTGGAGCCGCCTGCCGAACGCGCCGGAGGCCGACTCGGCCGGGAGATGGGCCCGGGAACCGCCTATCCTCAGGGTGGCGGTGTAATGGCGTCGTCGGAGCTCGGCTCCGAATTCGACGCTGATTTTCATGCCGCACAACATGATGTGGCGAGGGTGCTCTTCGAGACGCTCGGCGCCGATGAACTTCCGCTCGACTACCCACCCGCCCCGGCTGATCGCGACGAGTTTCAGCGCCTGGTCACCGACGCGGTCAACAAGGTCAACCCGCGCGTCGCTCGCAATGAACTCATCGAGCTCATCACCGACGAGTGCGTGGGTCTGGGCCCGGTCGACCTGTATCTGGACGACCCGCAGGTCCGCGACATCTACGTCAACCGCTTCGACCAGGTTCTGGTGCGACGCGACGGAAAGATGTTGATCGCCGAGCGCGCCTTTAGCCACCCTCAACTACTCGACGCCGCTGCCCAGCGGCTCCTGGGCACCCGCGATCCGATGGTCGGTGCCGACGAGGTTCGATTCAGCGATGGCACGCGTGTACACGTCGTCATGCCGCCGCTGTCGGTCGACGGCGCAGCTCTGACGATTCGCAAGCCGCCGACCGAGCACCCCAACCTCGACGATCTCGTCGAGCGCGGCGCGCTGTCGTCGGGGATGCGCGAATTTCTCGACCGCGCCGTGCAGGCCGGCCGATCCATCTTGGTGGCCGGGCCGACCAGCTCCGGAAAGTCCACCCTCCTCGGGGCGATCGCTCGTCAGATCCCGTCGGGGACGCGCATGGTCACCATCGAAGAGTCGACCCACCTCGATCTGCCTCAGGGCGCGGTGGTTCGTCTGGAGGCCAGACCGGCCAGCGGCTTCGATATGCGTTACCTGGTGCGCACCGCCGTGGCGATGCACCCCCAGCGCATCATTGTCGATGAATGCCGCGGCGCCGAGGCCTACGAGTGGGTCTCATCGGCGGCCAGCGGCACCGAGGGAAGTATGTTGGCCGCCCATGGCACCAGCGCCTCCGATGCGCTCGGCCGCCTCGAGAGCCTGTGCCTGCTTGGCAACCCCGAGATCAGCCCGCGTGGTCTCCGCGAGCAGATCACCCGCGCGGTAGACTTTGTGGTGGTCGTTCATCGCAACGGTGATCACGGATTTCGCGTCCGCCAGATCACAGAAGTCCAGGGTGTGGATCTCGACGCCTTCCGCCTCAACGACGTCTTCTATTTCCGCGTCGAGGGCAGCGAAGAGAACTTCCACCCGACCGGGTATATCCCGCTATTCTACGAGGATCTGCGCCACGCGGGCGTCGAGGTCGACTTCGACATTTTCCGCGACTGATTTGCGTCGGCTGGTAGGTGAATAGGCTGGCAAACGAGTAGCGCGGCACGCCGCGTTTCGAGCTCCAGACCAGGCCGTGGCGCCGTGGCGCGTTTTCTATCGCCCCAGCGCCGCACCTGATCGGGTCGTACGGGACTTATGTATACGCTGACCATTGAAGACACCAACAGTCAGATCGCTGATCAATTCTCCTTTGATCACGGCTCCTACGTGATCGGTCGGCTCGACGAATGCGACATCGTATTACCCTCCTCGAGCGTCAGCCGTAAGCACGCGCGCATCTTCATCGAAAATGACCGCTGTTTTATCGAGGACTTGAGCAGCGCCAACGGAGTGATCGTCGACGGCCAGCGCGTCATCCAGCGCCGCGACTTGGGGACGGCCTCTCAGATCCGCGTCGGTGACTTCTATCTGTATCTGGAGTTCAAGGGCGCCGGACAAGACAGCCGCCAGAGCGTGTTGAACACGCTCTTTATCTCCAACAGCGCCGACCACCACAAGCTGGTGCGCGTCAACGACTCGTTCTCCGGCGAGGAGTTTAGCCTCTCGGAGATCGAGAACACCATCGGCCGCACCGACGACAACTTCATCCTGCTCTCTGATCAGTCCATCAGCCGCCAGCACGCAAAGATCGTGCGCGACGCCGACGAGTACACCCTGCTCGATATGGGCAGCTCCAACGGCACACGCCTGAACGGCAAACAGGTCAAGAGCGCCAAGAAACTCAAGCCCGGCGATCTCGTCGAGTTCGGCGATATCGAGTTCGTCTTTACCGAAGGTGACGTCTCCGTCGATGTCAGCGAGTATGGAGGCAAGGACAGCTCGCGCAACAACCTGGCTTTTTTCGGCGGAATGGCCGCGCTGGTGCTCGTCGGATTGGCGCTGGGCGGACTGCTCGTCTTTGGGCTGGTGCACGCCAAAAAACAGAGCGAAGACCCCGGCTCGAGCTCGACGACTGCCGCTGCGCCCGACTCCCTGGAGGGGCAAGCCCGGGCGCTGATCGAGGACGGCGAGTCTGAGATGCGCCGGCGCCAGTGGAACCGCGCCGTCGCATCCTTCGACGAGGTGCTCGCGCTGGCCCCGGACAACGAGCGAGCCCAGCGACTTCGTCAGAAGGCCCGCCGAGAGTTGACCGCCAACGAATTGCTTCGAAAGGGAGAGGAACTCAGCGAACAAGGCCGCCACCACGACGCCCGCGAAGTCCTCCTGGACATTCCAGATGACACCGTCGCCTCCAGGCGCGCTGAGCCGACCATCGACCACCTCGAGAAGACGCTCGCCCACAACCTCAAAAACGAGGCCGTGCGCCTGCTCAAGCCCAAGCGGATCTCCAAGGCTGATATGGAAAAAGCCCACGAGAAGCTCGTGCGCTCGCTTTCGCTGGTTGCCGACGACGACGAGGCCCTCGAACACATTCGCAAGCTCGAAGACGAGATGGAGAAGCGTAAGGTCGAATTCGAGAAGTACGCCCGTCAGTAGCACCGCGGGGGCAATAGACCCACTACGGCAAAAAAGCCGGCTCGAAGGAGCCGGCTTTTTTGCCGTAGTGATTCACGTGTCTGTTTATTGATTCTGGGTCCTGAGCTCCTTGGCGCGCTCACGCATGCGCCGAATCAACGCGTCCCAGCCATCGTCTTTGATAATCTGGGTATAGGACTCGCGGTAGGTCTCCACCAGACTGATATCGTCGATGATCGTGTCGTAGACGATCCAGCCATCGTCTTTTTGGATCAGCTTATAATCAGCCGTCTCCTCGCCGCTGTCCCACTTGATGCGGGTCTTGACGATGGCCAGCTTATCGCGGGTCTTCTCTTCCAGATATTCGATCTGGTAATCCTCGCCGAGGGTGTTGCCCTCGAGCTTGTTGCGATAATTGGCCTCGAGCATCTCGCGAAGCAGGTCGAGAAAGGTCTGCTGTTCCTCGGCCGTGCGCGCCTGCCAATGCTCGCCGAGCGCGCGTGAGGCGAGCTCTCGGAAGTCGACGATTTGGTTGAGCTTGGCCGAAAATTGTTCGTGGCGCTTCGCCGAGTCTTTCTGGCGAAGCAGCTCACTGACCTGCGTGGCGTTCTTCTTGACGAAATCAGTTGGCTCACCGGCGAAAGCGATCCCGGTGCTGGCCAGGACCAACACCCCGGCCAGCAAGGCGGTCGACAGGTAGATGCGAAGCGATCCAAGCATGAGAAAACCTCCAGGTACGACCGTTGCCGGTCGGGTGATACAAATTGGGAGTTGCCAAGCGGTTCGTGTCGCCGCCCATTCATTGGCATAGACGCGCCGCCGATGGATTTCATTCAATCTAAGGTCCGGATATGTCCAGGAAATCCCAGCGTTCAGTCGAGTGTTTGGGTCACAGGATTTAGTTTACGGTGGCCGTGCCGTCGGGGCCAAGGCCGGGAGCGCCGACCGTTCGGGCGAGCTCGGCGCGGGCGATGAGATAATTGTAGACCGTCTCGAGGTATCGGGCGCGCGCCTCATAGAAGGCCTTCAGAGGGTCGATGGCCTCGCTCATATCGCCACCGGCGGTCTGAGCAGACAGGCCGAATTGGTTGCGCCATCGCTCCGCGGCCTCGAGGCGGCGCTCGTCGATGTCGATCTTTTGGCGCGCGTCGGCTGCCTCTCGATATCTGCGGGTGACCTCCAACTTCAGCGCGTTCCGGGCGCGCTGGCGCTGCGCGATGACCTGGTGGCGCTGAGAGTCCTTCTTTTGGACGTCGGCATATTGCTGGAACGGATCGATCTTCCAGCGAAGCGCGAGGCCAACCCGCACCGAAAAGCCGTTGAGCGGGTCGCCATACGGCTCGGCGAATAGATCGCCGACCTGGTTGCAATCACCGCTGGCATCCCTCCGGCAAATATCCTGCAGCGCGGTCTCCTCGGTCGACCAGGCCACGCCCATCGAAAAGCCGAGTGCCAAGTTCGGATACCAACCCGCCTTCTCCAATTGGTGCTCCAACCGGCGGGCCTCGACTGCCTTGTCGAGCTGATTGATCTCGGGGTGGTGTCGTATGGCCTGGTCGATGTAATAGTCGCGGTCGCGCAACTCCGGCGGTGTCTCGAGGTCGTCGAGCTTGGGTGCCTTAATTTGGACATCGTCGTCGATATCGGCCAAAAACCGCAGTCCGGCCTGGGCGATGCTGCCCAGACGCGTGTTATCGACCACGCGCGAGTCGACCTCAGCGCTAAAGATCTGCAGCTTGCGCAGGTCCTTGATATTAAAATCAGCTTCGCCGAAATCACGGGCATCCTGCATCTCCTCGAGCTGTTCTTCGATGAGCTCGTCTCCCTCTTCGAGCATCTCCCGGAAAGCGTTGGCGAGCCGCAAGCTATAGTAGGCGCGCTTGGTCTCGAAGATGATGTCCAGACGCTGCTTCTCGTTGACCAGTTTGGAGTTTTCGACCCCCAGATCGGCGAGTTCCTTGGCAGTGCTCACCCGCCCGAAGGTGTACAAGGGCACCACGACATCGAGGTCTTCACGCACGAAGGGGCCAATTTCCAGATCGAGGAACTCGTCGATATTCTCTTCGAATCGATCCGGTTCGGCGTTGGATGGGACCGGGGCGACGGTGGTGGTCGACGAAATCCTCGGGCTCCAGGCGTGGTCAGCTTTATACCGGTCCCACTTGGCCTGAGCACGACGCTCTTTGAATTCGGCCAGCAGCTCGCTGTTGGTGACCGCGCGGGCGGTGAGTTCGGCGAGGGCAAACCGCTCGACGCTGCCGGAAGCTGGCTGGTCGGCGCCACTGGCCCGCGAGCCATCGTCGGAGGCTTCGGAAGCCCCGGGAGGTGTCTGGTCTTCGTCCTCGGCATCCTGCGCGGTGACCGTCGAGGTCCACAGCGCGAGCGCGAGGACCATACAGAGAGCGATCAGATGGCGAGTTTTCACAACGATCCTCGAACGACTCTAAGACAGTAAAACAGCCGAGCAATCAGCGAGTTAAGCGGTACTCCACCACCGGCGTGGTCGAGGTTTTGGCCTTATTGACCGCGGCGTCGGTGGCTCCCTCGATGAGCCGGGTGAGAATGCCCAGCTCCTCTTCGGGCGGATAGACAAGCGCGGCCTCACCGTCAATGTCGGCCTTGTCTTTGATCCAGTCGACCGCGTCGTGAAACGTGCCGAGCTGGTCGACGAGTTCCAGGTCCTGGGCCTGCCTGCCGGTGAACACCCGTCCGTCAGCGACTTCACGAACCGCGTCGAGCTCCATGCCGCGCTCCTTGGCGACATCTTCGATAAATTGCTCGTAGATGTCGTTGAGCAGTGAGGCGAAGTACTCGCGCTCTTCGTCGTCGAACTCCCGGAACGGAGAGCCGGCGTCCTTGAATTTGCCGGTCTTGATCGTGTGAACCCGAACGTCGACGTGCTCGAGCAGGCCTTCGATATTGAAGAGCTGCGAGATGACGCCGATCGAGCCGGTGACCGTGCCCGAGTTGGCGATGATGTGCTCCGAGCCGAGCGCGATATAGTAGCCGCCGCTGGCCGCCGTGCTGCCCATCGAGACGACGACCGGCTTTTCGTCGGAAGCTCTCTTGACTGCCTGATAGATCTCCTGGCTGGGCGCGACCGCCCCGCCCGGGCTGTCCACACGGACCACGATCCCCTCGATATTATCCTGGCGCACGAAGCGGCGGATATCCTCGACGGTGTCCTTGCTCTCCATGATCGGGCCGGTGATCTCGATGACCCCGACCTGGTCCTTACCTTCGCCGAAGCCGTCGCCGCCAAAAGCGGTGATGACGACGACCGCAAAGAGTAGCAGCATCAAGAAGAGGCCGCCGAAGATGACCACCACTGTCAGAATGCCGCGCTTATCGACCGAACCCTTCGCCTCGGGCTGAGTCTGATGGGGCTGGGATGGCTGGGCTCGCTCGGGCTGGCTTGGCTCTGACTGCACGGGCTCGTGCCCTTGGTTCTCGTCACTCATGGATCATCCGCATTCAATGCCGAAAGCTTGTGACACAGCCGGCGTTATCTTCCAACTCTCAACGGCCCGATTCGACCAAACTGGCGGCGAGTGTGCAAGGGTCAATGACGACACGAGTGTGTTCATCAGCCGAGGGTTGACGATGAACTCCCTCTCCACCCGTAGCGACAGCGAAGGGAGGGAGAGGATCAAGGA
>JBKGZI010000043.1:0-21637 GCA_046545675.1 Persicimonas sp.
GGACCGTGCGGATCGAGGACGTGGACGACGAAAAGCTCGGTTTTTATGACGCCTATTCTGACGACACGGCCGGGGTCTCGCTGCGCGGGCTGGCCTCGCTTCGGCTGCTCGCCGACACCGACGCGGGCCGATTCGATACCCGCATCTACGGTCAAGCCCGCCGGCTCGAACTCGACGAGAACTTCACCGGTCGCCTGCAAACTCCCGATCGCGGCGACCGGCGCCTGCAAGCCGAGGACGCTTGGACTGCCGGCGGTTTGGCGCGCTGGGCCCGCCGGCTGGCGCCGACCGCCAAATTGTCCGGCCTGCTCGAGTGGCGCTCGGTGTGGGCGGGTCAACGCGAAGACCAGATCACCGACTCGGGTGCGGTCTGGCGCCAGGCGCGCGCGCTGGAGTTCGTCGAGCATCTAGGCGCTGTGGGCCTCGGGGCCGACTGGTCGCCGGTGTCCTGGCTGCGGGTCGACGCCGGTGCTCGCGTCGACACCGTCGGCCTCGACGCTCGAGACACGCTCGACGACGCGAGCGGGACGCGGTGGTTTGCCGTGGCCTCGCCGCGGCTGGCAGCGACCGTGTTTGCGGGCCTGGATTGGGCGATTTTTTGCGCCTATGGGCGCGGCCTGCGCCCACCCGAGGCCCGCGCGGTCGTCGCGGCGCCGCGTGACGTTCAGCGCGATGATTCCGACGCCCAAAACCGCGACCACACCCGTTATGCCGGCGGCGACCCCGCGCCGACCACCACTGACAACGTCGAGCTGGGCGTGAAGTGGACGCCCACATCGGAGGTCGAGCTGAGCGCGGCCGGCTTTGGAGTGTGGATCGATCGGGAGAGCGTCTTCGATCACGTCGCCGGAACAAATGTCGAACTCAGCGCCACCGAGCGCTACGGCGTCGAGGCGGTGGCCCAATGGAGCCCAGTTGATTGGCTGGGCCTGGAGGCATCGGCGACCGCCGTCGAGGCCCGCTTCCGCGAGTCGGGCCGTCCCGTACCGGGCGCACCGCGGCTATTGGCCTCGGCGCACGCCTCCCTGATCCACCCGGATGGGTGGCGAGGCGGGCTCGCCGGCCGGGCGGTGGGAGCGCGGCCGCTGGGCCTGGGCGCGAAGGCCGCCCCATACGCGCTCATCGATGCGACCGCAGGGTATCGCTGGGATTGGTTCCAACTCGATGTGCACGTCGAGAACGCGCTCGGCACGCGCTGGCGCGAGGGGGAGTACCACTATGCGTCCTGGTGGGACCCGAGCGCCCCGCGCAGCAATTTGCCGTCGATTCACTATGTCGCCGGCCCGCCGCGCGGCCTGCGCGCGACGCTTTCGGCGTGGTTTTGAATCTCGACATGACTCGAGTTTTTTAGTGCTCATCTATACGCAAATCACAGTCAATAAACCCAGAAAGGAGTGATGATGAAATCCAGACAATACCGAAGCAAAGTCCAAAAAGTGCTCGTCGCGGCAACTTGCGTTGCCAGCCTGAGTGCCGTCGCGAGTTGTTCGGCCGACAGCCAGGAGGCCGAGCGCGTCGAACGGCCGGTGGTCGTCGAGGCCGGCCACCTCCAGCCGGTCGAGACAAATCTCGGCTGGCAGGTCGAGGTGCAGAGCTTTCGCACCGGCTTGGCCGACCTGGAGCTGACCACCGAAGGCGAACAGCACGGGTCGAGCTCGACGGTCAGCGAGCTGCTCGTACCCGTGGCCCACGCTCACCCGGGCCACGAGGCCGGCGGCGCGGTCATCGGCGAGATGCCGGGCCGTTTTGTGGTCGACTGGACCGAGGACGGCGCCGCGGTCGGGCACGCTTCGATGATCGTCGGCGAATATACCGGGGCCAATTTCCGCTTCGCGACCGCCGAGTCCGGCGACGGCGTCGACGCCGACGATCCGCTCGTGGGCCATTCGGTGCATATCGCCGGTGTCGCACGACGCGGAGGCGACGAGATCGCCTTCGAGGCGGCCATCGACCAGGACCCGGACCGCCGCGTGATCGGCGCGCCCTTCGAGGCGACCGTGACCGCCGACGCCGAGGCGACGCTCCGGCTGCGCGCTCACCTGGCCGACCCCACCGAAGGCGACACGCTCTTCGACGATATCGACTTCGACGAACTCGCTGGCGCCGATGGAGGCCGAGTCGTCCTCGAGCCGGACACCTCGGCCTACAACCGCTTGAAACGGGCCCTCCAGGTCCACGACCACTATTCAATCGTCACCAGCAGTGAGACCTGAGACATCTCCAGAGCACCGTTGGACAAGTAGCTCATTTGAGCAGTTTGAACGTCACCATCGACAACCCGACCCGCAATGAATCCACCAGAGAGAGGAATGAAGATGAACACACGAGCCCAGATTCAACTCATCGTTATCGCCCTGGCCGCCGCATTCATCGGCTGCTCTGACACCGACGGAGCCAACGGCACCGAAGGCGAGGGCGACTACGCCATCACGGTCTACGGCGAAGAATTCGTCGAGGATAAAATCCCCGCCGACGAGACCGACGGCTGGGAGATCGAGTTTTCGCGCTTCGAGGTGACCGTCTCGGATATCTCGGCGAGCAATGACGACGGTGAGACTGCCAGCGTCGATGGGGTTCATACCGTCGAATTGACCGAGGATTCGGCCGGCGAGGGCCATCTGGTCGCCGAAGTCGTCGCGCCCGCGGGCCGATACGAGTCGCTCGACTATCGTATTGCACCCGACGACGACCAGCCCGCGCTGCTCGTCGAGGGCACGGCCACCAAGGACGACGAGACCAAGAGCTTCTCGTGGGCCTTCGACACCGACGCACTCTACGAGGATTGCCAGACCGACGCGCATATCGACGACGGAGGTTCGGCCACCAGCCAACTGACGATCCACGCCGATCACTTCTTTTACGACGACCTGGTCGCCGAGGAGCCGAACCTCGCCTTCGACCTCATCGCCTCGGCCGACGCCGATGACGACGGCGACGTGACCCTCGACGAGCTCGCCGACGTCGACATCACCGCCGAGAGCCGCTACCAGGTCGGCAGCCACGACATCACGGACTTGCGCGGATTCCTCGAGGCACAGTCCACCACCGTCGGACATATCGATGGAGAAGGTCATTGTGATTGATGCTTCCATCGTAACGGACACAAACGCATCAAGCGATGCACGCCGGGAGATTGGCTGACGATGGGCGTGGGGTGGGGCGGCGAGCAGTATTCTTTGAGTAAATATATACTGCTGTGATAGCATAAAGGTGTGAAAACTAGGAGTTTTCTGGTTTAATACGACGACGCCACGAGAAGTGAAGCCATGAGCAGCCTAGCCGACCGATTTATCCCCGACGGTTTTGCCGCCGAGGGGGATGTCGAGCGGCGCCAGGCACAGATCGCCGTGCGGACCGTCTTCGTGCTCGTTCCCTGGGGATTGGCCTCCTCGGTGTTCGTCTACTGGCTTCTCGGCTCGGTTACCGCGGCGCTGGCGGTCGTCGTCGGGCCGTGGCGACCGGAGGGGTGCTCGCTCCCGGTGCGAGTTGGTTATTGTTGATTCCGTTACAGGGGGTGATTTTCCGCGGCGTCAAGACCGCGACCGTCTGGATGGTCCTCGTTTTGCTGACCTGGACGGCGATGTTCTTCGCCGGGCAAGCAGGAATCATCGCTTCGATCGACGTGACGGGGGAGCGCTTTCCGGCGCGTCGAATGATCGAATTATTTGCGTTGAGCACGACCGTCTACGGTCTCTTTTACCTCAAGGACAGCATGCAGGGTTGGTTGACCGGGACCGTCGAGAAAAAGGAGGCCGAGACTCGGGCTGTCGTAGAGACCGCCCCGGACGGCATCTTGACCGTCGACGCGTCCGGGCAAGTGCAAAGCGCCAATGAGGCCGCCGCTCGCATCTTTGGCCGGGACCTCGAAGCGTGGGAGGGCTCCGAGATCGAATCGCTGGTTCCCACGCTCGCTGCGAGGCCGTCGGTTTTCGACCCCGAGCCGATGTCCAGCTTCGGAGCCACCGAGGAGCATACCGGCCTGGCCCGCGACCTGAGCAGCCCCGAAGAGTTCGGCCTGTCTACCCATTAGCCAAGATTAAAGAAAAGCGCGTCGAGCAGCCTCTCACGGGGCGATCTTCCCCTCCTGGACGCAACGATTTCGCGAAATTGCCGATAACCAGAGTGAGGGTCATGGACATGGCTGCTCACATGGCAATTTAACGAATAAGCACAGGAGATATAGATGCGTTTTCAAATAGATAAATGGATCGTGGGGTGTCTGGCTATTCTACTGCTACTGGCGGGTTCGGCTTGCTCGTTGGTCGACGAAGATCAGAGCGCGGCGCAGACCGCGACCGCCGAACAGGAGTCTCAGAGCACAGACGCGACCGACGGTGGCAAGGCCGACCATGCCGATGCGCCGGCCCCGTCGTCGCAGACCTGCTCCGACCACACCGATTGTGTCGAGCGTCCCAACGCCGTGCAGTGGTGTTCGCCGACGGGCACGTGTCGCTACTCCTGCGAGTTGGGCTACGGCGAAGCCGGCGGTGAGGTGAGCCGAGACGGCTGCGAGTGTGAGGTGTCCAACGCGGGACAGGAAGTGTGCGACGGGATCGACAATGATTGCGACGGGGTGGTCGACAATCCCTTCGCCGGTGGACGCGTCAGCGCCGGCCGCGCCCATACCTGCGCGGTCGACGCCACCGGAGCTGTCCTATGCTGGGGAGACCAGACGCTCGATGCCACCGAAGCCGGCGCCGAGCGCAGCGGGCTCGAGGCGTTCTGGGAGGTCCGCGCCGGCTCGCACCACACCTGCGCGCTGACCCGAGTGGGCCGAGCCTATTGCTGGGGCGATAATAGCTATGGGCAGCTCGGCCCGGAGGCCGGCCGCTACGCCGACGAGCCCGTTCGGGTCTCCGAGGAGCTCCGCTTTATCGACATCGCCACGGGCGCCAATCACACCTGCGGGCTGACCTACGACAGCGAGGTCTATTGCTGGGGCGGAAACGACTACGGCCAACTTGGCGACGGCACCGACGAAGAACGCAACCAGCCCGCCCCCATCGAGTCGAATACGCAGGACTTCGTCGACGTGACGACCGGCGGCTTTCATACATGCGCGGCCAAGGCCACCGGCGAGGTCTTGTGCTGGGGCGCCAACGTCCTGGGCCAGGCTGGCCAAGAGGAGCTGGACGATCTCCTCGAGCCTACCGCGGTCGACGCGCCCGAGGCGCTGATCTTCGTCGAGGCCGGCGCCAACCACACCTGTGGGCTCAGCGGTACCGGCAAGGCCTATTGCTGGGGCAATGATAGCCACGGCCAATTGGGCGACGAGACCCGACAGACCAACCACGAGCCTCAAAAGGTGCGCGCCGGCGTCGAGTTCAACGTGCTGAGCGCCGGTGGCACGCATACCTGCGCCATCGCGCAGGACGGCCGGCTGTATTGTTGGGGCAGCGGCGTCGACGGCCGCTTGGGCAATGAGGAGTCCGGCGCCGCGCTCCAGCCCCGAGCGGTGGACTCCGAGCTGGCGTTCTCGCAGGTCTCTGCAGGCCACGCCCATACCTGCGCGTTGAGCCGAGACGGGCACTTATATTGCTGGGGCGACGGCAGCCGCGGCCAACTCGTGGCCGGCCGGTTGGACTCGGCGGACACGCCGTCGCGGGCTGATTGCCAGTGATGGAGCCGGGGGGCCGGTCGGCTCACTCCCGAAGCGCCGATGTCGGCGCTTCGGTCAGTGATGGGTCGACCGGCCGGCCGGTGAGCGCCTTCAAGAAGGCGACCAGGTCGGCGACCTGCCGGTCGTCGAGGTCGAGGGGCTCGAGGGTCTCGTCGCGGTGGCCGACGAGCACCGGCGACTCGTCGAGCGCCGAGTAGAAACGCACGACTTCTTCGAGGGTCTCGAAGTGCCCGCCGTGCATATACGGGGCGGTTAGCTCGACGTTGCGCAGCGTGGGCGTCTTGAATTGGCCCTCGTTTTCGGGCCGGCGGGCCAAGAACTCGAGCTCGTCGGCTTTGCGCGATGAGGGGGCGTCGCTGTAGCGGCCGCCGGCGTTGAACGGGTCGTTTTTGACGTCTTCGATGCCGGCCCAGCGCCCGAGGTCCTCGGCCGTCAGCCAGGCGCGCGGGGCCAGGCCGAGGTTGTGAAACTCCAGGTTCGTGAACATTGCCTCGGAGTGGCAGTCCAGGCAGCCGGCCTCGCCAATGAATAGCTGCAGTCCACGCTTTTGGCTGTCGGTCAGCGCGTCGAGGTTGTCCTGGTCGCCGGTGCGAAGCCCGTCGACATAGCGGTCAAACGGCGCGTCCACCGAGACGAGCTGCATCTGGTAGGCGGCGATCGACTTGGTGGCGTTGCTCAGGATGCGGTTGACGGTCTGCTGATCGTCGTCGTCCATCGACTCCCAGGCTTGGGCGTGGGCATGCTCGTCGTCGTTGGGGACGGGCCGGCCAGATTCCGGAAAACGGGAGGTGTCCGACAGGTCCGGAAGCGGCTCGAAGATGGACTCATAAGCCTCGCGAAGCTCGGCGTCGCCGGCGACCAGGTGGGCGATGTCCAGTCGCGTGGTGCCCTGTTCGTGGGGCGCCTCCAGGGGCTCGATCGCCTGCGCCCAAAGCGAGTCGGCGCGCCCGTCCCAGAAGTACCAGCGATTGTAGGCCACGTTGAGCAGTGACGGCGCGTGGCGAGCGGTCGTCCCGACGGCCTCGGAGACCTTCTTCGGGTCGGAAAAGCCGTGATCCGGCTGGTGGCACGTGGCGCAGGATTGCTCGCCATCGGACGATAGACGCGTGTCGAAAAACAGCGCCTGGCCCAGCTTTGCTGCGCCCTCATCGTGGGCGAAGGCGTTGGTGGGGTCTGCGGGCCGCGGGATATCTTCGGGAGAGAGCTGGGCGATCTTACCGAGCTCGGCGCCGGAGAATAGGCCGGACGGATCACGCAGCTCGGGCTCGTCGGCCTGCTCGTCGGGCGCAGGCCCGGCATCCGAGCAGGCTGCGGCCATCGCCACGGCCGCGCACGCCACCCAAAAAGCAAGCCGACCAGACATCATTCCTCGCAGCACATGACGTTGAAGGTGGCCCGTTCGGTCGTCTCTTCGTGGGTGACGTCGACGTGGACTTGCCATTTGTCCTCGGCCGTATCGCTGCGCATATGAAACTTCATGCCCTCGACCAAGAAGCTGCCGTCGTCCTCTTTGGTGACCGTCGGCTCGGTATTCATGCCGTGTTCGTGGGCGGGCATCGTCGCCTCGACCTCGATTTCGGCGTCCATGAGCATCTGCGAGTGGTCCTCGCCGTCGTGGACCATCACCACCAGGTCGAATAGCTCGTTGAAGGGAATCGGGGCGGGATCGGCGGAGTACATCACATAAAACGTGCCGTTCTCGGAGAGCTGCGCCGTCGACTCGTCGACCTGGTGGGCGCTGGTGTTATTGTCCTGCGAGCTATTATTGGCGCCGTCGGCATCGGAGCCGCACGCCGCCGAGAACGTCAGCAGGGTGCAGAGCACCCAGCTCAAAGCGCGAGTATGTCGATGAGTTTGGGTCATCGTCGTCTCATTAGCAAAACACAGTGGATTGGGAGGTCGAAAATAGCATAAATCTATGTTTTTGCTTAGTACTACAACGTCACTTTCGACGTGAGCACCTTCGGCGAGGCCATGGGTACACGAGTGCGGCTGACCGACTGATAAATTCCTGCTAAGCTCGTCGACGGTCCCGGCAAAGAATTGTGGGTGAGGGTTCGAGCGTCATCCACGCGACTCAAACAGGCCCCCAAGGAGAGACGATGGGCAGCGAAGAAGGCATGGACGCCGCGCCAACAGATGCTGGCGCAGTGACATCGCTGCGTGAGGCCAACTCGATGCTCGTTCGCATCGCCCAGGCGGTGTCTGCGCCGATCGACGAGGATTTCGTCGAGTCGCTGGTCGGCAAGGCCGCCGATATTCTGGACGTCCGGGGCTGCATGTTGGCCTTCTGGGAGCCCGGTTCTCGCAGGGTTCGCTCGAAGGTGTTCATCTTCGACGGCAAAGCCCAACCGCAGGCCTGTTATCAGGTCGACGGTACGCCCTGTGAGGAGACCATCGAGGGGCGCCCCTACGTGGTCGGCCAAAACGCCCAGCAGGCCTACCCTGACGACGCCATCCTCGCGCAGTTCGACCTGGAGTCGTATGCGGGCGCGCCAGTGCGCTCCGACGACGGCGAGGTCATCGGTGTATTGGCGATCATCGACACCTCGCCGATCGAATATGCCGAGATCATTCGCTCGGCGATGAGCATCTTAGCCGAGCGAATCTCCGCCGAATTGTCCAGGCGCGAGATGGAACGCTCACGCGACGAGGCTCGCCGTCAGTTGCGCGTCCTGATGGATAACCTGCCGGGCATGGCTTATCGGTGTTTTAACAAGCCCGATTGGCCCTTCGATTATGTCAGCGGTGGCAGCCGGACGTTGACCGGCTATGGGCCGCACGAGTTGGTCGACGGTTCTCCGCTGGAGTTTGGAGAGCTCATTCATCCCGATGACCAGCAGATGGTCTGGGATGAGGTCCAGAGCGCGATTGACCACCAACGACCCTTCGAGTTGGTCTACCGGATTCATTGCCGAGACGGCTCTCAGAAGTGGGTCTTGGAGCGAGGCCGAGCTGTCGGCACCGATGAGTCCGGGGTTGAAGAAATCGAGGGGTTCATCAGTGACATCACCAGGCGCGTCGAGGCCGAGGCCGAGCTTCGATGCAGCCTCGAGCGGCTCGATATTCTCTCACAGGCGACCAACGACGCCATCCGCGACTGGGATCTCCAAAGGGACGAAATATGGTGGAGCCAGGCCTACGAGACGCTCTTTGGCCACCTGCGTTCGGCCGAGCCGTTGGATGGGGAGTCGTGGCGCAGCTTCATCCACCCCGACGAGCGCAAGCGGGTCTTGGATGAGGTCCAAGCCGGGCTCGACTCGGACGCTTCGCAGTGGTCCATCGAGTATCGTTTTGGACGACGAGACGGCGGCTATGCCTACGTGCTCGATCGGACTTATATCATCCGCGACGACCAGGGTCGGGCCATTCGCACCGTGGGGAGCATGACCGACTTGAGTCAGCGCCGCGAACTCGAGCAACAGTTGGCTCAGGCTCAAAAGCTCGAGAGCGTCGGCCGGCTCGCCGGCGGCATTGCGCACGACTTCAATAACCTCCTGACGGTGATCCTGTCGGCGGTGGACCACGCACATCACACGCTGGAAGAAGACACGCCGTTATATCAAAGCATCCAAGATGCCAGCAGCGCAACCCGACGTGCCGTCGATTTGGTCCGCCAGTTGCTCACCTTTAGCCGCCACCCCCCCCCCGACGTGCGCGTCGTCGACCTGCGAGAGTTGATCGGCGGCATTCTCAGTATGCTCGAGCGATTGCTCGATGACGATATCGGCCTGGTCTGGCAGCCCTCCGAGCGTCCCGCCCCGGTTCGGGTCGATGCTCGCCAAATCGAGCAGGTTCTGGTCAACCTGATCGTCAATGCCAGAGACGCGATCGACGGGATGGGCACCATCATCATCGAGCTCGACGAGGTCACGCTCGACGAGCCGCTGGCTCGCGCGGAGCCGTCCATCGACGCCGGCGCATATGTGGTGATCAGGGTCGCAGACACCGGTCAGGGCATCTCCGAGGCGACTATCGAGGACATCTTCGACCCCTTTTTTACGACCAAGGGCCCCCAGGAGGGCACGGGGCTGGGCCTGGCCATGGCCCACAGCATCGTCAATCAACTCGGCGGCCTCATCCGGGTGTCGAGCGATCCCGGCGAAGGAGCGACCTTCGAGGTTCATCTGCCCCGCGTCGACGCCCTGCCGGACGAGTCCCCCGATACGGGTCCGGCGGCCTCGGCGCCGGCTCCCCTCCACCATGAAACGATCCTCCTGGTCGAAGACAATAAGCTGGTCGCTCGTGCCGCCCGGCGAGTACTCGAGCCGCACGGCTACCAGTTGCTCTACGCCGCCGACGGCGCCGAGGCGCTAGAGGTGCTCGACGGTGGCGATCAGAGCATCGATCTCATCATCACCGATATCGTCATGCCGGTGATGAACGGCCCCGAGTTCATCGCAGCGCTACCGACGCGCTTCGCCGACGTCCCGGTTATCTATATGTCGGGCTATTCGACTGATGAGATCGACGAAAAAATCGTGAGTTCGGCACACACGACCTGCATCGAAAAGCCGTTCGAGGCGTCGAACCTGCGCGATACGGTGCGCGCGGTGATCGACGGGGCCAGCGTCGACAGCGGCCACCTTACGCGATTCAACGCCGGTAAATGAGCGGGAAGTTGACGGTCAGCGGCTTCTTCGATGTTGGGAAGAAGAGGCTCTCGACCACGTCGAGGACGCATTTTGCGTAGGCGCTGGGATGCTCCTCGCCCTTTTGTTCCGCCCAAGCCACGTCACCGGAGGGAGTCACCCTCAGGCGCACCGTGACCAGTTTCGGCTCGTCATCGCCCCGTCGGGGGCCGCACTCGTTCAAGGAGATGGCAAAGACCAGCATCGCCCTCACTCTAGACGCCGCTGGCCGGCACAACACCGCCGCTTCGCGCTCGAAGAGCTCTTGGGCCTTGGAAGGTGTCGACGCGGTGAAAGGCCAGCTCCTTGATGGCCACATCGAAGCCCGATCCGTTCGACGAGCCCACATCCCGGGCGCGGTAGGTCGTCCCGGACGCGCCTTCGCCCAATACCGCCATGAGCGCGTACCGGCCGCGCAGCAGCGGCTCCTAGACGCAAGAGGAGCAGGGGGCGTCGGCATAGGTGCGGGCGTCGCAATGTGCGCAGATAAGCTGCATGGGGACCTCAGCGTGAAAGACGATGCACGGGAGTATAGCGACTTTGGGACTGAATGCACCACGAGTCCCCGCCAACGGAGATTCGGCGCGTCTTCTGTGGTATTTGTCAGTCAGGCTTGTTATCCCGGCTATCTCGCGATGGCCTCGGTCGCGCCACGCCCGGCATGTGAGTTCCATCCAAGCCACAGGAGCACGCCTTCATGGACCCGCAGTTGCTCATCGTCTCGGCCATCCTGGTCGTCACCATCGTGTTGATCGTCACCGAATTTTGGCGCATCGACCTGGTGGCATTGATGGCCATGCTCGCCCTGACTTGGGTGGGAGTGATCTCGCCGGAGGAGGCGCGCTCGGGATTCTCGAGCAACGCGGTGTTGGCGATCATCGGGGTGATGGTCATGGGGCGCGGGCTGTTCAAATCGGGCGTGGCCGACAAGCTGGCCAGCTTCATCTTGAACGTGGCCGGTAAGGGCCGGCGCCAGATTCTGTCGACGGTGTCTCTGACCGTCGGGGCGATGAGCGGGCTGATGCAAAATATCGGCGCGGCCGCGCTGTTTTTGCCGGTGATGATGGAGGTCTCCAAGCGCCAGAAGATCCCGGTGTCCAGCCTGCTGATGCCGATGGGCTTCGCCGCGCTCATCGGCGGCACGCTGACGATGGTCGGCACCAGCTCGCTGATCGTGTTGAACGACCTTCTCGCCCACCGCGGTCTGGCCACCTTCGACCTGTTCACGGTCACCCCCATCGGTGCCGTCTTATTGTTGGTCGGGGTGGCCTACTTCACGCTGCTCGGCCCGCTGGTCTTTCCCTCCGAACTCAAAGAGATCGCGGCGGTCTCGCCGGGCAAAAAGCGCATCAACGTCTGGGGCCTATCCGACGCCATCTATACGTTTCGGATCCAGCCGGATAGCCCGCTGTTGGGAAAGTCGGTCGAGGAGTCGCGGATGGGCGAGCTTTACGACGTCAACCTTCTGCGGGCTTATAGCGTCCAGGTCAGCGACTCCATGATCGACAAGGAGATGCGGTTCGAGCCCGGCCAGCACCTGGTCATCCAGGGCCGCGAGGCCGACGCGATGGGGTTTGCCGAGGACAATATGCTCGAGCTCATCGAGCAGGAGGATAAGGCGCCGGCCGGCACCAAGCGCGGCTACCTCGAGGTGGTCATTCCGGCGCGCTCGGCGATCGTCGGCCAGAGCCTGCGCGAGGCGGCGCTTCGGGAGACCTACAACGTGCAGGTGGTGCTGTTTTTCAGCGACAGCGAAGTCGTCGAGGAGGGGATCGCCGACCGCAAGATCAAGGCGGGCGACACCTTGGTGCTGCACGGTAAGAAGGACAACCTGCAGTTCTTCAACGAGAGCGAAGACTTCATCAGCGTCACCCCCTTTGAGCACGAGCCCAAAAACCCCGAGCAAGCGTGGATGGCGGTGGCTAGCTTTGCCGGCGCGCTCGCCGTGGTCCTTGCCACCGACTTGCCGATTTCCATCGGCTTCATGACCGGGGCGGTGGTCATGGTGGTGACCGGCGTGCTCAATATCGAGGAGGCCTACAGGGCAATCGATTGGAAGGTGATCTTTTTGATCTCCGGGCTGATTCCCATCGGCCTGGCCATGGAGAATTCGGGCATCGCCGCGATGATCGCCGAGAACCTCGTCGCCGCGCTCGAGGGCGCCCACCTCTTCTTGGTTCTGCTGGCGGTGGGGGGGCTGACCACGGTGTTGTCGCTGTTGATCTCGAACGTGGCCGCGACCGTGTTGCTGGTTCCGCTGGTGCTCGGGATGGCCGCGATGGCCGGGCTCCCCCCGCAGGCGCTGGTCCTGCAGGTGGGCGTGTGCGCAGCCAACTCCTTCGTGCTGCCCACCCACCACGTCAACGCCTTGCTGATGACTCCCGGCGGCTACCGCGTCGCCGACTATCTCAAGGCCGGCAGCATCCTGTCGGCCATCTTCTTGGTGGTCAGCACGCTGATGATCTACTTCTTTTTTGTCTGAATCATCTTCCTCGCCCCCGGTGCTTCGCGCTCAGCGCAGCCAGACGTAGTCGATCTCGACCCAGCCGTCGTCGGGGTCACCGGCGGCGTCGACGAAGCGGTCGACGGGGTCGATACGCACGGCGTCGATCGTGCCCTGCCAGGGCTGCTGGGGCGCGTTGGGCTGGACGGTCAGGTCGAAGCTGACCTCCTTGAAGGTCGCCAAAAAGAGCGTCTCCTCGAAGGTGCGAACCGAGTCGAAGTACCCGAAGTTATTCTCCCAATACATCGTGACGGTGTCGTCGGTGGTGTCGTTGCTGGTCTTGAGGCGCACGATCATCTCGTCGAAGCGGTCGGCGTCGACGGCCTGCGGGAAGGTGTAGACGATGCGCGGATTCGATCCGCTGGCCGTCGAGTCGAAGCGCAACACCCCGTCGAGGACCTCGACGCTGGGGGTGGCGTCCTCGTCGAGGACCTCCCAGGACTCGGCCTCGTCGTCGTTGCCGAAGTGCCACTTGAAGCCGTCGTTGGCGTAGACCTGCCAGCCGTGAAGCTCGCCGTCATCCTCGATATTGGCGCGCAGGTGAATCACCGGATAGTCGGCCGGGTCGAGGTGCCACAGCATATGGGTGCCCGGCTCGAGGCCGTCGGAGTTGCCCGGCACGTCGGCGTCGGGGACGACGTCGCCGTCGGCGTCGAGCACCTGGACGGTGACGTCGCCGGAGGCGTCGAAGTACAACTTCTCCCAGTTCTTCTGGGTATCGAAGGAGTCGAAGTAGATCGGCACCGAGGTCGTCGTGCCAGAGCCGGCCGTTGAATAGGTCAACTCGGCGGTCCAACTGCCGCATAGGGTGGCGTAATAGGTGCCACAGCCGCTGTAACCCGGCGGCTCGACCTCGACCTGGAGGTCACCGTTGGCGATCACCGAGTCCGGATCAGAAAACGTGACTGATTGATTGCGCGTGACGCACGACGAGCAAGCTTGGCTCTCGGCTAGCGCGCCAATATTGCTGCCGTTTGCTCGCACGGCCAGCGAGGTGGTTCCGCTATAACAGGTATAACACCCCTGATAGCGGTTGACTCCGCCGGAGAATGCCAGCGTCGCGTCGCTGCCGGGGCGTGCGGCGGGAAGTCCGCTGAAGTCAAATTCGGCCAGGCTGGTCGATTGAGATGTCGCCGACATCGACTCGGTGTGCTCGTTGTCTGCGAGGAGCACCGAATCGCCCGAGACCTCGGTATTGTCCAGGTCGTTGAGCGCGAATTCGCTGCCCAGGCTCTGCTCCCAGCGGCGGTCGTATTCGTCGTCGAGGTCGACGCGGAAGGTCGACACATCCGACCAGTCGCTCCATCGGTAGTCGACGTCGTCTTTGGAGCGTGCTCGCCAATAATAGACGGTGTCGTCGTCGAGGGGCTCGGAGGGCGTCATCAGAAAGTCGTAGGTCTCGCCGGTCGACACCGGGTCGGAAAACGCCGGGTCGGTGTCGTATTCGACCTCGTAGATGATGCGGTCGAAGTCCGGGTCATAGCTGCGCCAGCGAAAGGTGGGCTCGTCGTCGATGACCACCTGACCGTTGCCCGGTTCCTGGAGCACGGGCACCGTGGGCGGAGTATTCCACTCGGGCATATCGATGTCGTCGATCCAGACCTCGTTCCACGGCGAGTGGTCCGGGTCGAGGAAGTCGGAGCGATGATACTCCCAGGTCAGCACGCGGTCGTCGCCGCCGGGGCCGGTCGCCGGGACGTCGGCGGTGACCTGCATCCAGTCGTTTTGCCCGGAGATCTCCTCTTCGAGGTTGTCGTCGACATAAAAACGGAAGAAGTGCTCGCCGGGCTCGGTGTTGGTCTTGACCCAGAAGCTGACCGTGGTGTCCTGGCGCACGCTCAGCGACAGCGACACCGAGGTCGTCTCGTCGTGCTCGTGAAAGACGCTGGTGCGCATGCAATAGTCGCCGTCATGGCAGGCGCCCGACTCATCTTCGATCTCCCAGGGATTGGGCTCGTCGAGGTTGCCCTCGAAGTCGTAGGGGAATTTGGAGAAGTCGCCGGTCTCGAAGTCCTCGTCGACCTCGAAGCTGGGCGCAGCAGACTGACAGGTCGAATCGCAGGCCAGCGTAGAGCAGTCGGTGTCGTCGTCGCAGACCTGGCCGACTCGGCACGCCGCGCAGCGCGGCCCGCCGCAGTCGACGTCGGTCTCGAGTTCGTTTTGGATACCGTCGTGACAACTGGCCGGGGCGCTGTCCGCCACGCAGGTGCCGCCCTGGCAGGTCTCGTCTCCGGGGCAGGTGCCGGTGGGATTGGTGTCCGAGCACTCGTCGTCGCCGTCGATGCATTGGCCGCCGATGCACTCCAGATCGCCTTCGCACTCACCGTCGGGGTTGTCCGACGAGCAGACGTCGCTTTCGTCGACGCACGAGCCCTCCAGGCAGCTCTCGCCGTCGGGGCAAGAGCCGTCGGGATTGCTGTCCGAGCAGCGCTCGTCTTCGGCGATGCAGGTGCCGTCGATGCACGCCTCACCGGCCGGGCAATGGCCCTCAGGCTCGTCCTCGGCGCACGGATCCTCGGTGGCACATTGTCCGTTGATGCATTGTAAGGAACCCGAGCAAAGCCCGTTGGCGTTGTCCTCGCTGCACACGTCGTCTTCGCTGACGCAGGCGCCGTCGAGGCAGACGTCGCCGTCGATCGAGCACAGACCCGAAGGGCGGTCCTCGGAGCAAAACAGCGACTCGGCGCGGCAGTCTCCGCGGTAGCATCGCTCGCCGTCGGGGCAGGTGCCCGTGGGGTACTCGGCGCTGCACGTCTCGTCGCCGGTGTCCTCGCTGCCGGTGTCCTCGCCGCCGGTGTCCCCGCCGATATCGGTGGAGCCCGAATCAGGCTCGAGCTGTGTGTTATTCGAGGGGCCACCGCCGCCGCCATCATCACCGCATGCGGCGAGCATGAGGCTCGTAGCCACGATCAAGATCAAGATGGGGGTACGTACGCAGATGAGGTTTGTCGCTCTCACGGCCAGACTCCTTGCAATGCGTCGCCACGACACCTGGATCAGCGCGTTGGCGACCTGAAATCGATAATATTCCCGGACGATAATACGTTCCGAAACGAGATACAACTTTGGCACCGCCGTTCGTGCTTAACTTCATGAGAAGCCTAGCCTCCTCGAGGCGCCGGCGAGTCGAGGCCGCGTCTGTGCCTCGGACTTTGCCCATTTGTCGCCAAAAAATCGCATTCCCATGAAATCCAAGACAGTTCCGGTGGTGGTCGTCGCAGTTTCAGCCGTCGTCGCAGTGGTGGTTGCGAGCGTCGCCGTGTGGTTCGTCATGTCCGGCCAAATGGGCGGCGAGCCGTCCGAAGCGACGGAGCCGGTCGCCGGGGAGCGACAGCTTCGCGATCCGGTACGCGAGGCCCGAGGCGAACCGCGTGTGGTGTTGATCGCCATGGACGGCGTCGGCGGTGACGAGCTCGCCGGCGCCCTCGACGAGGGGCGGATGCCCCGGCTCCAGCAGTTTTTGGGCGAGCATGTCGGCGACGGCACCTACGCCCACGCCTATCTGACCACCGAAGCGATGAGCACCCTTCCGTCGACGACGATGGCCGCCTGGAGCACAGTATTCACCGGTGTGAATCCCGCCGAGCACGGCGTGCCCGGAAATGAGTGGTTCGCCCGCGAGCAGCGACTCTTTTACGCCCCGGCTCCGGTGTCCGTCGAAGGTCATAGCGACACGATCGCCATGCTCAATGACGATCTCTTGGGCGCCGTCCTCGACGCTGAGACCCTCTACGAGCGCGCCGATGTGCGCTCGCATGTGGCGCTCGCCCCGGTGTATCGAGGCGCCGACCGACTGGGCATGCCAGGTGCCAAGGAGGTGGCGAAGCTGTTCGAGGGTTCGACGGGCGACGAGAGCGCCGAGCAGAGCGCCTATCGTGCCGTGGACGAGGGCGCGGTGGACGCCGTGATCGACACCATCGACGCTCACGGACTGGCCGACCTCCAGGTGGTGTATTTTCCGGGCATCGATCTCTTTACCCATGTCGCCGAGCGGCCGCTCGAGTCCATGCGCGACTATTTACAGGAGGTCGTCGACCCCGCCGTCGGCCGGATCATCGACGCCTACGCCGAGCGCCACGGCCTCGAACAGACGCATTTTGTCTTCGTCTCCGACCACGGCCATACCCCGGTCCCCCATGACGACGAGCACGCGCTGGGCAGCGGCGATGAGGGCGAGCCCCCGGCGCTGCTCGAAGAGGCGGGGTTTCGGGTCAAGGAGCCGGGCGTCGGCCGCGACGAAGGTGATTACCAGTCCGTCGTCGCCTATCAGGGAGCGATGGCCTATATCTACCTCGCCGACCGTTCGACTTGTCCGGAGGAGGGCGACTCCTGCGATTGGAACGCGCCGCCGCGGCTGGACGAGGACGTGCTGCCGGTGGCTCGCGCCTTCTTCGAGGCCGATCGCAGCGGCAAGGCGCTTCCCGAGATGCGCGATTCCCTCGAGCTCGTCCTCGCCCGCCAGCCCCGCCCCACGACCGAAGACGCGCTGCCCTTCGAGGTCTTCGATGGTGATAAGCTCGTCCCCATCGATGCCTACCTCGAGCGCGAGCCGATGGAGCACTTCCTGCGCTTCGAGGAGCGCATGGCCGAGCTCGCCAAAGGCCCCCGCGGCCACCGCGCCGGGGACGTTCTGCTTATCGCCCGAAGCGGCGCGAGCCACCCGTTGGCCGACCGGTATTACTTCTCCCGGCCCTACCATTCCTGGCACGGCAGCGCCGAAGCCCAGGACAGCCACGTCCCGCTGCTGGTCGCCCGTAAGGGCGCCGACGGCGCGCAGTTGCGAGAATTTGTCGAGGGGCAGACAGCAGCAGTGCCGTCTCTAAAAGACATCACTCCGCTCGTGCTTCAACTCTTGAAGGCCGAGTAACTATATTTGATTGCCTCGAGTAGAAACCTCGACGCATCCTTCGATTCATCACGGCTGCGGAGGGCATGCAGGCACTGTCATATGCACATGAGAAAGCCGGTGTTTATCATGGTGGTATAGCCCATCAATCGAGCAGTTAGAGCTCTGACCCACTACTGCGTCCATGCGAACTTCTCTGTGTCTCAAGCGGTGGTTGTGGGCAGCAATCGCATGGTTCTGCTGCATGCACGCCGGACTTTCGGGGCCGGCTTACGCCGGTGAGGCCGGCGCGTCACACGCACAGGCCATGCCGGATTGCCGCTACGGCGCGGCGCCCGAACCTGTGGATCCGCAGGGCGAGTCGCGCCTGAGCCACAGCTTTTTCCCCATCGATGACGTCTTTCGGCCCATCTTGGCCAATCCCAAGGAGCCGCGCTTCTTCGCCAGCTACCAATATGCCCACCTCAACCGAGCGCTCAACGGCGTCGACGGCGCCGACGGTGTGGACGGAGACGAGGCGTTCAACGCCGCCACGGTCGGATTCGGTGAGTCGTTCGGCCTGTGGACCATGCGACGCGAGGGGACCTGCCACGGAGTACAGGTGGGCTTTTTCGGCGGTGTCTTCTCGAAGTTCAACCTCGACACGCCCTCGGCCAACCTGCTCAACAGCGACTTTCAATTCGGCGTGCAGACCACCGCTGCCTGGCATTGGCTGTCTGCCAGGCTGCGCATCTATCACCAGAGCAGCCACCTGGGCGACGAATTCTTGATCTATAATCCCAACTTCGACCGGGTGGATCTGAACTTCGAGGCGCTCGAGGTGCTCGTCGCCATCACCGACTCATGGTGGCGCGTCTACGCCGGCGGCGGCTACCTGCTCCATGTCTTCCCCGGCACGCTGGACCGAGGCCTATTGCAGGCCGGCGCGGAGGCGCGCATCTCGCCCTGGTCCGGGGGAAGCTTCGTTCCAACCGGCACTTGGGCGTGGGTCACCGGCGTCGACGCGACCGGCCACCAGGAGCGTGACTGGGGCCTGACGGTCAGCGCGAAGACCGGCGTCGAGCTGGCCGCCCAGCAGACCGGGCGCAGGATACGCTCCAACATCATCTTCTCGACCGGCTATTTTCCCTTCGGCCAATTCTTCGGCAACCGAAAGATGACCAACGTCGGCGCCGAGGCTCAATTCGAGTTTTAGTCATTCAATCGAAGCGAATCAGCGGCTTGATGATGCCGTCCTCCTTGGTCTTCATCATCTCGTAGGCGGTCTCGATCTCATCGAAGCCAAAGGTGTGGGTGGTCATCGGCGTGGGATCGACCCGGCCGCGCTCGAGCAGGCGTAGAAGACGCTTCATGCGCACCTTGCCGCCGGGGCACAAGGCGGTGTTGATCGTCTTGTCGCTCATGCCCACCCCCCACGCCTCGCGCGGGATTTTCACCCAGTCGCCCTCGCCGTGGTAGCCGACGTTGGAGATCGTGCCGCCCGGGCGAGTCGCCTTGACGCAGTCCTCGAAGGTCTTCTGGCCGCCCAACGCCTCGATGGCGCTGTCGACGCCCTCGCCGTCGGTCAGCTCGCGAATCGCCTCGACGGCGTCGGTCTCGGAGAAGTCGACGACCTCGTCGGCGCCGAACTCGCGGGCGAGCGCTTTGCGGTTGGGCATGCTCTCGACGGCGATGACCAGCCCCGCCCCCTGCAGGCGGCAGCCCACCGTGGCCATCAGGCCGACCGGTCCCTGGGCGAAGACGGCGACGGTGCCACCGACCGGGATATTGGCGTTCTCGGCGCCGGCAAAACCGGTCGACATCATGTCGCAGGTGTACACGGCCTGCTCGTCGGGCACCCCGTCGGGGATGCGCGCAAGGTTGGCCTCGGCGTCGTTGACCACGAAGTATTCGGCGAAGACCCCGTCGCGCACGTTGGCGAATTTCCAGCCGCCGAGCATCTCGGTGCACTGGGAGGTGTAGCCGCGCACGCAATTATCGCATTTGAAACACGGCGTGATCGCGTTGACGGCCACTCGATCGCCCTTGCTATAACTGGTCACCTCCGAGCCGAGCTGCTCGACCACCCCGACGGCCTCGTGGCCCAGCGTCAGGTTTTCGCGCGGGCCGATGGCGCCGGCGACCGTGTGGGTATCCGAGGTGCACACCAGCGCCAGCTTCGTGCGGATGACCGCACCGTTGGGGCCCGCATCCTCAGGGACGGGCTTGTCGGCAAAGCCGACCTCTCCGATTCCCTTCATCACAAAAGTTCGCATTGTCTCTGCCATCGGAATCTCCCTTGGTTGTGAGTTGCCTGGTTATGTGCCTCGACTCCCGAACATCCCCACGAAATTGCCGACAACAATACTCTCGAGCGGACCGTGCTCGCGGGTGGTCTGGCCAAGTCGGCCGGGGCGGCTATACTCACCGTGTCATTTCGCCTCGCTGGAGCGCCCGCCCATGGGATACGCAGACAAGATATTTCCGATGATCAACGACCTCGCCCTGCGCAAGGCCACCCCTTATCGCTCGCGTTTGCTGGCCAAGGCGCACGGCAACGTGCTCGAGCTTGGCATGGGCAGTGGGCTGAACCTCGAGCATTACGATCCGCCACGAGTCGAGCGCGTCATCGGCGTCGAGCCCGACGACACCATGTGGGCGCGAGCACAGGAGCGGGCGCACGAGTTGCGGGCGCACGGAATGCGGACTGACCGGACAAGCGTGGAGGTCGAGCGCATCGACGCCTACGGAGAGGACCTGCCGCTGGCCGACGAGAGCGTCGACACCGCAGTGAGCACCTTCGTTTTATGCTCGGTGCGCCAGCCGTCTCAGGTGCTCTCGGAGCTGCACCGTGTGGTCCGCCCCGGCGGGCGCTTGCTGGTGATGGAGCACGTGCGTCACCCGTCGCGCTTCATCGCCGGCGCGCAGCGGCTGGTTACCCCGGTCTGGAAGCGGTGTCTGGCGGGCTGTCACCCTGGCCGCAAGCTCCAGGAGGTCTTCGACGCCTCGGATTGGGAGCCGGTCGAGGTCGACTTCGTCGAGCTGCCCGGCCTGCCCAGCATCGTGGACTACCACCTGGTCGGCGAGTATCGCCGAGGCTGAACGTGCTCGCCGAATTTTGTCTCTCTCCTCCTCGGGTGGTACTCTGAGAGCGCTCGCCCAATGGAGTTCCGCTGCGGAGGATGAGTCATGGCCTTTAATCCCAGTCTGATCGTTGCATGTGTGGTGGGTATTGTGTGCCTGGTCGGCGCGCCGGCGTGCGCTCACGCCGGCGGCGGCGAGGAGGACCCGCCGGCCGCCACACAGCAGCAGACCGAGCAGCCATCAGTCGCCGAACTCGAGTCCCGCGCGAGGGCCCGAGAGCTAGGCGACCGCGACTACCCCCACCACGACTATCCGCGCGAGGTCAGCGGCGAGCCCGAATGCCCCGAGATCGAGCTGGTCGAGTACACCGGCGAGGTCATCCCTTACAACCAGCCTATCGAGGTCAACGAGGACTTTCGCGAGCGGCTCAAACGCTTCGAGGAGCTCGTCAGCGAGTTGGCCACCAAGGTCTACGGACGCCCGCCTTCGCGCGTGGTTCACGCCGGCGGCCACACCTGCAAGACGGTGGGCGCCCGCGGCGAGAAGCTCAGCGAGCACGCCTTCGGCCACGCCATCGACGTGCTTGGCTTCGAGTTCGATGATATCTCGGAGGGCGACGAGCAGGTCGCCCGAACCGCCAAGAAATTCTCCGTGCGCCTCGCCGACCATTGGGATGCCGAGGAGGGCTTCGGCGCCAAGCACAGCCTCTTTTTGCACCTGCTGGCCGACGCCCTCAAAGAGCGCGGCCCGTTCAGCACGATGCTCGGCCCCGCCTACAAAGGCCACGACAAGATGTTCCACTTCGACTTCGGCCCGCAATTCTTCTTTCGCATCTGAGGGTGATGTTGAGTGCCGCTACCGGTGCCAGACCATCTTGGTCTGGACTGGCTCAACATGGTGCCAGGGGTGATGTTGCAGCCTCAACATGGTGCCAGGGGTGATGTTGAAACGCCGTTACCGGTGCCAGACCATCT
>JBKGZI010000044.1:0-21540 GCA_046545675.1 Persicimonas sp.
TCAGCGTCGACATCGGCCGGAGCGACCTGTGCGGCGGCCGTCTCGGTGTCGGCATCAGCGGCGCCGGCTGCCGGCAATGCGATGACCGGAGCGAGCACGAGGGCGACCACGCTCATCAGCTTGATGAGGATGTTCAGCGACGGACCGGCGGTGTCCTTGAAGGGGTCACCGACTGTGTCACCGACGACCGAAGCCTTGTGAGCCTCGGAGTTCTTGCCGCCGTGGTGGCCGGTCTCGATGAACTTCTTGGCGTTGTCCCACGCGCCACCGGCGTTGGACATGAAGATCGCCATGGCCACGCCCGAGGTGGTCACACCGACGAGCACGCCGCCGAGGACGAACGGGCTCCAGAAGCCGGCGACGACCGCGACCAGGATGGCGAGCACGCCCGGCAGGATCATCTCCTTGAGGGCGGCGCCGGTCGAGATGTCGACGCAGCGGGTATAATCAGCCTTGGCGGTGCCTTCGAGCAGGCCGTCGATCTCGCGGAATTGACGACGCACCTCTTCGATCATCGCCGAGGCGCTGCGGCCCACGGCCTTCATGGCCAGGGCGCTGAACAGAAACGGCATAATCGCGCCGATGAACACGCCGATCATGACCTGCGGGTCGAGCACGTTGATCCCGGCAGCGCCGATATTGGCCTGCTGAGTAAACGCGGTGAACAGCGCCAGCGCGGTCAGCGCGGCCGAACCGATGGCAAAGCCCTTGCCGATCGCGGCGGTGGTGTTGCCGACCGAGTCCAGCTTGTCGGTGCGCTCGCGAACCTCGCCGGGAAGCTCGGCCATCTCGGCGATGCCGCCGGCGTTGTCTGCGATGGGGCCGAAGGCGTCGACAGCCAGTTGGATGCCGGTGGTCGCCAGCATGCCCAGCGCCGCGAGCGCGATGCCGTACAGGCCGCTGAAATGATACGCCACGCCAATCGCCGCGCAGATGAGCAACACCGGGATCCCCGTCGAGATCATACCGACTCCCAGGCCGGCGATGATATTGGGGGCGGCGCCCATCTCGCTTTCTTGGGCGATCTCTTGGACGGGCTTGTAGTGGTCGCTGGTATAGTACTCGGTGATCAGACCGATGAGCGTACCGGCAGCCAGACCGCCGACGACCGCCCAGAAGGGTCCGAGTTGGCCGTAGGTCGCTCCGGCGACTTCGATGCCGGCTTCGGGTATTGCCCACTGGACCAAAAAGAAGGTCGCCGCGGCGGTGACCAGCGCGGCGCTGATCGTTCCGGTGTGCAGGGCCTTGGACGGGTCCCCGCCCTCTTTGACGCGCACGAGGAAGGTGGCGAGGATCGAGACCACGATGCCCACTCCGGCGATCGCCAGCGGCAAGAGGATCGGCCCGTTCGGATTGTCCAGGCCCTGTCCGGCGATGGTCGCCGCCCAGGCCAGCGCCAACACCATCGCGCCGATGATCGAGCCGACATACGACTCGAAGAGGTCAGCGCCCATGCCGGCGACGTCGCCGACGTTATCGCCGACGGCGTCGGCGATGGCCGCCGGGTTTCTGGGGTCGTCCTCGGCCAGGCCGGCCTCGACCTTGCCGACGAGGTCGCCGCCGACGTCGGCCGCCTTGGTGTAGATGCCGCCGCCCACGCGCGCAAATAGCGCGATGGACGAGGCGCCCAGGCTGAAGCCGGTGACCACGTTGAGCAGTCCCTTATAGTCGATCTGAGTCTCGGCGGTGACCGCCTCGGCGAGGCTGATGTCGAAATAAGTGCTGAAGAAGATCAGCAGCACGCTCAGTCCGACGATGGCCAGACCGACCACGCTCATGCCCATGACCGCGCCACCGGCGAACGAGACCTTCAGCCCCGGTGCGATGCCGGTACGCGCGGCGTGGGTGGTGCGCACGTTGGCGTTGGTCGCCACGCGCATGCCGAAGAAGCCGGCGGCTCCCGAGCAGATCGCGCCGACGATGAACGATATGGACACAAGCCCCATATCGATGGCGCTCAGCTTGCCGGCGTCGAGCGCTCCGGTCGACACGGAGTTGTAATAGATGAAAAAGAGCAGCGCGGCGACCACGACCACAAAAATGGCCAGGACCTTGTACTCTTTTTTGAGGAATGCCATCGCACCCTCACGAATGAAGCCGGACAGCTCGTCCATTCGCTCGGTGCCGACGTCTTGCTTTTGGACCCAACTGGCCTGCACAAAAGCAAAGATCAGCGCCAGAACTCCGGAACCGAGAATCGCATAGATGATCCAACTTTCCACGACATACTCCTAGGTGATCGTATTAGCTCTATTGTGCCGAGCGGGCGAACCGAGCGGTCCAGCCGTCTCATACTTATCTGCGACAGAAAGTGAGAGAGTAAGAAAGTGAGAGAGTGAGAACGGCCCGATGTCAAACGCATGCGTTCGATGACGGGTTTTGCAGTATCTAACTCTCTTACTTTCTCACTCTCTTACTCTCTGCTGTTAAATCGGTTCTGCGCCGCGGAGAGTCCGTCGGCCAGGATCGTCTCGACGGCGTCGCACGCCGACTCGACCATCTCATCGACGACGGTGAACTCCCCGCGGGTGAAGCGGCCGAGCACGTGGTTGGTGACGTCGCCGTGTTCGGGGCGACCGACCCCCATGCGTAGCCGGAGAAACTCGCGGCTGCCCAGCTTGGCGACGATATCGCGCAAGCCGTTGTGCCCGCCGTGGCCACCGCCGGATTTGACCCGAAGTGTGCCGGGCGCCAGATCGATATCATCGTGAATGACGATGATATGATCGGCGTCGACCTCGTAGAAGTTGGCCGCCTGCGAGACGGCTTTGCCCGAGCGGTTCATAAACGTCTGCGGCTCGAGCAGCACGACCATCTGGTCGCCGATTCGGCCGGTCTCGCAGAGGCTGTCAAATTTGGTCGAGGTCAACGCGATTCGATGGCGCTGGGCTAGTCGCTCCAGCGCTCTGAACCCGATATTGTGCCGGGTTTGGTCGTATTTGGATCCCGGATTTCCGAGTCCCGCGATTAAATACCGGCTCATGGATGACCCTAGTCTTCGGGCGCCCTCATTTGCGGGTGCCCTAAGAACTGAGCACCTCATGGCAGCGCCCGGGCGCAGTCGGCGCCCGGGTCGAGCCAAAGGTGAGCTTATTCGGTGGCTTCTTCTTCGCCCTCGACGCCCTCTTCTCCCTCTTCGCCGGCGGCCGCCTCGGCCTCGGCTTCTGCGGCGGCGGCTGCCTCTTCCTCGGGGGTCTCCAGGCCGATGACGTTCTCGCGGGGCATCAGGATGCGCGCGATGGCAAAATCGGTCTTGAAGGTCGGCTCGACCCCCTCGGGGAAGTCCAGCTCGCTGGCCATGATCGCCCCGCCCGGGCCCAAATCGCTGACGTCGACCTCGAGCACGTCGGGGATGGCCGACGGAGTGCACATCACATTGACGTCGGGGTATAGCAAGCGCAGCTTGCCGCCTTCTTTCTCGCCGCGGGCGCGGCCGACCGGCTCGATGGGCACGCGCACCTCGATCTGCTGGCCGGCTTCGACGACCATCAGGTCGACGTGAATCAAGTCCCGGCGCACCGGGTGGACCTGGTAGTCGCGCAGGATGACGTTGTCAAAGGAGGCATCTTCGCCCTCGAGCTCGACCGTAAACACGGTGTTGAGCCCTCTGGGGGTGTCGATGGCCGCCTCGAGGTTGTCCAGGCTGATCGCCAGAGCCACCGAATCGGTGTTGCGGCCGTAGCAGACCGCCGGCAGAAGGCCTTCGCGGCGCAGCCGACGGGCGGCGCCTTTGCCACTTTCGGTGCGGCGCGAAGCCACGAGTGTTGAGTTTGCTTGAGCGTTCATGGAGTTCTCCGTTGGTTCTCGAGCCGCTTATCGATGCGGCCTTCTATATCAAACCGTCGCACTGAGGGTGCGAGTGGTTAGGTCAAGAGTTGATCGATGTAAAGAGAGAACTGACCGACGTTCCGCCGTGGATGCGTCGGATGGCCTCTCCAAAAATGCGCGCCGTCGACACCGCCTCGATGCGGTCGACGGCTTGGGCCGCCTCGCTCAGCGGGATCGTGTCGGTGACGATGACGCCCTCGAGCTGCGAGCTGGCGATGCGCTCGACGGCCGGGCCGCTCAAAATCGGGTGTGTGGCGACCGCGTAGACCGAGGCAGCCCCGTGCTCGACGAGCGCGGCGGCAGCCTGGGTGAGCGTGCCGGCGGTGTCGATCATATCGTCGACGATGACCGCGTGCTTTCCGTCGACGTCGCCGATGAGGTGAACGACCTCGGCGACGTTGGGCTTGCTGCGGCGCTTGTCGATGATGGCCAGCGGGCATTTGAGCGACTTCGAGTAGTGCCGGGCCCGCTCGACACCGCCCGAGTCCGGCGAGACGATGACCATCTCGTCGGGGTCATAGTCGAGATCGCGGATGGCGGTGATCAGCGCCGGGCTCGAGTACAAATGCTCGAAGGGCTGGGTAAAGAAGCCCTGAATCTGGCCGGCGTGCAGATCCATGGCCACGATCCGGTCGGCGCCGCCGACCTCGAGCATATTGGCCACCAGCTTGGCGGTAATCGGGGTGCGCGGCGCGGGCTGGCGGTCCTGGCGTGCGTAGCCAAAATACGGAATCACCGCCGTAATCCGCCGCGCCGAAGCTCGACGCAGCGCGTCCATCATCACCAGCAGCTCCATCAGGTTGTCGTTGACCGGCTGCGACAGGCTCTGGACGATATACACGTCGAAGTCGCGGACGCTGGTGTTGATCTGGACCTGAATTTCGCCGTCGGAAAATTTTCCGACCATGGCGTCATCGACCGGGATATTGAGATAGGAGGCGATCGCCTCGGCCATCTCAGGATTGGAGTTCCCCGCAAATAAGATCAGCTCGGAATCCATCGTACTTCTCCCGGCGACGCCGTTTATGCTTACTTCGCTACCGAAAGATCTCTCCCGATAGAACAAACGCGCAGACCCTATAAGAAACCTGCTCTGAGGATCTGCGCGTAGATTGTCGAGAATCGATCTGGCGAGCGACTCTCCAACTCGGGTGCTAGGATTCGAACCTAGGATGACGGGACCAAAACCCGCTGCCGTGCCGCTTGGCTACACCCGATTGCGAGCGTGTCTTCACGCTCAGTTGCCCTGGTCGGCTGGGCCAATGAATTTGGCTTCCCTCCGACGCGGGGCGATGAATTAGCACGCGGTTTGAGGGGTGTCAAGAGTTTGTCCGCCCTTTTAAAACCGCGGCGGGCGGGCTTGCCTCGAGTCACTCCGAAGCAAGCCCGCCCGCCGGCGGATGAGACGGTCGATAAGGCGTTCAGACCTTATTGCTGGTCGACGCATACGCCCTGGTCGGAATCGCTCTGCAGGGGCGCACATGCTTGCCCGTCGTCACACTCTGGCTCGGAGGCGTTGGGGTCACAGCGGTCGTAGCACTGGTTTCCACTGCCGTCCTCACTGCCGGCGCACAACTGCGCGTCGTTGCATTCGTTGGGCGCGGCGCAATCGTCGCCGGCCTCGGCGGTGTCATCGTAGTCGAAGCACTCCGTGCCGCCGCCCTGCACCTGGTAGCAGTTTTGACCGTCACCACAGCTATCGTTGGGCCATTGCGTGCAGGACTCCTCGGGCACGCGGCAGACGCCGATGCCTTCTGCGATCATCGCGCAGGTGGCCTCACCCTCGCACTGGGGCTCATCGGTGCTATCAGTACGGCAGAACTGCTGGCAGGTTCCCTCGGTGTCGCCTTCGGCGGCGAGGAAGCAACCAAAGCCGACGTCACACGGTGTCGATTGATCGCAGGTCTCTCCCTGACCGGCCGTTCCAGCCGGCTGACAGGCCATGAACGTGGCACCGGACTCGTCGTTGCCATAAACGCAGGCTTCGCCATCGGCGCAGCCGGTCTGACAAAGGGCGCTGCAGTCGGCCTGATCGGCCGGAGACGGGTCGAGCGGCTGGCATTGATCGCTGCCGCCGCCATCTTCGTCGTCGCCGCCGCCGCCGCCGTCTTCGTCGTCGCCGCCGCCGCCGCCGTCTTCATCGTCGCCGCCGCCGCCGCCGTCTTCGTCGCCGCCACCGCCACCGCCGCCGTCTTCGTCGCCGCCGCCAGCGTCCCGCAGTGTGTTATTGGTGTCGTCGGTGTTGTTGCCGCCGCCCTCATCATCGCCGCAGGCGACCGCGAAGACGAATAACAGGCTAAAGAGCACCGCCATCATGCGCGCGGAGGTGCGGTTCGAATTTCTCATCTGTGCAATTCTCATCGTTCTCTCTCCAATCAAAAATAAGGAGGCTAACTCACGACTTCAGTTGACTTCAAAAGGTCATTCGCAGCGTCCGTTGACGCAGCTCCAGTCGCACGGCGTCGAGCCGTTACAACAGTCTTGAGTAACGGTGGCCTCGGTGCAAGTTTGGCGGCAAATGCCGTTGTCGCAGACCGATCCATCACCACACTCATAATCGGGGCAGGTAGCCAAGCATAAGCCCCAGGCGCGCTCGCCGGGGACCATATAGTTGTTGCACTGCATCGGTACCGGCGAATCACCACAATCGTCCATACCCGCTCGGCAGTAGCCAATGCAAACGCCGCCCGAACTACCTTCCAGGCAAATCACGCCGTCGTCGCACATACTTCCGGGGTCCGAGCAGCTATCATAGGGCTGAAATCCGGTGGTGGTGTCGGGCACGCAGATACCCTCGCGGCTGGTAAAGAGATCGCAGAGCTGACCGCTGGGACAGCCGGCGCCCGAGGCCCACGGGTCGCACAGTTGGCGACAGGTGCCCTGTCCGCTGTCCTGAGGCTCCTCGCGGCAATAATGGTCGGGCGCACAAGCATTCTCTGCGCTCGGATTGCAGGAGCCGCCTTCGGGCGTCGAGCCCGAGGCGACGCACAGGCCAAATTCGTTGTCGAAATCCAAGCAAGTCTCCGAAGAACAATCGGAATTGGCGCTGCACTGTGATTCGATGCACGCTAGCGCCGGCTGGTCCTGGCTGCCGATATTCATGCAGTATTCACCCAGCGCGCATCCGGTCGCGGTGAACGACTCGTCGCATTTGGGCAGGCACTCGCCGCCGTCTTCGCCGTCACCGGCGCACCAAAAGGTGTCCTGGTCAACCACCGCCGGGTCGCAGGCGTCGCCTTTGCGCGTGCACGTCGGCTCGGGCAGCCCGACACATTGGCCGTCCTCACAGGTCTCGCCGTCGCCGCAGGCCGGATCGCAGACGCCGGTCTCATCGGCATCCGGGGTGGGGCCGGTGTCCGCTCCCGTATCCGGATCGGGCGTCGTCCCGTCGGCGTCCGGATCATCGCCGCCGGCGTCCGGGTCGGCCGAATTGTTGTTCGGGCTGGTATTATTACCGACATTGTTATTGCCAACGTTGTTGCCGCGCACCGCCTGCTCGCACACCCCGAGTTCCACGTTGCAGTCTTCGCCGAGTTCACAGTCGGCCCCTGACGTGCATTCGGGATCTTCAGACGCCGACGATGCACAGGCCGAAAGCACGAGGCTGAGCGCGAATAGCGCCGCAAAGATCAACAATTGATTGCGTCTTTCCCAATTCATCGAGCAATTCCTCGTGGGGCACTGAGGTTGTGTCCCGGTTTCAAAGTATATTCGACACCTCATATTCATACCTGTCACAACGTTGTAATGCAAAAGTCACGCCGTTAAAAGTCTTACACCTGAAACGTGGCCGTACACCGGAGTGCCGGTAGTTATTGCGGCCGATCACAATACCCGACATCGTTCGTAAACGGCATGCACACCAAATCGGCCGGGCACGTGCTCTGGTAGAGCGAGCCCTGGGCGTCGGCGCCGAGGTAGTCGCAAAAGCGCATGCAGAGCTGGTCTCCCTGGACGATGGCGCAGATGGAATCCTCGCCGCAGGACAGCCCCGGCTTGGTACACGGCTGCATGGGGGCGACGTCCTCTTCGACGGGCGCACAGTGGCCGACCTCGGCGCTGAGCGGATAGCTGAACAGGCATGTCTCACCCGGGTCGCATTCGACGGCCGCGTCATCGCCATCGAAGGGATCACATTGCGGCCAGCAGGTCGGCTCCGAGGCGCCGGAGCCAAAATAGGGTGACAATAATGTCGTGGTCAGGTCGGTCTGCTCGGAGCGCGGGTACAGGCATTCGTTGCCCGGCAGGCAGTCGCGGCCGCGGCAGGATTGGCCGGCCTCGCGGGTGCCAGACGGAGCGCAATAGGGCTGCTCGTGCTCGACGACCGGCGCGTCCTGGCCGGCGGCGTCCTCGGTGAGCGAGGCGATCGGCTGGCATGACTGCAGCCCCTGCGGGCACGAGTCGTCGCCAAAGCGCGGGCCGGGCTCGCAGGCCCAGCCGCACCGGCCGATGTCGTCGCTGGTCTCATAACCTGTTCCGTAGGAGACGGGCCTGCAGCTCTGGCCCGACTCGCAGCCGAGCGTTCCAGAGTCGTCACCGGTCTCACACAGCGGCGTGCACCGGCCGCGCAGGCCGCCAGAGGCGGGCGCCCCCGCTCCGTATTCCAGACAATACAGCCCTTCTCGGCACCCGCCGTAGGGCTGTGTGGGATCGCAGGCCGCGCCGACGGCGTCGTCTCCGACCGGCGCACAGACGGTCAGCCACTCCTCGCGGTTGGGAAATTCGGTCGGCGTGCATCCCATACGCTCGCCTTCGCAGGTACCGGCGCCGAGGTCGGCGGCGCCAGCCTCGCAGATCTGCTGACAATGGCCGAAGGCCTCGCCTTCGATCGCGGTACACGTATAGGTCGGCCCCTGGGCAAGGTCGGTGGACGCCTCGGCCAGCGCCATGAGCGCGAAGCTACCCGCGTCGAAGTAATCGTCGGGGTCGAGCGTCCCGCGGAGCACGATCTCGGCATCCGACTGCGCCGAGACGCCGGCGAAGTCGAAGATCGCCGCCTGCGCGTCGGTGCGCGCAGCGCCCTCGGCGAAGGCGAGCACGCGAAGATCATCATCGCCTACTGCATCCGGCAGACCGACGAGCGCGCCGGCCTGGCCAAATTCGAGGCCCTCGGCGAGTACGATATGCGTGGAGGTGTCCGTGATGTCTGCGCCGTCGGCAACGGCCACCACGTCCAGCGCGGCGGCGTCCGGGACCAGATGGACGACGCGCAGATCGGTCGCGCTGCTGGCAGCATCGGCGCCGGGCGCGGCCACGTCGGCTGTCTGCGCCTGGTCGGAGCTCATCGGGTCGGGCGGCGCGATATAGACCGCGCTCCCCTCGCCGGAGCCCAGCTCGACCGAGACTTCCACGATCGACGGGTCGGTCGGCGCGGCGCCCTCGGGCAATACAGACAGCGCGTGGCGCCCCGGCGGCATCTCCAGCCAGCCGGCTGCGTCTGAGTCTGCGGCCGGCTCGGCCTGCTCGAAGCCCAGCCCCTCGACGAGCGGCGCCGATTCGCCGCGTACGTACACGTCGACCGGCCCGATCTCGGCGTTCATATGGACCAAGCGCAGCGAGGCGAGGGGCTCGGGCGGCTGCGGGCAGGTCGCGTCGCGCTCGGCCTGGGAGCCCGCGCCGGCGGCCAGATCACAGATCGGCTGGCAGCGCGCCTCGGGCTCGGCCGCCGCGCTCGCATATTCGACGCAGAGCGTGCCCGACTCGCATTGGCCGGCGCCGGGCGTGCAGCTCGAGAAGGCCTGGGTCTGCCCCGCCGGCACACAGTGGCCGGTATCCGCCGTGACCGGCCGACAGGTCTGGGACTCGCCGCAGGCGTCCTGGTCGAATGGCGTACACGGCTCGGCGCAAAAGCCCACGCCCTCGCCGAGTTGGGAGGCGCCGCCGATCACGCAGGTGTCGGCGCCGCCGCAATCGGCGTCGGCCTCACACGGGGTTTGGCACGTCCCCGCCACGCAGCCCAGCCCCTCGGCACAGGTCTGCTCGAAGCTCTGGCGATCCAGAGCGGTGTCGACGTCGACGCACGCCTGGCCCAACTCGCGCCGGCCGGCCGGCAGGCAATAACTGCCCTGCTCGTCGAATTCGTAGCAGTGGGCGCCGTCGGCAAACCCCGGGTCTTCGGCGTATTTTTGGGCGCATTCCTGCTGGCCGTCGATAAAGCCGGCGCACTCCGAGGGCTGGCAGGCGGTGAACCGACAGGTCCCCTGCACACACTGCATATCGGTGCGACAATCGGCCGGGCCGTCGCATGGGCTGTCCTGCCCGGAGCGCAGCACAAAGCAGCCCGAGCCGTCCGGGCACGAGGCGTCCGAGGCGCAGGTCGGCGAGCACATCGCGTCCTGGGCGCCCTCGCCGTCCCAATCGACGCATAGATAGCCCTCTTTGGTGGCCGCCGCCGGGTCGCACGACTCCCCCACCGAGGCGCATTGTAGGCCCGCTTCGACGCACTGCCCGCCGGAGCAAGACTGGCCTTCCGGACAACCGTCGGGGCAGTCGGTCGAGGTGCAATTCGGGTCGCCGGGCTGGCAATACTCGACCTGCTCGGGCCCGCAGCCGGCGAGAGCCAGCCCGGCTAGAACCACGGCAGCAACCCACACGAGCAATAACCTGGGCCAGACGGTGATCTGCATCGGCTTCCTTGGTGAACGCTTCTTCTCTACACGGAGCAACAGGGTCGTATCCTAGATGGGAGCGCGCTCGGATTCAAAACGCCAAAAGCCCGCCTCCTCTCGAGATGAGAAAAGACGGGCTCTTCGCACACCCCGCGCGAAGCGACAGCCAAAGCCTTGGCCTCGCACGGGTCGGTGGTTCTAGCGCGGCTCGGTGCAGTAGCCGAGCTCGACGGTATCAGCATCGAATAGGCGGCTACACTCTTCGCCCTCGGCACAACCGGCGTCGGTCTTGCGGTCACACCACTGCATGCACATCGAGCTTCCGCTCAGGGTGGTGCACACCGAGCCGTCACCGCACATCATGCCGTTGAGCTCGTAGGGGCACGGGTCCATGCTCTCCAGCTCGTCGAGCTCGTCGGCCTTGGGCATACAGAAGCCGACCGTGGTGCTCATGGTCGTCCCGTCGATCATGCATGCCTCGTCGGGAGAGCTGCAGCTATCGGTGAACAGCTCGCAGACCTCGCGGCATACGCCGCCGTCAGTCCCGTCGATGAGGCCGGCCGGGTCGTAGAGCGTGGCGGTCAGGGTGCCGCGTCGAGGTGCGCGGGTGCACATCGGGAAGTCCGGAGCGCGGCGGCAAGTGCCACCGGGCGCGCAGTTATTATCGCGAACGTCGCCACAGGAGCCGCCGACGTTGACGGGTCCGGATGCGCGGCAGAACGCCTGCGTCGGCTCGTTATTCTCGTCGCTCTCGTAGGCCAGACAGGTCTCGAGACCCGTCGGGCAGTCACTGCTCGAGACATCGTTGGGGAATTCGCGCGGCTCACAGGGATAACCGCAGCGGCCGAACTCCAGGGACGGGTCACCGATCGGCTCGCAGGCCTGATCCGAACCGCATTGGAGCGCGTCGTTCTGCGAGCCACCGGGTTGGCAATAGCTGGTGCAAATACCGTTGCCGTCACCCTGAGCCAGACAATAGGCGCCCTCCTCACAGGGGTTCGAGGCGCTCGGGTCGCAGACCGAGCCCTCCGACAACTTCTCGGAAGGCCAGCAGATGTGCTCGCTCTCGCCGAACGGGAAGCAGGTGTCCTCTTCGGAGGCGCATTCGCCGTCGCCGTAGCCGTCCGGCCCGCTGCACTTCTGGAAGCAAAGGCCCATCGAGTCGTCGGTATCGTAACAATACCCCTGGGTGGAGGTCACCGCCGCTTCGGCGTAGGCGAGGACGCTCGCGCTTACCGAACTATAGTCGCCGTTGTCGTCGGGCAGCCCCCAGATATGCCAGGTTTGCACCGGGCTGCCCTTGAGGGTCATGTCGAAGGAGTGCATCGGCTCGGCGCTCTCGGCATCGGCGCCGCCGACGAAGATGTGGACGGTATAATCACCGGGCTCCATATCGGCCGAGAATGCAGTCGCCTGTCCATACTCGAGGCCGGTGGCCGTCGGGGTTTCACCGGTGAGGTCATCTAGGTCCGAATCGACCACATAGAGATCGACCGGCTGGCCGAAGTTCGCTCCGAGCGCCATGCGCATCCGCTGATGGCCGATGGCGGGCAGCTCCACGTCGCGGGGCACTTCGTATTCGGCGACGTCGAGCTCAGCGGCGCCCGATTGACCCGGGACCTGCACGAGCGCGAAGGTCGACTGTTCGTTGAGGCTCTGGCGCACGTCCAACACCGCCAGACCGTCGTCGCTTGTGGTCGTGGTATCGTCTGCTTCCAAGGTGAAGTGGCCGAGCGGGAAGTCGACGAAGTCGCGCTCGAGCTCGTCGGGGCGTCCGACGTCACTGCTGAGCGTATCGACCAACGTGTCGTCGATTCGGACCTCCACATCGGCTCCGCCTGGCACGAGGTGCACGAAGCGGCCGAAGGAAGCAGCGTCACCGCCCGGGCAGGTCGCATCACGTGCAGCCTGGCTGCCGAGCGTGTTGTCGCAGGTGGGAAGGCAGCGCCCGTTCGCATGCTCACCCACTTCTCCGGACTGCAGCGTAATGCACTGAGTGCCGTCTTCACACTGGTTGGGGCCGTCGAGATTACAGGTATCGGTCTGCTCACTACACTCGGCTTGGCCGGGGCAGTCTGAATCGGAGTCACACGCAATGGGGCCGTCGCACGCGCCGTAGGCGGGCACTTCAGCCGTGGTCGGCTGGCAAGCACCGTCTTCCGGTGTAACGTCGACACAGCCTTCGCCGCGGTCACACTGGCCGGTGCTGCGCGCGTCACAGCCCGAGCCACAGACCCCGTAGCCGACGCCGACGAAGAACGCGCCGGTGTCGTCTGCAATACAGCGGTCGTCGCCGGTGCAGTCGGAGTCCTCGTCACACACCGGCTTGCACACGCCTTGGATGCCGCAGGACAGCCCCTCACCACATTCTTCGTCGATGAACTCCCCGCAGGCCTCGCCCTCTTCGAGGACGCCGGCCGGCACGCAGCCAAAGGTGCGCGAATCGCTGTGATAGGGCACGCAGTTGACGCCGTTTTCGAATTCATCGGGCTCCGCGTCGACGAGGTCTTGGCAGCTCTCTGTGTCACCCGGGTGTCCACACTGGGAGGCAAAACACACCGAATCGCCGGCCTGAGTCACCTGAGCGCAGAACGAGCCGGCCGGGCAGATATCATATTCGTCGTCCAGACACAGGTTGTCACCGGAGGCCTGATCACATTGGAGGTAGCACATATTGCCGCTGCCGAAGTTCATGCAATCATAGCCGTCGGCGATTTCACCGTCGGGATCACATGCTTCGACGGCGCTGGCCGTGACTCCTTCACATTGGACCGGATCATCCTTGCAAAGGCCGCGGTCACAGTGCCGGGCGTCGCCGCAATCCTCGTCGGTCGAGCACTTGCGCGCCTCGCAGCTATTCTCCACGCACACGTCGGTGCCCTCGCAATCCGAGGTGTACCGGCAGCCCTCCACGCAGCTCTCTTCGAGACAAATCTGATCGTCGTCGCAGTCCCCGTCTTCCGTGCAGATATCTGCGGCGATGCAACGGCCAGTCCTGGTGCAGGCCTCGCCGGCCGCACAATCTCCGTCCTCGACGCATTCGTAGTTGGCGCCTTCGTCGGTGCCTTCCTCGCCACCGCAAGCCGTCAATCCGGCGAAAGCCAGACATAACAGCCCGGTTAACAAGAAACGTGAAAGATGGTTAGGCATCACTCCTCCGATCAGGTTGGTCAGCAGCGCGCATAACGCTGGAATTTCATGGCAACTGAGCACGGACATTAGATAAACCCCCTTGGCATGTCAACGAGCGTGCTTAACACAGGCCGCTCTGGCGATTGCAACCGGGGAGCGCACCTCGGCGGGGGGCGTTAGTCCTTGGCAATACTGGGGAATTTGCGCATTAGCTCACGGCCGGCCGGATAATCGGTCAGCCGACCGACCAACTGGACCAGGGCGTGCTCGAGCTCCAGGCCCTTGCCCCCGAAGAGCTCCTCGCGCTCGGTATAGGCGCGGTCGAGCTGACCGAGGACGAATTCGAGGCGGGCGGCAAGATAGCCGTTGGGGCGCAGGCTGAAGACCTCCCCGTCGAGCATCGCGACCTCGAGCCCATCGGGGCGCTCGGAGCCGTGGTAGGCGCGGTGGTTGGCGACCAGCACGCGCCCGTAGGTGCCCAAAAACTCCGCGAGCAGCGGCGCCAGGTCCGAGACCGGCCGCGAGTCCGCGGCGTGCAGATGGACCGCCGGATGCGGCAGCGCCATCGCGTCCAACCGCTGCAGATACTCGCGCACGCTCGGATAGAGGCGAAGCTCGTCGCCGCCGGTGGGATCACGTCCGTATTGATGTAATTGGCCGAAGATGGCGAAGTCCGCCACCGTCGGATAGCGCTCGAATAAGAAGTCGGGCCCGGCGTCGAGCACAGTCTCCAGCGCCTGCAAGAAGCGCTCTCGCGATCGATTCAGCGCCTGCTCGTTGGCCGGTCGCGCCCCGCCGCGGCGCACGTTCTTGCGAATGCCGACGACGGCGAGTTGGCCGATCACCCCGGAGAGCACCGGGAGACCACCGGTGAGTTCGCGACCGATCTCCTCGGTATTCTGCTCGACGTCGGCCTCGTGCGACCAGCGCGACAGCAGCACCCACATCGACAACCACTCGTCGGCGAAGTCCTCGAGCAACCAACAGATCGGCGCCAGCGCCTCGTCGCGCGCCAAGAGCGGCCGCTCGCCGTGCCCGACGAGGTATTCGGCGATCCGGCTCGAGTCATTGATCGCCCACTCCCCGCGGCGCAGCACCGGGATCATGGTCTTGCCGGTGAGCCGTTTGAGCGTCGCAAATCGATTGACGACGTTCTGGATAACCGGCTCGCAGGGCAATCCCGCATAGCCGATCATCGCCGAGGATTTGAGCGCATATGGGCTCATGCTGTTCACATATAGGCGGTACATTCAGGGGTCCGGGGGGCCGGGGGTTCGGGGGTTCGGGGGTTCGGGGGTTCAGGGGGCCGGGGCCCAGGGGTCCAGGAACAGTTTGATGGCGACGACTCAGGGAGCTGCGGTGTTGCGTTCGAAGGTGATCAGGTCGTCGATGCTCAATTGGTACAACTCGGCGGCGATGCGGTCAAAGGCGCCGACGAGTCCGGGGCGCCCGGCGGGGATGGCCTCGAAGCGGCGCCAGAGCGCGGTGAGTTGCATCTCGAAGAGCGGGCTGATCGTCGGCCACGGGAGATTGGCGAGCGCCTCGGGGGTGAGTCGGCCTGTTGGGAGCGCAGCGGCGATCAGTCGCGACGACAGCAACGCGGCTGCGGCCGCCAGTGTCGGCGCGTCTTCCAGTGGACTCAGGGTCAATTGAGTATCTCTGGCATGCTGCGCCGGGCCGAGGCTGCATCTGAGGCGGTCGGCGTCGAGCGCGCGGCTTATATACAAGGTAAAAAGTGTGCCGGCGGAATGTGGGCCGATCTCGAAAAACTCACCGAGGCGAGTTGGCGTATTAGCTGCCAGGGTAACTCGGATTTGGTCGGTTGTGCTCATGGGGTGTGGATAGATCATTGAGGTGTGGTCGTCTATAGTGGGCGCGATAAAGTGGTTTCGGTGTTGGGGTCGCAAAACCCCGCAAAACCCAAAGCAGTCACCCAAATGCCAGACCCCACACAGACCTCAGCACCGCCCAATCCCGCCGCCAACCTGCCCGAGCTCGGCGGCGGCTTCGAGCGCGTCGGCTCGGTGCGGGTGCCCGAGCTGCGCAACGTGCCGGTCACGCGGCGGGTCGCGCGGGTCATCGATCACCCGGCGTTCCAGCGGCTCCGACGGGTGCGCCAGCTCGGCCCGACCCATCTGGTGTACCCGGGGGCGGTGCATACCCGCTTCGAGCATAGCCTGGGGGTGTATAGCTGCGTGCGGATGTACGTGATGGCGCTGTTGCACAACGCGCCATTTGCCGGCTCGGCCACCGAGGAGGACCTGCTGACCGTGCTGGCGGCCGGTCTGCTGCACGACGTGGGGCATTATCCCTTCGCCCACAGCCTGGAGGCGCTGCACCTCAAGGGGCGCGATACTCCGCGCCACGAAGAGGTCGGCGGGCGCATCATTCGCGGGGAGTTCGAGACGCTGCGCGGCGACGAGCCCATCGGCGAGCTGCTGCGGCGCGAGTGGGGCGTCGACCCCGAGCGGGTCATCGGCCTCTGTACCGGCGACCTGGCGGCCGACGGCTCGATGGAGAAGATCCTGCGCTCGATCATCTCGAGTTCCATCGACGCCGACAAGATGGACTACCTCGAGCGCGACAGCCACCATATGGGTGTGCCCTACGGGCGCAACTATGACCGCGGCCGGCTCTTGGACAGCCTGACGCTCAACCAAGACGAAGACGGCGTCGCGGTGGTCTCCAAGGGAAAGGTCCCCGCCGAGATGTTCATCTTCAGCCGCTATACGATGTTCAGCGAGGCCTATTGGCACCACACCGTGCGCGCGGCCAGCGCGATGGTCGAGAGCGCCCTGGCCGCCTTTCACAGCCGCGGCGGCTTCGAGCCCAATGCCTTGACCGAGGTGCTGCTCGACCACGACGACGACCGCCTGCTCGAGTGGCTGCGCGCCCAGACCCCGCCCGGCAGCGCCACCCGCTATCTGACCCGTGGGCTGACCGGCAATCGCCGCCGCCTCTATAAGCGATTGGCGACGTTCAGCCGCGTATACACCGAGGAGCGCAAACAACAGGCCTACGAGCGCATCTATCATATGGACGCGCCCGCTCTCTACGGGCTGGTCGACCGGCTGCGTGTGCGACTATCGTCGATGGTCGGCCGCTCGCTGCACCCGGCCGACATCGTCATCGACACGCCGCCTCGGGACAAGGACAAGCTCGAGACCGTCGAGATCGTCTATCCCGGGGCGAGCGGCCAGCAGCACTACCCGCTGCACGAATTGTCGCGGGTGGTCGCCGGCATCCAGGACGACTTCGTGATGGTCGTCAAGAAGATCCGCGTCTTCATCGAACCTCAGCTCGCCGCCGAGCTCGACGGCCGAGACGGCGTCGAAGAAGTCTTGCTCGAGGAGATCCTGCGAAAATGAGTTCTTTTTTAGATGATCAGGTCACCATGAATCACCCCGACAGTGCTATGACATCGAAGCTACGCCCCGCCCTGCTCGCCGCGTCTGTCTGGCTGCTCGTCTTTGGCAGCGGCTGCGCCAGCTTCGGCGGCGGCAGCGGCGTGTTCGCGGCCAATGCCGATTCGGCCGAAACGCAGGATGCCTCGAAGTGTGAGTGCGAGGACGAGGACGCCGAGGCGGCCGCATCGGCTGACCAGGCTGGCTCCGACCAAGCTGGCTCCGACCAGGCTGGGGCCGAAAAAGCAAGCGAAGCCCCCGCCCACCAGGCGCGCCCGCCGCAGGCGATCACCTCCGAGGAGATCACCTTTGAATCCCGAGGAGACGAGCTCACCGGCGTGATCGACCGGCCGAAGACGGCCGGCGGCCCGCTTCCGGCGGTGGTGATCCTGCACGACGCCGGCCCGCTGGACCGCCGGGGCGTCTTCGCAGGCTCGCTGGGGCTGCAGCTTCCGGTCGAGGTCGCCGTCTACCAGGAGCTTGCAGAGGCCCTCGCCCAGAGTGGCTATATGGTGCTGCGCTACGATAAGCGCACCTGTGTCGACGGCGGCCCGGCCGGATGTGACTACCCGAGGAGTTATATCGAGGATCACCGCGAGGAGCTGGCCGAGGCCCTGTCGAGCGACGCCGAAGCCGCTGTCGAAGCGCTTCGCGAGCAGCGCGACGCCGACCCCACCCGGATCCTATTGGTCGGACACGGCCAAGGCGCCGAGCTGGCGCTGGCGATCAACGAGGAGGTCGACGCCAGCGCGATGGTGCTGCTCTCCCCGAGCCCCTACCCCGTCGACGAGGTCATTTTGCACCAGAGCGAGATCTCACTGGCGCATTTGAAGGCTCGTCGAGCCAGAGAAGGCAACACCACCCTGGGGACCTTGCTCGACGAGCAGATCGACGCGCTCGCTCAGACTCGTGACGAGCAACAGGAAGCTTTCGCCGCCCTGCGCGCCGGTGAGGCCGAAGACTCCGACGTCCTCGACGCGCCGACTCGCACCTGGCTGGGGATGTTCGAGCTGCACGAGCGAGCGATGAGTCGGCTGCAGCAGACCCGCACGCCCGTGTTGGCGATCTTCGGCGAGCGCGACCCGAGCCTCCCCGACGATAGCGCCGAGCGTTTTGAAGAAAAGATGGCCCGGCTGCGCCCCAACGCAGTCGAGTCGATGCCCCATACCAGCCGGCTGATGGTCGCCGTCGACGACGAGGAAAACGACAGCACCCAGATCTCCGAGGCAGCCCACCGAATGATCTTGGAGTTCTTGCTCGAAACCGCTGAGACTCCAGAAGCTGCAGAGCCCGCCAGTCAACCCAGCCAGCCGGACGTATAAAAAAGGGCGCCAGGATGACCTGGCGCCCGGTTCCAGCGAAGAAGACGATTACTCAGACGTCTTCGAGTTTGAATTCGTTGCTCGTGCGGTACCAAGCAACGAGGGCAGCGATGAGAAGTACGGCCGGTATGCCGACGAAAAATCCTAAGATGACATTCTCCATGTGGGCTCCCTCCTATCCCCCAAATTAGAGTCAACGCTCGAGATGCCACAGATGGCTCCCAGGGGCTGACTGTTTCCAAAAGAGTCGTTGTCCCCGACGACTAGGCGTGCGAACAAACCCCGGCAGATCCTCGATCTGCACTTGTTAGCAAAGTAGCCGCCCAGCGCCACGATTCAAACGAAACACGACCAAATCCGGGGCAGCGGTGGGCTCAGGGGGCTGCCCGATCGCGGTCTTCGGCCGGTGGTACCTGCCGCTGGCTGACGTCTTCGATGTCCTCTCTGCGCTGAGACACATAGTAGGCGAAAGCCGCGGTCAACAGCACCACGGGCACCGCGATGTAGAATACGATAAAGAAGTTATCTGCCATCATCGTCTCCTCGGCCGAACGGCTCTCTAGCTCACGATGATCAATGACCTGCCTTGCCAAATTAGCCACGCCGGAGCGCGTTTCAACCGGCCTGGCCGGTCACCAATAAGGCGAGGAGCTCACGCAACTCGTCGGGATCGGGCTCGGCGAGCTGGGCGGCCAGCCGCTCGACGGCTTCGGCGCGCGACGCACCGGCCAGCGGGCGGGTGCGCAGCATCTCGAGCACGGCGCGGCCGACCACCGCCTGGCCGTCTTGGCTGCGGCCGGCGGAGCTGCGACCGGCGCCGCTCCCAGCCACTCCGCCCGTCGCTTCTCCGCCCGTCGCCGGGGCATTCGCGCCGGGATCCGGGCGCTCGGGGGCGCCGGCCTCGCCGCGCATCGTGCGCTGCAGCCTGTCCAACGGATCGCCCCCTGCGGGCTGGTAGGGGTCCGACTCGGGCAGGGCGCGCGCCGCGTCTATCTGCGCGAGGAGACTTCTGAGCGGCTCGGGGGCCTCGGTGCTCGAGGTCGTCTGGGCTGGTGAGGTGGACATGGCGGTCTTGGGGCAGAAGGCTTGCGGGTATGTTGTCGCGGGAAAGACACCGGGATCCGAATCTTACACCTCGAAACTCGTGTGTCGAGGGGCCGGGAATGTGGCCACCTCCCTGGTGGTTTTGGGTGCGGGTCGATTTTTTATTTGACACACGAATTCTTTCGTCGTAGACACGTCAGCCCTTGGGCAGACTGCCCAAAACGCGGAAGTGGCGGAATTGGTAGACGCGCGGGCTTCAGGTGCCCGTGGCCGCAAGGTCGTGGAGGTTCAAGTCCTCTCTTCCGCATTAGATGCCCTCGAAAGCCCCGTAGCGCTCCGTGCGCTTCGGGGCTTTTGTTTGCTTCACTCGCATCTGTGTAAAGCTTCGGGGCGAGTGTTTGAATGATGCCCCCGACCCCAAGATAGAAGCCATGGCAGAAGAGCGAAAAGACATCCTCGTCATCGGCGCCACCGGACAGCAAGGAAGCGCGGTGGTGCGCCATCTCTCCGCCCAGGAAGACCGATTTCGCGTCCACGGGCTCACCCGCAACCCGAGCAGTGAGCCGGCCCAGAAGATGAGCGCGCGGGTGGCGACCATGCTCCAGGGCGACCTGGAGGATAAGGACTCGCTCAGGCGCGTCATGGAGGGCATGGACGGGGTCTTTTGCGTCACCAATTTTTGGCAGTGGGGCTACGACCACCAGGTCCTACAGGGCACCAACGCCGCCGATGTGGCCGCCGAGATGGGCGTGGAGCACTTCGTCTTCAGCGGCGTGGGTGATCACGACCAGCCCACCGGCATCCCGCACTTCGACTCCTGCTGGGAGATCGACCAGCATATCCAGGAGATCGGCCTTGCCAACACCGTGCTCAAGCCGGTGTTCTTCATGCAGAATTTCGAGCGGCTCGCCGACGACATTCTCGACGGCACGCTGGCCATGCCGCTGAATAAAGACGTCAAGCTGCAGATGGTCGACATCGACGACATCGGCAAGGCGGCCACCGTCGCCTTTAGCAAGCCCGAGGAGTTCATCGGTACCCGCTATAACCTGGCCGGCGATTCGCGCTCGCTCGAGCAGATGAGCAAGCTGTTCACCGAGATCATCGACGCCCCCATCGAGCCGGTCCACGTCTCCATCGACGACGCCCGCGAGCAGGTCGGCGAGGAAGCCGCTCAGATGTATGAGTGGTTCAACGACCAGGGTTATACGACCGACTTGAAGCAGGTGGCTGATGTCTTCGGCTTCGAATTCACCGGGCTTCGCGACTATCTGCACAAGCACGGCTGGCACGTAAAGCGTCCCGGCGTTGCAGGTTGAGAAAAGCACGCTAAGATAGGGGTGTTCGTTTTTTATGCCCTCTGTACTGCGGTGTCCCCATGAAAAAGCAACGCCTCTTTGTCGGACTCTTCGTCGCCGCCCTCGCGCTGGTACTCGTGGGGCTGAGCTCGCCGGCAGCGGCTCAGTCACCCGACGAGGAGCTGCATACCGCGCACCAATATTCACGCTCGGAGTTGATCAACTTCGGTACCTACGACGAGCCCCCGGTCAGCTTCGAGTGGGAGACGCTCGACGTGCGCCAGGAGCCGGTCGACGACCGCCTGGATTATGTCTTCACCGTCGACGTCGATTTGCCCACGGCGATCGAATTCTTCGAGAGCGCCTACACCGAGCAGACCACGGCCGCCACGCTCGACCCGAGCGTACGCCCCTTCCAGAAGGAGCGCGACTTGAAGATCGTCGGCCGCTCCAAGGGCGTCGATCCGCCCCGCTTCACCCTGGGCGGCCAGGCGATGACCGGTCAAATCACCATCGACGTGAGCCAAGAGGCCGGCCAGACGATCATCATCGTGAAGAATATGGTGAGGAGCCGGGTGTACAGCGGGCTGGTCCCGTCGCGGGCGGGCTTCATGCCGGCGAGCGCCAAACCGGTGCCGCTGCTTTGGAATTAAACCACTCCTACTCCGAAACCCGGAGTCTTGGCTTCGTCAGACCAGCGTCTGTCGGCTTGTCCTCAATCCATGTAGCACCCCAACGGCATTCGGTCGCTTCGCTCCCAGCCGCTGCTACCTGTCCATCGGCCAAACCGACATCCATCTGGTCTGACTTTGCCAATTTATCCGGTTCCCGAAATAGGAGTGCTTGAGGAGCTCGGGACAATGATTGTGAACGTTTTAAACCGGCTCAGGGAGACGATCTCTTT
>JBKGZI010000045.1:0-21511 GCA_046545675.1 Persicimonas sp.
AGTGGCTTAAAGCCCAGCCAAACCGCGGGCTCTTGGTATCCCGATACAGCTCTTCGATGCGCGTCCGAAGCGCATAGATGTGGTCGATAGCCTCGGCCGTCGGCTCGTCAAGTGAGGTCAGCAGGACCCACGGCTCGGCGTTACGCTTTCTGGCCTTCTTACGGCTGAATCCGCGGTCTTTGTTCGTCCTTTTGCGCCGTCGATGTCCGGGGGCGCGCTGATACTTGCGGCCGAGGACGACGCGCCCCATCACCCGCCGCTGATCGCCAAAAACGCCCACCTCTCCGAGGTCGGTGACCTCCTCTTGGGCGCGTTTGACGAGATCATAGCCTTTTTCGCGTCGAGTCGGGCTTTCGATGATCGTGCCAAGGTAGCTGATGCGGCCGACGTAATCCCAGCCCAACCGCTGCACCGCACGAAACCAGGGGCCTCGAAATATCCCGTCGGTCACCAGGATCGGACGCACCTCGTCTTCAAAGATTGCTTGTAACCCATCGAGCAGGTCCTGGTGTGCCTTCGCACTGTTTTGCATGCCCTCGGGATAGACTCTCCACAAAATCGGCAGGCTTCGCCCCCCGAAGGGGATGGCGGCAGTCAAGGAGTGGAACCGGTCGCCGGTGTCGGTCCAATCGACCAGTACGATGGGACGCAGGTCGCCCTGGGCGACGTGCTTGAAAAGCCAGCGCCAGTAGACCTGCATCTCCTGGTGAAGTCTCGGATTGTTGATCAGTCGATCGAGGCGCTTGTAGTGGGGTTTAGGCGTGGTCGGCCCTGGATAGGCTCGGGCGACTTTGGGCAGCGAGAGGGTGTTCGCTCGAATGATGGCTTTGATGGCAAACAAGACCGCGCCAAGGCGCGATTTATGGAGGGAAGAAAGTTCTTTGGTGAGGAGTTTCTCAAATACGGTGGTCGCCTGCATGATGGCCTCCTGCCCCTGTCCAGGGCGGTAAAAGGTTGACATCTAGTCATCATGCAGGCGCCACCGGAAAATCCCCTCCTCGAGTATTTTTCACCAAAAACTCAATCTCATCCGCGCCGCTGCCAGTCTCGTGCGTCTTGCTCTCTCAACCCATAGGTGGGTGTGCTCCATAGCGGTGCCAACGTCCTGCAGCGACGACCTCCGTGCCGTCGACGCCAGGGACGGCGTCGCTCCAGTTGACGAGCTACACCCGTGACTTCCTGGGTATCCGAAAAAGTGGGGAGACATGAAGTTGGCACCCTTTGCTGCCATCTCCATACGCTCCCACAAAATCCCGAAATAATTCTAAGGCCGGACTTAAATTGTAGTTCGCGCCGCAGTTCAGGCGCCCCAAATAGAGGATCCTGCAGCAACCGAGGCGCTCGCTATTTGAGGCGACGTCAAACGGCGACGTCGCAAACTGCGATTTGGGGTTGCTCGTCGTGGCGAGTGCGCTTGTTGGGCATTCGAGTTGAGGGGCCTGCAGAAACCGGGGCGCGACTCGTAGGGTGGTTGACACCCTTTGCTGCCACCTCCATACGCTCCCACAAAAAACCGAAATGTTTCTAAGGTCGGACTTAAATTGTAGTTCGCGCCGCAGTTCAGGCGCCCTAACCTGACCGTCGCTCAGGCCTCGACCGTCTGGGGGGAGACTCTGAGCGCCACCTCGCCGATGGCCCAGATGATGAGGATGGCGGCGAGGATGAGGCCGCTGATCAGCCAGGGGGTGTCCGGCCAGGTGATGACCGACTGGACGTGGCGGTGTAGGAAGCCGATGGTCATGGCGCTCCACCAGCCGAGTTGGGAGACGAAGAGGGCCAGCGAGAGCCGGAACATGACCACGCCGGGGACGTGCTCGCCCTCGTCGATCTTCTCGATTCTTTTGTGCAGGAAATGTAGCGGGATGCCGTTGAGGCCGATGAGGCCGACGAAGAAGAGCTTGACGATCATCAGCTCGTCGACGAAGCCCTTGAGCAAGATCAGCGGGATGCCCGCGGCCACCATGATGCCCCATCCCGCCCAGATGAACCTTTCGGTAATCCCGCTGACCTGGACGAGGGAGGGGAAGCGAACCCGGTCGCGAAGCCAGAGCAGGCCGTACAGGTCGGTGACCAGGACCGAGCCGAATCCCAGGACCAGTCCGCTCAGGTGAACGAAGAGCAAGATGAAAAATGGAGTCGTTTCCATGGTGCCTCGGGGCGTCGCGGGGACGTTGCCGATTCGCTCAGATGACTCTGAGCAAAATATATACACACATCCGGGGGCAACTCTGACCGACTGGTCATCTCGAGCGCGTTATTCTATCTTTCTGGGCCTGAGCCATAAAATAACGACATCTCTTGGAAGACGACGGAGACTATGATGAGCAACGGCACGGGCGAAGGTGTGGAGTATCCGCAGGTTGACGAGTATCCCCGCAACGGAACCTTCCGGAGGTTCTACGAGGACGGCGAGCAGGTCGAGATCGAGGGAGAGCTTCGTGACGGTGTGCGGGTGGGGACATGGCGCTGGTACTACCCGAACGGCCAGCTGCACTGGGAGGTCGAGCACGTCGACGGGCTCAAGGAGGGCCGTGAGGCCGGTTGGCACGAAAATGGTGAGAAGATGTACGAGGGCCAAAATACCGGCCATCAGAAGTGCGGCACCTGGAAGTGGTGGCACGATAACGGCGCGTATAAGCAGACCTACTATTACGACGAGGACGGCGAGAAGCACGGCGAATACGTCTGGGACCAGCCGGACGGCTCGCCGAAGGCTCGCGGCGAGTTTTTGCACGGGGTGCGTCACGGGCAGTGGACTTGGTGGGATTCGTCGGGCCACGAGAAGGTGGTCCGAGGCTACCACAAGGGCATAAATCACGGCGAGAACGCCGCCTGGTATCGTCCGGGCGGCCGGCTCGCCTACCGGCGCCAATATGACCACGGAGCGAAGGTCGGCGAAGAGGTCGAGTTTTTCGAGGACGGCAGCCCCAAGCTCGAGGCGACCTGGGAGAATGGCTACGTCGTCGGCGAGAAGCGTACCTGGGACGAGGACGGCAATGAGACGGTCGAGGTATTCGTCGACGGCCTGCCCGAGGAGATCGCCGAAGATACCGCGTTGATGGAGAAGACGGCCAAGAAGCTGGCCAAGGCCAAGGACCAGCACGCCAAAGACAACGTGCTCAAAGATGCCGCCGGCTACGGCGAGCGCGGGGCGTATCTGGTCAAGCTGGTGCGCGAGGGCGTCGTCGACGTCGCCGCCGATCGTCACCTATGGGAGCGGTACGCCGCGATGCACCAGATGCTCGAGGTCGAGGAGGTCGTCGCGCTGCTCGAGGACGCCCGGGGCGCCGACGAGGCGTACGCCGGCTACGCGCCGGGCTGGCCGCGCGAATTCGACGAGTTGACGATGCGGTTTTATGCGCGTGACCCGGAGCCGTTTCGGGCGGTTGTCGACGAGCTCTCCGAGCCAATGAAGCGCGGCGTCGCGCTGGTGATGGCGCGTTTTGGCGACGATATCTCGGATATCATCGACGACCCGGTCGAGGCCATCGCCGCGCATCACTTCGAGCGGGGCTTCTCCAACCGGTTGTGGTGGCCCACCAAAGACGGCGTCGAGCAGATCGAGATCCTCGACGGGACGATGCCCAACGAGAATTTCGATCGATTTATCGAGACGTTTACCACGCTGGAGCGCTGGGCGGAGGTCATGCTCGAGCTCGGCCTCGAAGAAGCCGAGGAGTCGACCGCACGTATTCGCTTCCCAAAGGTCAAGCACGCCATCGAGATCGCCGACGTCGAGCAGATGTCCAAGCTCCTCGGGGGCATCTCGCTCGACGGGTTTTCCATTCAGCACACCCGCCAGGCGCTCCTCGAGTGGCGCGACGACGACGCCGAAGAGGTCGCCCAGATGGCTCGCGCCCTCGACGGCGACGGGCTGCGCAAGTGGCCGACGGTGGCCTGCGCGATCCTCAAATTGGACGAGGCAGGCCAGCCCATTCCACAGGACTTGGTCGACGCCTTGGAGCTCTACGGCGGCACGCCGTCGCTGCATAGGGTGCGCGACGCGATCAATCAAATCGATGATCCCGACCACCAAAAGGATCTGGCCGTCATCGACAGGCAGATCTCGTTCGCCGAGCCGGGCTTTGGTTTTCCGAAGCTCGGCTTGCTCCTCGACGCGCTCGCTGCGTTAAGCGAGGAGCAGCGTCGTGGACTGCTCGAGCGGCAACTCGAGCAGGATTACGGCAAGGCCGACGCTGCGCCCTACTTGCATATCGTCAACGATCCCGATCTGTGGCAGCGGGGGCTGGACGTCATCATCGAAGACGATTTAGGCGCCACTGACAAGGTTGCGTTTGGTCTGGCTCACTTGCCGCTGGAAGCGCTCACGTTGCTCGAGGCGGCCAGAGAGAGGGCGAGCAAACAGGAGATCAAGAAGACCTTGCAGCGGGCGATGATTGGACTGATGGCTAGCGCGACCGACCGCGGCGAGAGCTGGGATGAGCGGTGGGACGAGCGCATCGAGTTCGACGCGGCGCAGCAGACATACGATTATCCCCAGCTTCGGTCGCTGTTGATGAAGGTCGTCTACAACCTTCCCCGCGAGCGGGCGCTCGAAGTGCTGCGCCGCGAGCTGGCCCGGCCGAGCACGTTCGCCCGCGCGTTTCGCTTTATCGGGGCCTATCCCGACCAGGAGCTGGCCGAATATGCGTTCACCCAGCTCCGCGAGCTCGAGGCATCGCTAAATAACGACGCTGCGCGCGAGATTCAGGCCGGCCTCGAGTACTTCCCGAATGTGCGACCGTGGGTCAAATGGCTGCTCGCACACGGCGCCGGAAGCCACTTGAAGCAGCAATTTATATCGGCGGTCGGCCGCGACGAATACCAGGCGATCGAAGAAGAGCTCGCCGCCGAGGGCCAGGAGACGGCCAAAGAGCTCGACGACGTAGACAAGCTGGTCCAATTGGCCGAGAAGGTCGGCGGAACCGGCGAGACGATCTACATTTTGCGCCGCCTCGACGAGGCGCCCGACCAGCCCGGCCTCAACCGCATCGGCGGCTTGCCCCCGGGCATCGGCGCCGAGCGCTGGCCGACCTTCGACGACGAGCCGATGTCTCACCTCTATACGCTCGACCTCGAGACGGTGCCGGAGGTCGCGAAGCAATATGAGGACGAGGTTCGAGCCGTCTCGGTGTTCTGCCACCAGCCGGACTATAATGAGGCGTGGGAGCCGGGCACCGAGTGGACGGCGGTGGTGTTTAGCACCGATGAGGACGTCGCCAAGCAGGACCTCGAGCTGCCCGATGACATCCCCGAGAGCGACGAGGCCTGGTTCGAGCCGGTCCCGGTCGAGGTCGACCCGGATATCTGGGAGGCGGATAGTGACAACGAGCTGCGCAATAAGATTTACTCAGCCCACGCCCGGGTCGGCGGCGAGCCGATCTGGCTGCAATTCCCAGATCATGGAGGGCAGCTGGTCATGCAGGTCGACGAGCGATTTGCGTATATGAATCTGGGCGATATGGGCGTGATGTACGTCTTCAATGACACGGCGTTCTGGCAGTGTCATTGAGAGTGCGCGATCTACCGGTGCCAGACCATCCTGGTCTGGGTCACAGGGCAGGGTGCCCTGGCACCGGTAGTAGGCGCTATCTGCCGGTGCGATCAGTGGCTGTCCAGCCCGATCGCCTTCTTGCCCGTCGAGATGATGCCCACGATGATCGCGCCGGCGATGAGGCCGACGACGCCGAAGAGAACCTGTTTGACTGCGCCGGCGGCTGGGCCGGTCATATACGCGATGTCCTCGATGAAGTGCTCGACCGGGGCGATACCGTGGGCGAGGATGCCGCCGCCGACCAAAAACATGGCGATGGTCCCGACAATGCCCAGTCCTTTCATCACCATCGGGGAGGCGTCCACGAGCCAATCGCCCAGGCTTTCCCAGCCGCCACCGCGCTCGCGCAAGTGAAGGCCGACGTCGTCGATTTTGACGATGCCGGCCACCAATCCGTAGACGACGACGGTGACGATAGCGCCGATGGCGATGAGCACTCCGAGTTGGATGGCCAAGCCGGCATCTCGCTTGGTGACTTCGCCCAAGGCGATCACGATGATCTCGGCCGACAGGATAAAGTCGGTGCGGATCGCCCCCTTAATTCTCTTCTTTTCGAAGGCGACCATGTCGACGTTGGGATCGCGAAAGGCCTCGCGCAGCTTCTTCTTATTCTCTTCGTCTTCGGCCTTGTGGAAGAATTTCTCGAAGACCTTGTGTGCGCCCTCATAGGAGAGAAAAGCGCCGCCGAGCATCAGCAGCGGCAAGATAAGCCAGGGGATGAACGCGCTGATCAATAGTGCGGCGGGGATGATGATGACCTTATTGAGCGCCGCGCCCTTGGCGACCGCCCAGATGATCGGCCATTCGCGCTTGGACGAAAAGCCTGTGACTTGCTCGGCGCCGACGGCGAGATCGTCGCCCACCAGACCGGCGGTCTTTTGGGCGGCGATCTTGGTCATCACCGACACGTCGTCGAGCAGCGTGGCGATGTCATCAATGAGGGCGAGTAGACTGGTGGCGGCCATCGTAGCAATCCTTGTCGTTCAAAAAAGCGATCGATGGCGCGACTCTAGCTCAGGACTCATCGGGCGATCAACCGCGCGGCTCATAAACCTGTTGCTCGACATTGGGCCTGCGTTGTCGATATCCTGCCGATCCCGAGTTGTGGGTTAGAGCCGGAGTGGAGATGGCAGACGGTACACAGTCGATGGTCGCCTATTGTGCAGAGTGCGGCGCCGAATATGACAGCAGCTTCTCGGCGTGTCCGGAAGACGGCGCCAAGCTGTACCACTACAGCGTCGACGAGCAGGGCGACGATGCGCTGGTCGGCGAGGTGCTCGACGCACGTTTTCGAATCGAGCGGGTGTTGGGCGAAGGCGGTATGGGCAAGGTGTACCGGGCGTCGCAACTGTCGGTGGACCGGCCGGTGGCGCTGAAGGTGTTGCACGGCAGCCTGAGCAGCGACCAGTCGTTTATCAAGCGGTTTTTGCGCGAGGCGCGGGTGGTCTCGAACTTCAAGCACCCCAATATCGTCAGTCTGGTCGACTTCGGCCAGGATGCCGAGCGCAATCTGCTGTATCTGGTCATGGAGCTGCTCGATGGCCAGGACCTCGACGGGCTGCTCGACCGAGGCCGCTTCCACCCGGAGCTGGCCCTCGAGATCGCCGCGCAGGTGTGCGCGGCGCTGTCCGAGCCGCACGCCAACGAGGTTGTCCACCGCGATCTCAAGCCCGACAATCTGATGCTCACGGTCACCTCCGACGGCTCCCTGCAGGTCAAGGTGCTCGATTTCGGCATCGCCCAGGCCGTCGACGGCGACACCAAACTGACCCAGACCGGCATGGTGTTCGGCACGCCCCAATATATGGCGCCCGAGCAGGCCGCCGGCGCCGAGACCAGCGCGTCCACCGATATCTACGCGCTGGGGATCATCCTGTACAGCATGTTGGTCGGCCGGCCCCCCTTCGAGGGGGAGACCGCCATGCAGATTATCCTGCACCATATGCAGTCGCCGGTGCCGGACGTACGCGAATTTGCCGGCCTGGAGGGCACACCGCCGAGCCTGGCGGAGCTGGTGGGCGACATGGTCCAAAAGGACCCCGCCGACCGGCCGGCCACGGTCCTCGAGGTGCGCGACAGACTCGAGGCGATCATGGCGGAGATGGGCGCCTCGCGTGTGCGCCTCGACGTAAGCAAGCCCCACGCCGAGATGTTCGCGCCCTGGCTTCTCGGGCCCATCGTGGATGGGACGGCGGGCGTGGCGTCGGACGATGTCAGCACCGTCAAGCCCACACCGGGCGACTCGGGTCAGCAGGACGTTTCCGGCCAACATGCAGCCACGACGGTTCGAGCCGCCGAGCAGACCAAGTCGCGCTCGAAGTGGCCGATTGTGCTGATTTTGATCGTTTTGCTGGGGCTGATCGGTGGGTCGGCGGGGGCGGTGTGGAATTACGCCCCGTACGGCTTCTTCCCGTGGGAGAAGCCGTCCACGTCGAAGAAGTCCTCGTCAGACAAGGCGTCGGCCTCGAAGAAGAAGTCCTCGAAAAAGAAGACCTCCAAGAAGAAAGCCGAGCCCGCCAAGCAGAAAGCCGCTTCCAAAAAGAAAAAGACCTCCGAGAAGTAGCTTGCGCCTCACGCCTATTGCCTCACGCCTATTGCCTCACGCCTATTGCTTCGTGGCGACCAGCCCGGCGGCCATCGCCTGGCCGGCCAGGTGGCCGGTGGTCCAGGCGTTCTGGAAGTTGAAGCCGCCGGTGACCCCGTCGATGTCGAGGACCTCGCCGGCGAAGTAGGCGCCCGGAGTGATGCGGCTTTCCATGGTGCGCATGTCGACGTCGTCGGTGCGCACGCCGCCGGCGGTGACGAATTCATCTTTATAGGTGCTCTTGCCGGTGACCTGGAATCGGCCGCGGGTGAGTTGGTCGGCGAGGGCGCGGCTTTGGTGTTTGGGAAACTCGGCCCAGCGGCAGTCGCCGCGCACCTCGGCGGCCTCGACCAGCCGCTCCCACAGCCGCTTGGGCAGGGCGTCAAATGGCGAGCGTGAGGTGACCTGGCGCTTGCCCCAATCGGAGCGAAGTGCGTGAAAGCGAGACTCGATATCCACCCCGGGCAGCCAATTGACCGACAACTCGAAGGTGTAGTCCAGCGCGTGCAGCTCGCGGGCGCCCCACGCCGATAGCTTCAAGACGGCCGGGCCACTCAGCCCCCAGTGGGTGATCAGCAGCGGGCCGTCGCTGTCGAGCCCTTCGCCCTGGACCTGCACCTGGGCGTGCTCGACCGACAAGCCCTGGAGCCCGTCGAGGCGCGGGTCGTCGATATGGAAGGTGAACAGCGACGGCACGGCGGGCACGAGCTGGTGGTCGAGGGTCGCGGCGAGCCGGGCGCCGCTGGACGAACGTGTGCCGCCGGTGGCCAGCAGGAGCTTGCGCGCCCGCAACGGCTCGCCGTCGCCCATGATCAGCTCGAAGGCCGGCTGCCGGTCATTTTCGAGCTGGTTGGCTCGAGGTAGGCGACGGATGTCTTTGACGGCCGCTTTGGTGCGCAGCTCGACACCGGCCTCGTCGGCGGCGCCGCGCAGGCAGTCGATGATCGTCTGCGAGTCGTCGGTGGTCGGAAACATCCGCCCGTCGGACTCGGTTTTGAGCTCGACGCCGCGCTCCTCGAACCAGCGCACGGTCTCGCGCACGCCGAAGTGGTGCAGCGGCCCGATCAGCTCGAGGTGGCCGCGCGGATAATGGCCGGCCATACGCTTCGGATCGAAGCAATCGTGGGTGACGTTGCAGCGGCCACCGCCCGAAATCTTGACCTTCTGGAGCACGCGCGGCGCTCGCTCGACGATGAGCACGCGCGGGTCGCTTGTCTGCGTGGAACCCGCCCTCAACGCGTTGGCGCAGGTGATCGCGCCGTAAAATCCGGCGGCTCCTCCCCCGACGATAATTGCATCCCAGATTTTGGACATCCGTACCGGTGAGCTCTCGTGTGGTCACTGCGCGCTACTCTGAGGCGGCGTCGGCGCGAGCCGCCTCGGCTACTTCGCGCACCTTGTCAGCCAAGTCGGCGTTCGAAAAGGGCTTTTCGACGAAGTCGGTATGCGTGGCGGGTACGCCGCGGCGAATCATCTCCGCTTTGCTGTGGCCGCTCATGAAGATGAATCGGGTCGTCGGGCAGATCTCCACGAGCTGCTCGTGAAGTTTGGCGACGGTCATGCCGGGCATGACCACGTCGGCCAGGACGACCTCGATGGTGCCGTCGTGCTCCTTGGCCGTCTCGAGGGCCGCAGGCCCGTGGCCGGCCGTGAGGACGATGAAACCCTTGCGCTGGAGGATTTTCTTGATGAGGGAACGCAGCTCAGCGTCGTCTTCGATGAGCAGCACTGTGTCGGAATGAGTCGAATCCACGCGTTTGGCCCGTGTTGAAGGTTCGCTCGAAGCTGGTTGAGGCACGGCGAGTATACTCTACCATTTTCGTTTGCATCTGTGATCTCTCATTGTCGCACTTGGTGTGGGTGATCGGGCATTCGAGTGATCAGCGCATCCGCGAAATAGCGCCGAGCACGTCCTCGACGTGCTCGTGCGTATTGAGCAAGCCCGGCGACAATCGTGCCAATATGAGGTCGCCCGGTGTGGTCGAGGCGACGATACCGTCCAGGTCGAGTTGACTGGTCACCTCGAAAGGCCCCATGTCGTCGACCGCGAAGCTGACGATACCGGCGTGGAGCTCCGGGTTGGTCGGCGTGCGAAGGTCGACGTGGTCCAGTTGAGATAGGCCGTCGATGAGATGCTCGGCCAGGGCATGGATGCGCTGCTCGACGCGGTCCTTGCCGATGTCGAGATGAAAGTCGAAGGCTTGCTCGAGCGCCCATCGGTGCTCGAAGGCGTGAAATCCACCGGGGGTGAAGCGGCGCCCCTGGGTGGTGTCGCCCGAGAAGCTCGGCACGGTGGGAATGGCCTGGGCCCAGGCCTGCGGCGTGGCCGCGATGATGCCGGTGCCGCGTGGCCCGAAGAGCCACTTGTGGCAGCCGGCGACGAAGAAATCGCAGTTGAAATCCTCCATGACGGCATCTTCGACGCCCAAGCCGTGCGCGCCATCGATGCAAAAGAGAATGCGGTCGTCGTCGCTGCGGTCGCGGTTGATCTCTTGGATGCGCTCGCCGATGTCGGCGATGGGTAGCTTGAGGCCGGTGTCGGAGTGGACCCAGGTGACGGCGACGATGCGCGTATTCGGCGCAATTTCGTCGATCAGCCGGTCGGTCAACTGCTCAGGTGTGACGCTGTCGTCGAGGGTGTCGAAGAGCCGGGCGTTGCGAATATCGAAGCCGGCCTTCTGAGACCGGTACTCGAGGGTGCCCTCGGTCGCCCAATGATTCCAGTGGCCGGTGAGCACTTCCTGGTCCTCGCGGATGCGGATGCCGTTGTAGACGGTCACCAGGCCGGTGGTGGTGCTCTCGGTCAGGGCGATATTTTCGTGGCTCATGTCCAAGTAGCGCCCGGCGGCGCGGCGGACACGGCGCTCGCCTTCCTCGTCGTGGCGCTCGGCGGGTAGCCCCCAATTTTGGGTCAGGTAGCCGACGGGGTTTTGGTCGAGGCGGCGGCGGTGGCGCTCGATAGCCTCGCGCACCGGCTCGGGGTGGGTGGCGAGCATCAGTCCGGCCATGTGGATGATATCGGGCGAGGCGTTAAACTCGTCGCGTACGGCCTGCCAATTCGGATAGTCCTTGGGCGGCCCGCCGCCCTCGGGTCGAGTGGTCGGTGGGGCTTCAGCCTGCGCCGCGTCCTCGCCGTTGGTGTCCACATCATCGGCGTCGTCCGCGTTATCCGCGTCGTCCGCCTGACGCTGTCTCGCGTCATCGCGGTCAGCACGCTCACCGCATCCGGCCCAGCGTGAACATCCCGACGCACCGGCCAGAAGCGCTGCCGCGAATACGCCGCCGCGGGCGATGATCTGGCGTCGGGTATATTCGTCCGGCTCGCGTGCATCTTCGTTGCTCATGAGCTCGTTCCTGTGTGGGGGACAGGAAGCAAATTTCGTCTCGAAGCGGGGCGTGTCAACCGCGCGTCGGCCTGCAGTGTGGGTGGTGTCAGCTCGAAGCGTCGAGGCCGAGGAGACCGCGCAGCATCCGCCGGGTGGCCGGTGCGGCGCTTCCCGATGGGATCAGCTCGCGCTCGGTGGCGGCGAGGGTGAAATAACCCTGGATGGTCGCCAAGATGGCCGCAGCACAGGCCGGCGCGGAGAGTGCTCCGAGATGGAAGGTGCCGTCGTCGACGCCGGCGGCAATCGCCTCCTCGAAAACCTCCGCGAAAGAATGCAACGCTTTGGCGAATGCCTGCTGGACCTCTGGCTGGCGGATGGCCTCGGTCGCCATGGTGACCCACGAGGCAACTGCTTCGGGGCGCGCCTGCTCGCCGAGCGCCAAAAAGGCGTCGACGAGCCCGTCGAGTTGCTCGAGCGGCCCGTCTGCGGCCTCGAGTCGGGCGTCGATCATCTCCTGTTGTCGGGTCACCAGCCGTCCCAGCAGGTCGAGCAATATCGCCTGCTTGGTGTCGAAGTGGTAGTGGATCAGGCCCGGCGTGACGTCGGCCTGCTCGGCGATCTTTGCGATCGTCGCCTTCGCGTAACCGTGTTCCGCCATGGCCTGAAGCAGGGCCTGGCTGATCTGGGCGCGTCTCTCGTCAGTGCTCTTTCTGGCCATCAGTTTTCCCGTCGTAGACTCGCTGCCGTGCGCGGGTGGAGGAGCTCGCCGACGGCCTCGCCGCGTTCGATGCGGTCTCGTACCTGCGTCGAGCTTACCTGTTGTAAACTCTGCGCGGCCGGCAAGAAGACCGTCTCCATCCCGTGTCCCAACTCGCGATTAGCATGGGCCAGCATCAACTCGTAGTCCAGATCCTCGGAGTCGCGCACGCCGCGCAGCAAGACGACCTGTGATGCCTGTTCGCGGTAGTCATCGGCGAAGGCCACGACGAGGTCGTCGGTGGCGCAGACCGAGACGTTTTCCTGGAGTCGGACCATGTCCTCGAGCAATTCGACGCGCTCCTCGGGGCTCAACCAGCCCGCTTTGGACGGGTTGATGGCCACCACCACCACGACCTCGTCCCATAGAGCGGCCGCGCGTCGAATCAACGACAGATGCCCGAGCGTGGGCGGGTCGAATGAGCCTGGAAATACGGCGAGTGTCGTCATCTCGAACCTCTTTCAAGGGGAGTTAGGTTGGTGTTGAGGCGGCTCGCAGCGCCAAAAAAATGCAGGGCGGCGAGTCCACCGACGAGGGTGAGCACCGCGGCGAGCACAAAATGAGTGGTGTAGCCCAGTTGCTGGGCGCTCACACCGCTGAGCGCTTGGGCGAAGCCCGTCGACAGCACCACCGCGCTGGCGAGCAGCGTGTAGTCAGCGCCGGAGTGGCCCGGACGTGCCCAATCCATCATGCAGGCGAAGAGCACGACCGTGGCGACGCCGCTGGCGAAGTGCTCGATGGCGATGAGCACGCTGACCTGGAGAATACCCGGCGCTGTCCAGGCAAGCGGCACGAAGAGCGCGACGCCGCAAACCTGGACGACCACCGAGGCGATGAGCGCGTGGTGGCGAGGCAGCCTGTCGCCGATGAGCCCGCCTGCGACGGCCCCCAGGAGCCCGAAGACAAAGCCGACCCCGCCCAGCATCCATCCGATGTCGCCCAGCGTGTGGCCACGGTCGATCAGGAGCGGGCGAAGCATGCCGCCGGCAAAGGCCTCGCCGAATTTGAAGACCACGACGATGAGGAGGACGTACAGGCCCCACGGCCGCTCGAAGAAGCCTCGAAAGCTCGCCAAATAGGCCCCCAGGGAATCCAAGTCGGTCGGTCCAGCCGGCTGGTCGAGGTCCTCGCGCACCACCAGGAGCGGGATGAGCGCCGCGAGCAAAATGGCCGCACATACGCCCAGCCCGATGGTCCACCCGCATGATTCGATGAGCACGAGCACCCCGGCACCGCCGAGGATCATGCCCACCCGATAGCCGCCCACCTGCAGAGCATTTCCGGCGCCGCGTTCGTCGACCGCGAGCAGGTCGACGGCCAATCCGTCGGTCGCGATATCCTGTGTGGCGTTGAGCAGGTTGACCACGAAGACAATGCCCATCAGCCACACGAGGTTGTCGTGCAGTCCGAAGAAGGCGACGAATCCGAATAGGGCAGCGGTCACCAATTGGATGGGCACCAACCATCCCTTTCGCCTCGGTAGCGCGAGGGGGCCGGGCGGCCGGCGGTCGACAAAGGGCGCCCACAAAAACTTCAGCGCCCACGGCAGGGCCAGCAATGACGAGAATCCGATGGCCTCCAACGACACTCCGCGCTCGCGCAGAATCACAGGCAGCGCCTGGAGGAAGAGGCCAAAGGGGACTCCCTGCGATAGGTATAACACTGCCAGAAGCGCAAACCGCTGTGGGCGGCTCGAGCGGCTCAAGGAGATATAGCTCATGGTCACCTCATCATTAGTTGGTTGACCAACCAACTTCGATTCTAGCGACTATGATTCATTTTTCAAGGCCGAAGGACAGATACGTCGGTTCGATGGGGGATCGACGGGCATCGCGACGGTGCGACAAGGCTCTGTCGACGGGCTGGGGAATTAGAAGGTTGACGCAAGGAGGCGATTCGTGGGCAAATTGGGCTTGAATCTCAGTGGCTCTCGAGCACGACCCGACCATGGACGAAAAAAACGAAATGGAAACGAAGAACGAGAAGTCCCCGCAGACGATGACCTCGGGCCAATGGCGCCAGGCGCTACCCGGGCTGGTTGGCCTGGGGATGGGCGCTGCCATCGTTCTTATCTTCGGCCCCAATTGGGTCACCTTTCTGGGCGCGGCGGCGTTGGTCATCTTCGTCTTCGTCGTCCAGAAGGTGTTCGGCACCGAGTCATGGCGCGAGCGCGAAGAGGACCACGCCGGGGAACAAGAGTGCCCCGAGTGCGGCTCGCTGCAGACAGATCTGGTCGAAGGCTTCAACCGTGACGGCAGCGAATACGAGCAGATGCACTGCTTCGCCTGCGACGCGGACTTCGGCGAGAAGCAACCTATCGATTGATTCGTGTGTAAAAAATCCTCTCGCCGTCGATGGCTGGTTTTCCCGACATCTTCGCCGCCAACATTCGACGATGCTATCCCTTGCTTAGATCACGGTCGTTCGAACACCGTATTTTGTAAGCCGAGCGATTATCTCAGGTCCAGCAGCTCGGCCCGTGCAAACTGTCGCCGCTACTCCGCGGCCTCCTCGGTCGACGCTGCGATAGCATCGTCGACATATTCTCGAGCCTCTCGAAGCTCGGGGCGGTCCCCGTCGCCGTCCTCGGTGAGCTCGAGCAGTTGGGTGTAGTAGTCGCGGGCCACCCGGTCCTGGCCGTCCTCACGGGCGGCGATGGCTGCGCCGTAAAGTGCATGAAAACGCCTGGGGGTGACCTCGAGGGAGCGTTCATAGACCTCGAGCGCCTCGTCGGGGCGATCCTCGCTGCGAAGCACCTCGCCCAGATAATCTCGCGCCTCGATGATGCGGCCGGGGGAGGCCGGGTGCTTCTGCAGCGAATCTTGTGCTTGTACTGCCTCGCGCAAGGTGGCGAGGGCGTCCTCGGGCCGCTCTCTGGCGTAGTCGATCAGACCCTCGACCACATCGTGGTAGATGTCGGCTTGGGCGGCCCAATACGGCTCATTCAAGTCGGCGCTCTCGGCCTGCAGTTCCTCGATGCGGTCGAGCTCATCTTGGGCCTTCTGCAAGTCGTCCTCGTAGATCGCGCCGACGGCCCGCGTGGCGTGTGTGATCGCCTCGAGATATGGCCAGGAGTCCCAGGCCAGCGCGTCTGGGTGCAGCGAACTCATATTGGCCGCGGCCTCGAAGTCGCGCTGCTCCAGGGCGATGCGCGCGGGGATGGCCGCGCTGGCGTAGCCGTTAACCAGGTGTTGCTGCGGGTTGTCGGCTTGGCGCGCGCGCTCGGCGACCTCGGCGGCTTGCTCGTCTTTAGCCTGCTGGAGATACGCGTAAACCACGTAGTCCAGCGCGTGATAGAAGTGCAGCGAGGACTTGCCGTCGACGGGGTTTTCGGCGGCGGCGTCGGCCGAGCGAAGGTTCCACTCGGCGTTATCCTGCCAAAGACCCAGACGCGTAAAGATATGGCTGGGCATGTGCAGCGCGTGGGGCACGTCCGGGGCGATCTCGGCGTACCGACGCGCGATCGGCACCGCTCGTTCTGCCAACTCGGGGTGGTCGTAGGCGTGGATCAAATAATGATGGCCGCCCGGATGCATCGGCTCGCGGCTGAGCACGTCTTCCAATAGCAGGCCGGCGCGCTCCTGTTTTTCGGTGGAGTCGGTGATCGGCGGGACGGTCGCCAGAATCGCGAGACTATAAAAGGAGGCGGCCTCGACATCGCGCGGGTCGAGCCGATAAGCGCGCTCCCATCCGTCGCGGAAGCTGGCGGTGCGCTCCTCGGTGGTGCGCTGTTCGTAGTCGTCGTAATAGGCTTCGATCGCGGCGATAAAGGCGCGCTCGCGCTCGTGATCCGGTGCGAGTTCGGCGGCGCGATCGGCCGCCTGTGCTCCTCGCTGGAGAGCTTCGTCGCTGGGCGCCGCCCACAACGGGGTGTAGTGGGTCATCGCCACCCCCCAATAGGCCATCGCGCAGTCATCGTCGGCCGAAGCGGCTTCTTCGAACGACTCGCGTGCCTTCTCGTACCACATGTGGTGGAGCTGAGCTAAACCGCGCTCGAAGTGGGGTTGAGCCTGCTCGGAGCACGAGGTGTCGAAGTGAACCCGGCCCAGATCGTCGACGGTCTGCGCCTCGTCTTCTTGGGCGGCTTGCTCTTCGGTCAGGGCCGGCTCGGCCTCTTCGTCGGGCTCTGTCGGTTGGCCCGCGCAAGCAGCCAGGGCGAAGATGGCACAGCCGGTGAGTAGACTTAGATAGGTTTTCATGGTGCCCCCCAATAAAAAAGCCCGACCGTTTGCAGACGGTCGGGCGATCGTCGGTCCTTCTCAGAACCTAGGTACGTCTGCGAGGGTTTAAACCCTCTCGACGTTGGCTGCCTTCGGTCCTTTCGGCCCCGGCTCGACCTCAAACTCTACGCGAGCCCCCTCCTCAATGGTCTTGAAGCCGCGTTGTTCCTTGAGTTCGCTGTAGTGCAGGAATACGTCCTCCCCGCCGTCCTCGCGCTCGATGAAGCCGTATCCCTTATCCTCGCTAAACCACTTGATTTTACCTTGCACTCGATCTGCCATAATTGCTCTCGTTGTGTAGTCTTCGGTTCTCGAGCCGTCGCGCTCTACTTGACGGCTCAGGCGCTCGCGTCGAGATGTCCGCCGTAGGGCACAGGACACCTCGCCAACAGAATCTAGACAGCGATCGTCGAACGTAAATCATTGAACCGGTAATTTCTGCACCGTCACATCCTCAAAACAGCCAGTTGCGCGTTGCTGAGGGTGGTTGCAGGCCGCAAAAAAGGTCGCGAGCTCTTCGAGCGAAGCTTTTACCGGTCGTTGCTGCAGTGGTATGGGTGAGGCCCGTTGGGTAGATGAAGGAGGCGTTGTGAAAGACTTTCAAGACCGGGTCGTCGCGGTGACCGGTGCGGCCAGTGGAATCGGCCGCGCCCTCGCCGTCGGATGTGCCGCGCGCGGCGCGCACCTGGCGGTGTCGGATATCGACGAAGAAGGACTCGCCGAGACTGTCGATCGCGTGGCGGCTCATGGTGTACCGGTCGACTCGTGGGTGGTCGACGTCGCCGACCGCGGCGCCGTCGAGGACTGGGCCGACGATGTCGTCGAGAGATTCGGGCGCGTCAACGTCATCGTCAACAACGCCGGCGTCTCGGTGACCTGCTCGATCGAGGAGCTCTCCTACGAGGACTTCGAGTGGCTGATGTCGATCAACTTCTGGGGCGTCGTCCACGGCACCAAGGCCTTTTTGCCGCACCTTCGAGCCTCCGGGGAGGGGCATGTGGTCAATATCTCGAGCATCTTCGGGGTCATCGCCCAGCCCTCGCAGGCCGCCTATAACGCTGCTAAATTCGCCGTGCGCGGCTTCACCGAATCGCTGCGCGCCGAGCTCGAGCTCACCGACGCGCCGGTCAGCGCCATCAGCGTTCACCCCGGTGGCGTCAAAACCAATATCGTCCGCTCCTCACGGGTTGGCGAGACCGGACCGATCTGCCGAAGCCGCGACGACCTCATCGCCGAATTCGATGCGGAGCTCGCCCGGATAGGCCCCGATGAAGCCGCTCGCCAGATCTTGGAGGCGGTGCGCCGCGACAAGCGACGAGTGATGGTCGGCAACGACGCCAAGGCGCTCGACGTCTTACAGCGGCTGATGCCCTCGGGATACATCGGAGGGCTGGTTCGGCTGATGCGCCGGCGTTATCTGAGCGCAGATTGATCGAGAGGGTGTGACTATGAAGCCACCACCGAGAAATTCTATCGCCGCCGGCTTGATGCGCCGCGCGCTCAAGGCCGCGGTGTGTATGCCCCGGAGGCTGGCCGAGACGATCTATGGGCCGGCGCCGACCAACGACCGCGGCGCGTCGCTGGATTGGCAGACCCACGTGCTGCTCAGCGTGCTCGAAGGCGCCGGCCAGCCCGAGCTGCACGAGCTGGGCGTCGCCGAGGCGCGCGAGGTCTACACGCGGGCCAATCACCTCTTCGACGTCGCGCCTCGACCGATGCACGCGGTCGAAGACCACGAATTCAGCGGCCCCCTCGGCCAGATTTCCGCACGGCTTTACCGGCCGCGGCCGGGCCGACTGCCAGGGTGCGTATTCTTCCACGGCGGCGGGTTCGTCATCGGCGACCTCGACGGATACGACGGCGTCTGCCGCATGCTCGCCGAGCGCGGCGATATGGTGGTCATCAGCGTCGATTATCGACTGGCACCCGAGCACCCCTTTCCCGGTCCGGTCGACGATTGCGTGGCCGCGTTTCGGGCGATCCGAGACCGCGCCGACGGGCTCGGCCTGGATCCACACCGGCTGGTCGTCGCCGGCGATTCGGCCGGCGGCAATCTGGCGACCGTCCTGTGCCAGCAACTCGTCAAAGAACAAGAAGAGCTGCCGATTTACCAGATGCTCATCTACCCCAAGGCCGACCAGCGGGAGCGGGGCGACTACGCGTCGCGCGAGCTGTTCGCAGACGGCTTCTTTTTGACCTCGTCGATGGTCGACTGGTTCTCCCGGACCTACCTCCCAGACGCCGATGTCGCCGCCGACCCGCGCGTGTCGCCCAGTTGCTTCGAGGACCTGCACCTGCTGCCGCCGGCCCATGTGATCACCGCCGGCTTCGATCCGTTGCGCGACGAGGGCGAAGCCTACGCCGATCGCCTCGCCAAAAGCGGCGTGCGCGTCACACGTCAGTGCTGCTCCCAGCTCGTGCACGGCTTCGTCTCCATGGGCGGGGTCATCGACGCCGCCGCGCATGCGGTCGCTGATATGGCCGATGTTTTACGTGAAGAGTTCCGGCGCTGATTTGGGCTCGCTCGTGTTTAACTTCGGCGACGAGCTTCCTTGGAACTATTTTCGTGGCCCGGCTGCGGAGCATCAATATGAGCATCGAACGACTCTTTTTGGACCTCGACGGCGTTCTGGCCGACTTCGACCGCGGCGTCGAGGAGATCACCGGCGAGCGGCCCGACAACCTCGGCGCCAAGCAGATGTGGAAGGCTCTGGCGCGCCACCCGGACTTCTTCGGTACCCTCGAGATGATGGAGGACGCCCAGCACCTGTGGGATTATTGCCAGCCCTACGATCCGACCATCCTGACCGGCCTGCCGCGGGGCGACTGGGCGGAGTCCCAAAAGCGCCGCTGGGTGGGCAATATGCTCGGTCGAGAGGTCGAGGTGATCACCTGCTGGTCACGCGACAAGCCCAAGTGGTCAGGGCCGGGGCATGTGCTCGTCGACGACCGCGAGAGTCTCAAGGAGCCGTGGGAGGCGAAGGGGGGCCATTTTATCCTGCACGTCGATGCGGAGCGGTCCATTGCGCAAATCGATGAGTTGGGCTGAAGCGTAGAGTCGGTGCCAGACCTTCCCAGGTCTGGCTGTCCAGGGCAGGGGTGCTCTGGCACCGATCAAGGTGCTATACTTTTTCTATGGAAAATCTCAGCCAAGAATTGAGCCAGGTCGCCCCCGTCGCCGATGATCCGATGTGCCAGCGCCTACTACCGTGGGTCACGCTGCCCACCGGGACGACCAGTGCGGGTTATCCGTACCTGGACCGGCGCGGGTTCGAGGGGTTTCGCGACCACGTGCCGCACCTCTTTGGCATGGGCGAGCGGGTGATCGAGGCCCAGCAAAAGCTCGTCGAGGCGGTGGACCTGGTCGACGCGTCCAATGATGCGCGTGAGAATCTACGTCGCGCCTGTCGAGTCGTACGCCAGATGGCGCGCACGGCGGCGATCACGGCGCCCTCGGATCTGTGGCTGATGCGCCACATCCTCGGCACACACGCAGAGCTCGGTTTGAGCGAGCGCCTGCTCGCCGGCGAGTCCATCCACCCGGAGTTTTGCGAGGTAGAGGCCGACGGTGAGCGCGTACTTCTCGACGCCGAGCAGCTCGGCATCGACCTGCATTTTCTGCTGGCCCGGGGCATCGTCGAGCAATACGACGAGAGCTTTCGCATCGCCGGCCACGAGCGCGCGCATGCGCTCTTAGAGCAACTCGGCCCGGTCCCGGCGCACGAGCCCGTTCCGGCGACTCTATTGTGGAAAAAGCTCTTCGACGGCGACGAGGCGCTCGACGACGCCGAGGCCGACGTCCTGGTGCGCCTGGGCGCAGACGCTCCGCCGGCGCGACGCGACATCGAGCAAAATCACTGGCTGCCCACCGTCGACGAGGTACAGATTGCCTATCGGCTCTTGCCGGTGGTGCTCGGGCTGCGGGCGGCGGAGCTCACAGGCGAGCTCCAAGAGGGTGCCTGTGTCGGCCCCGGGCAGCTATCTGCCGGCCGGCCCGAGTGCGGCGAGGCGGCGCTGCAGATTCTGGAGGCCGCCCGTTGGATATGCCCCGACGGAGATGCCTCCGGTGATGAGGTGCGCCGGGTCAGCGCGCTCGGAGCGCGCGGCTTTTCGCGTGGGCCGGGCCCGTTTGGCATCATCCAGACCTACCACCCGTATATGGCCAACGCGCGCCAGATTCTCTTGAAAGGCCAGGGGCAGGTATGGGTGCGCCGCGGCGAAAATATCGGCGCCAGCCAGGACGCCAACCGAAAGACCTTCGAGCGCGCCAACGACGCCCTCGACCGGTTCTGTGAGGACACCGGTTTTTCGTATTCGGTCTTCATCGAGCACGCCATCGGCCGCGGCGAGGCCACCCGGCAGCGCTTCGAGCGCTCCGGCGAGGACCATATTCGCTACTTCGGCGCCGACCTCGAGGACCCGGCGATCGACGCCGCGGTCGAGGAGCAACGCAAAGGCCGGCTGCCGTCGAATATGCAGTTTGTGCGTCGCGCCGACATCGGAAAGCCCGACAAGCTCGTCGATGCGCTTCGCGAGCAGGACGCCGAGCCGTTTGGCGCGGTGATGCTCGTCGGAAACGGCTTCCACGAGGTCAGAAACCAGAGCGACGGGTCGATGATCGAGGTCTTCAAAGGCTATCACCGAGCCGGCATCGTGCTGCTGTTCACCGAGGAGAACGCGCTGTCCATCGACGACCTGCGGGCGACGGCGTTCAACACCTACCACGCCGGCTTCAAATACGTGCACGAGAAGTCCGGCCAATGCCTCAGGCCCGCCTCCCCGAGGCCGCGCCCGCGCCTGGGCCCGCCGCTTCGCGCCGCCTGGAGCGAGTGCGCGACGAAGGCGGGCTATGTGCGCCTGGAAGCGTATAGCGCGCGGACACGCACGATTTATCCCTACCCGAGACGCGACGGCCACAACCCGTCGATCAGCGTCAATCACTTCTTCGTACCGCGGCCAATTGCCGACAAGCTGGGCCTTGTCGATTAAACCGGTGCCCCAGCATCCTGCCCTGGACCAGACCTGGAAGGTCTGGCACGTACGCCTGAAAGCGTACACAGCAAGATGGTG
>JBKGZI010000046.1:0-21387 GCA_046545675.1 Persicimonas sp.
AAGCATCCCCTATTTGCGCGGCCAAACTACGATTTGGGTTCGTTTCTCTGCGGCGCAAGAATGGGTGACAGGCACGCTACAACCCAGTGTTCATGCGGGTTTGCGTTCGTTCGCGGGCGTAGGATTCAATTCCGCGGCTGCACTGGGCGGCTGAAGAGGCGCCGCTTTCTTGCGCAGGGTGGGGAGCTCTGACCGAACGCCGTCGAGTCGCGGCAAGTGGCCCGGTGGTGTGGTGTAAATGGCGTAGGTCGGCGTAAGCAAGAATGGGTGACAGGCACGCTACAACCCAGTGTTCATGCAAGAATGGGTGACAGGCACCCACTCTTGCCGCCCACCGCCAAAAAAATGCGCGAGCCAAATGACTCGCGCATCGCTGGTCTTTTTGATGTAGATCGTTAGAGGCGGCGATCGGATTCGAACCGATGAATCAAGGCTTTGCAGGCCCTTGCCTTACCACTTGGCTACGCCGCCAGGGGCGCACTGATTTAGCACGCCGATCCCCCCCTGTCAACGAAGTCGGGTGAGGTTTTATGCCCGGGCGTTTTGGGCTACAACGGGGGGTGTGCTCGACTCGCGTAAGCGTCGTCGCCTCGGGCCATCAGATCTGCACCGCATGGAGAAGAACTTGCTCTGGATTCCGATTATCGTGCTCGCCGCCCTCGCCTGTGCCTTGCTCTGGTACACGGCGGTGAGCCGTCGGCGCATCGACGAGCTTCGACAGCAGAGCCGCGAGCGGCTGGGCGAGTTGGAGACGAGCCACGACCGGCGCGTAGCGCGTCTCAAGCGCAAGGTCAGCGAGCATAAGGAGCGCGGCCACCTCGAGTTGGTGCGCGATCTGCTGCCCGCGCTCGACGCGCTGGACGGCGCGCTCCAGGAGGCGAGCCGTGACGGTGAATCGGGCGCGCTGTTGCAGGGCCTGGAGATGGTCGAGCGCGAGCTCGACACGGTGCTGGGCAGGCACGGCATCGAAAAATGCTGTCCGCAGCCCGGTGATCGCTTCGATCCGAACGTGCACGAGGCGCTGAGCATCGTCGACGACGGGGAGTTTCCCGACGGGCAGATTACCGATTGCTACCGCCCCGGTTATCGCCACGGCGAGCGCGTGCTGCGCCCGGCGGCGGTGAGCGTGGCGCGTGCTGCCGTGTCCGAGCAGGCCGATGCCGAGCAGGCCGATGACGAACAGACCGAGCAAGAAGCTGTAGCTGATAGTGACGAGCCCGAAGACGACGAGCCGGCTCAGCGCGAGACCTCGCGGCCCGAGACCGATTCGCCCGGAGTGGTCGACTCGTCGGACTCGCCGGAGGGTTCGCCCTCGACGCGCGGGTAGATGCCGGTGCTGGCCTGTCCGTAGACCGTCGCGCCCATCTTCGAGGGCGAGGGCCCTAACTGAACGGCGGTGGCGTAGATGCGCTCGGAGATCTCGAGGGTCTTTTTGAGCACCGCCGAGATGCGCGCCGGATCGGTCATCTCAGCGGCCATCACGAAGACCGCCTCGTCGCCCACCTCGAGGGTGTCGACCATGTCGATCAACTTACTCAACTGAAATTGGATGGACGGCGTCAGGAGTGTCTCGAGTCTGCGCGGGTAGCGGGCCATGAGGATGAAGTCACGGTCGAATTCGTCGACGCCGAGGGTGGTCTCTTTTTGGCGAAGCAGCCAATTTCTGACCGCCGATCTCCGGTTGCTCAAGACGGTCAGGTCCTGATCGAGGGTCTGGGGGAATTCGACGGTGATGCGGGTAAAGTTGACGTCGGCGGCCACGTGCACCTCGACTTCGACCTCGAGGCGGTTGTATTCGCCGGTGACGCGGTGGACGAGCGCGCCGAAGACCGTGCGCCGCTCGGTCTTCCCCAGCCCCAGACCGGCGCTCAATCGATCGAACTCGTCGACCAACTCTCCGCTCTGAGTGGCGACTTTGCGCCCGGCGGCCAGCCGCGGCACCACCCATAGCAACAGCGCCGCCAAGAGGACGATAACCACGGTAGTCAACCAACTGATCACAGCAGGCTCCTCGGGAAGGTTGGGCAGGATCGGAGCGCCGGGCCGCGGTTTGCGGCCCGGCTGGAGGGGTCGGACAAACTCAGAAGTAGAAACGCCCGCCGAGGGCAAAGTTGACGATGTCGATATCCAGGCGGGTGTCGTTGTGGCCGGTCAAGATCAACAGCGTCGGGCTCATCTCCAAGAAGATCTCGAAGGGCGCCTTTTGAAATTGGAGCGCCACGCCGATCGGCATACGCGGCCCGAAGCCGAAGTCATAGTGGTTTCGACAGATGTCCCGATCCCATCGACTATCACAATAACCATCGTCGAGGTCGAGCAGCAGCGCGAGGCCGGGCCCGGCATAAAAGGGAACGCTGACCGCGCCGGTCTCGGCGAAGTTCCACACCTCGAAGAGGTAATCGCCGGCCAGAAAGAGCGAATCGTCGTAAAAGCTACGTCGATAAGCCTTGTAGACCCCCAGATGGAAGTCGACGGCGGTGTCGCCCCCCAGATAATGTTTACCGTTGAACGTCGAGGGGTTGCCGGCGGCAAAGCCCAGGCCGAAGTCGTTGCCCATGGGCCCGTCAGCGTGGGCATCCTCGCTGATGCCGACCACGACCGAAAGGGCAAGCACGGCGACAAATAGCCGCAGATGATCCATCAAACGGAACTGTGCGAAATCCACAAATCCTCCGATACAGCAAAAAGTGACAGTCAATGACTCAGATTCTCTCTGAGATCTTTATAGCCCATCGCGGCGCCCCAACCAACAGTGCCGAATCGACGCCTCGATATGAGTGACGGGGATCAACTTTTGGCCTATGGTGCTTAGGCTCCTGATGTTGGAGCGATGGCGCGTCCACAGCGAGCGCGCACTGAATGTCTATGGTGTCTTCTGCGCTGAATGATTTCGACCACGAAGCGACTGGATTGATGGCCACATGCCGGCTCAAACTCTCCAGGCCACTGTTATGGCTGCTCGTCGTCGCATCCTTTTGGGGGTGGGCGACTGGCTGCGGCACCACCGAGGAAGCGGCGCGCGACGACGAGGCTCGCCCCGGACAGACCCGCCTGAAGGTGGCCTCCTTCGAGGTCCGGGGAACCGAGCGTTTCAGCGCCAGCGAGATCAAAGACGGCCTCGCCACCCAAGAGGACCCGGGGTGGCGGACGACGATCTCGTGGATGCCCCTGCTGGGTGCCGAGAGCCAGTATTTCAACCGCATCGAATGGCGCCGCGATCTCGAGCGCATCCGGACCTTCTATCGCATGCGCGGTTATTTCAACGCGCGCATCGTCAGCCAGAATATCGTCGAGTCGGGCGAGGAGAATGCGGTGCGTGTCAGCATACGCATCGCCGAGGGAGAGCCCACCCGGGTCGAGACCATGCAGATCGAGGGGCTCGACATGCTCGAGCCGGACGTGCGTGAGCAGATCACCGGCGGCCTTAGCCTCGAGCAGGGCGAGATCTTCACCCAGCAAAAGTACGTGAGCGCCCGCAACGCGCTGGTCCAACGGCTCAACTCGCGGGCGTTCGCCTACGCGAATATCAGCGGACGCGCGGTGATCGACCCGCAGGCCAACGAGGCCAGCATCTTCTACTTCCTCGATCCCGGCCCGAAGGCGCGTTTTGGAGAGATTCGCATCGTGGGCAATGCCGAGATTTCGCAGCGCTGGGTGCGCGATGCCATCGACATCGAGTCCGGCGAGCTTTATTCGGCCGAAAAACTCGAGCAAGCCCAGGAAGATATCTACGCCATGGAGGTCTTCAGCCTGGTCAGCGTATTGCCTGCCCACGAAGCCCGCGCCGAGGTCCTCGATGAGGCCGACTTCGAGCCCGAGCAACTCCGCGGTGTACCCACCCAGGATGACGCCGATCCAACCGATGGGGAGACGACCCCCGAGCCGGTCGAGGACGCCGAAGAGCAAGTCGATCCGCAGGTGCGCGAGGAGATCGAGGAGATCGAAGAGGACGCTGAGGTCGAAGCCCCCGGAGCGCTGGGGATCTCGGACGTGCTGGCCTCCGCCCAACAGCAGGCCGAGCGACGCATGGAACTCGAGCAGCGAGTGCCGGTGATCATACGCCTCAAAGAGGGGCGCATGTGGAACGTGGAGGTCGGCGCCGGTGTCGCTATCGAGAGCAACCGCCAGGACATCCACGCCCAGGCCAACTGGTCGAGCCGCAACTTCCTGGGCGGGCTTCGAAAGCTCGAGCACCTCAATACTTTCGGCTATGCCTGGGCGAATAACGCCTCCGACAGTAACCTGTCACGCCCGTTTGGCCTCGGTGGCACCACCACCGAAGGGGACAACGAGGGCATCTTTTTGAGCAGCGACCTCGAATTTCGCCAGCCACAATTCATCGAGCGCAAGACCAGCCTGCGCATCACCCCCAGCCTTCGCCGCGACGTCGAGGTCGGCTACACCGTCTGGAACCCCAAGGCGACCATCGGCTTGGAGCGCACCTTCTTCCGGCACCTGACCGTCGGGCTCAATTATGGCGTCTCCTATTTTAATTTTACCGACCTCACCCCCACGCTTTTGAGCGATACCCCGCTGGGGGCGGACTTCCGCGAGGAGTTCTTGCTCGAGTGGCTCGAACAGCGCTTCGCGCTCGACTACCGAGATAGCCCGCTGGATCCGAGGAGCGGCACCCTGACCCAACTCACCATCCAAGAGGCGAGCTCGTATGTGGTCGGCGGAGATTTCCAATTTTTGAAGGTCACCGCCGGCACCGAGGGCTACGTGCCATTGTCGTTTTTGACCGAGTGGGTGCTCTCGGCGCGCATACGCATGGGAAGTATTTTCAATACCGAGTCCGTTGAAGAAGGTGGGGACGGCCAAGACAGCGTCAATCGGGTGCCCGCGCTGAGCCGACTTTCCTCCGGTGGACGTGGACGCATGCGCAGCTTCGGCCATAACAACGTCTCCTTCTTCCGCGTCGGCGCGTTCGACCCCACCTTGCCCCGGGAGGTCCAGGAGGTCGAGGTCATCCCGGTCGGCGGCTTGAGTATACTGGAGATGTCGGTCGAGCCGCGCTTCCGGTTGGTCCAGAACCTGGCAGGCGTCGGAGATCTGTGGGGCGCGGTCTTTTACGACGCGGCCACCACCCTCGACCGGCAGTTATTCTTCTCGACCGAGGCCTCCGAGTTTTTGGGCCGTGAGACCGGCACCGTCGACGATCTCACCTCGACGATCTTGCACGGCGTGGGCACCGGCGTGTACTGGCTGACCCCGGTCGGCCCGGTGCGCGCCGACTTCGCGCTGACCTTGAACGACCTGACCGATGATCCGAGGTTTCGCACATGCGGTCCACCCGACCGTGTGCGCGGAGACGTCACCGAGACCGGCCAGGAGGATTGTACCTTCTTGCCCCTGGATCGAGACCCGGTCCAGCAACAGCTCAATCTGAAGTACAGCTTTTATATCGGCATCGGACATTCGTTCTGAGTTGGCAGCGTCCAGATGCCCCCGGGTTTTCGAGGCGCCTCAAGCCCGAGTCTCTCATTAGGTTGTAACGCATGCGCAAGTGGCTCAAAACACTGGGAAAGGTACTCGGCGTCATCGTCGGGCTCCTGGTGGTGCTTGTGCTCTTGGTGGTTCTCATCGTGCAGACCGGGCCGGGCCGAGAATTCGTCAAGAACCAGGCACTCGACACCATCAACGACACGCTGGCCGGCGAGATCGAGGCCGAGCGCCTAGGCGGCAATATGCTCGGCTCACTGGAGCTGCATGGTGTGGTGGTGCGCGACGCGCGCGGCAACGTCGCTGCCCGCGTCCCGACGCTGACCGCCGATTACACGCTCAGCCAGCTTCTCGAGGGCGAGCTTAGCGTCGCCTCGGTCGCTGCCCAGCGGCCGGTGGTGCTCGCCCGCCTATATCCAGACGGCACACTCAACCTCGCTACCGTCGGCCCCGAGGAGCCACCCGAGCAGCCGCAGCCACCCTCTGAATTTCAGGTCAGCATCGAGCAGGCGGCCATCGACGGCGGGCTGGTCGTCTACCTCAACGACCCGATGATCGCCAAGGAGCTCCCACAAGACCAACGCCGGCGGCTCGACGCGTGGCTCGAGGCCTTCGCCGATCCACAGCAAACGACCGAGGACTTGCGCGGCCAGATCACCGAGATCCTCGAGCCACGCACCGGCGATCAACCCGCAGCCGCCGCCGTCGACGGCCTCGACGTGCGCGGCAGCTTCCATGTCTACGGGCGAGGCGCGATGTCCGGCCGACTCGACAGCCTCGAGGCGCTCGTTCACACCACGGCTTTGGATGAGCCCCAGGAGCTCTACGCCGACAAGCTCTTATTTCAACAATCGGTCGGCCACCTCGAGGCTCGCATCGAGGAGTTTCGCGTCGGCTCTTTGGCGCACCTCTCCAAGCTGCGGGGAGCCGTCGACTTCGAGACCGAGCAAAACGAGCTGGGCACGCGGGTGTCGGTGGGCATCCATCAATACTCGATGGGGCTCGATGAGCTGTCCGTCGACCCTCAACTGGTCACGCTCTTTGCCCCGCAGGCGCCTTTGACCGGCCCGGTCACCGTCGGAGTGCGCGCTGGTGGCACCACCAGCGAGGTGTCCTTTGCGGGCCGGCTCGGCTGCGGAGCGGCGAGCTCGGCGACCGTGGCGGGACGGGCGTCGTTTCGCGACGATGAGCTCGACGGCGCGCGCTACGACGTGGCCGCCCTCCTCGACGAGCTGCAACCGTCGCGGTGCCTGGACACCGGCGACAGCGAGATCGAAGCAACCGGCGCGCTCGCCGTCGAGGGGCGCGGCATCGACCCGGAGACGCTATCGGCCACCGCCCGGCTCTCGCTCGAGTCTTCACGCCTGGACACCTATCGACTCGACGCACTTCACGGGGTGGTTCGCGCCGACGAAGGCCGCTTCACCGTCGAGTCCCTCCAGGCAATCACGCCTTATGCGCGGGCCGACGCCCACGGGGCTTATGGCCTGGACGGCGACTATCGCGTGAGCTTGGACCTCGACGCCAACGAAGAGATCCGCGATCTGGTCGAGCAGCTCGGCCAGGGCGAGATGCGGACTGAATACGCACGTGTGCGTCTCAGAAGCTCCGGGCAGCTCGATCCGGAGGCCGACTCACCGTTGGGCTATCTCCAAGACGGCGAGCTGTCGCTGAATTGGCAGCTTCGCAACATGGTCCTCGAGGAGCAACGCATCGGCTCGAGCCGCGGTGAGATCTCGACCAGCGTGGCCGGCGCCGAGGATAGAGAACAGGCCCGGGGCGTGGAATTCGACGCCGACGCCGACGCCGACTCGCTGGATCTGAGCGCAATGAGCGCGCAGACTCTCGATCTGGAGGCCGCCGGCGGCGGCGTGCTCCGATTGCCCGTCGAAGACCCGCTCGCCGCGCTCGAGAGACTGTCGACCACCTTCAGGCTCCGCACACGCGGACTCCGCGTCCCGCAGGGGCGCGTGGGCTATGCCAATCTTCGCGGCGGTCTCGCACGGCCAAGCCTCGACGAACAAGACGGCGACGAACCAGTAGCGCCCCCCTTCGAATGGAGCCTGCGCGGCCAGTTGGGCTCGCTTCGCTTCGACCAAAACCAGCTCGGCCGCGCTGACCTCGATCTTCGCGGCACGGCAGGCGTCGAGCGCGCCGACCAACAGAAGGTCGAGCTGGGTCGCATCAGCGCACGCGGTCGCGCCGACCTGAGCGAGCTTGCCACCAGCGCGCTCGGCGCCGACCGGGCCAGCCTCGACGTCGACGTGAGCGGTCAGGTGCCCGAGGTCTTCGGCTCGGTCGATCTGGAGGCCAGCGGCGTCGAGGCCGCCGGCGAGCAGATCGAGTCGATCGACGCGCGCGCCGAGTTGACCCGCCAGGGCCGCTTCGCCATCGACGGCCGCGTCATGCGCGACGTGCCCATCACCCTCGACACCGCCGGCCGGGTCAGCGACGAGTATCGTTATTTCGAGTTCGAGCGCCTCGACCTGGGCACGCCCCGTATCGACCTGGCGTTGGCCGGCGGCGCGAGCCTGCGCCTGCTCGACGACGGCGTACGCGTCGATGACTTCCGCGTCGAGGCCGGCGATCAATTCGTCCTCGTCGACGGCACGATTCGCACGACGGGCTCGCAGGATTTTCTCGTCGAGCTCGGAGATCTTCAGCCCGGAGAGCTCCGCGAGGGCTTCGGCCTCGAGGAGGTGGTCCCCGATATTCGCGGCTCGATCACCGGCACGCTGGCCGTCGCCGGCACCGCGCAGCGGCCCGTGATCGGCACCGAATTGATCGTGCGCGACTTTTATTACGAAGATAACGGCCCATTCGCCACGGAATTGCTCGTCGACTATGACAACGAGCGTCTGCGTATCGAGAAGCTCGAGGCGAGCGCCTACCGCACGCAGGTGCTCAGCGCGTCGGGCGACATCCCGCTCATCTTGGGCATCTCGCGCGACATCGACATCCCGCGCACCCGTCGTTTGGACGTCCAGGCGCGCGTGCCGCGGCTGGCGCTGGAGCAATTCCACGACGCCGTGCCCGCGCTGGCCGACTACCAGGTCGGCGGCCACGTCATGGCCGACATCAGCCTGGGCGGCACGATTCGCAACCCGCGCATCCAGATGCAACTCGACGCGCAGGATATGAGCTTCGCCGGGGAGGTGGGCCGCGAATACCTCGAGATCGAGCAGCTCACCAGCGCCTTCAAGGTCGAATACTCGCCGCCCCGAGGCGGCCGCGGCGGCATCGGCGGTCGCTTCAACCTGACCTGGCGCGACGAGGAGATCGTCGTGGCCCACGTCTCCACGCCCATGCCCATCGCGCAGTGGGTACGCCAGGTCGTCGACGAGGGCCAATCTCCTCCGGATATCCGCACCGCGATCGCCGACTTGCCTTTCGATTTGGCGCTCCGGCTCGAGGGGCTCGACCTGGGCATGGTCCCGCTGCAGACCTTCGCGGAGGCCGACGCCGAGGGCTCGGTCTTCATCGACGTCACCGGGGACGGCACCTTCGCTGATCCGTCGATCGACTTCGAGGTGCGCCTGGACGACTTCGGGTGGGAGCAATTCCGGCATATCTATGTCGACAGCCGGCTGAGACTGCGCGATCAGGTCGTGCATATCGACGAGCTTGGCAGCGAATGGGACGGCGACGAGGTCATCATGGCCAGCGGGGAGTTTCCGCTGCCCACCGACGCGTTGATGAATGGTGTCGCGCCGGCCGACCTGCCGATCGATTTGACGCTGCAGCTCGACGAGGTCCCGATCTCGAAGCTGGGCGTCATCGACTACGAATTTGCCCGCTACGAGGGCAGCGTCGCCGGCTTTTTGCAGGCCGACGGCACCTTGAGCGCCCCGTCGATCACCGGTCGAGCGGGTGTCTTCGACACCGAGTTGGCTGAGGGCGAGCGTGGCACCCTGGCGGTGAGCTTCGAGGCCGAAGACGGCCGCTTCGACGCCGAGGGTTTCGTATGCCGCTACTATGACGAACTCCTCGAGGCCACCGCCAGCCTGCCGGTCAACCTCGACGTGCTCGAGCTGGCTGAGGGCGCGTCGCTGCTCGCCGAGGGACCGATCCGCGGGCGAGTTCAGAGTGAACGCATGGAGCTGGCTCAGCTCGTTCCGGCGCAGATGTTCGAGGAGTATATCTCCGAGCCCGGCGGCACCCTCGAGATCGACATGGAGCTGGCCGGAACCTGGGACGACCCCGAGGTCAGCGGCCACTTCTTCGTGCAGGACGGGGCCATCACCCTTCCCTACTATGGCCGACGCTTTACCGACATCCAGGTCGATCTGCGCGCGACGACCGAGCAGGTACGGCTCGCGACGCTCTCGCTGAGCGAGGGAGACAGCTCGATGGAGGCCGACGCCGTCCTCGACATGGAGAACTTCTCGCCCCAGCGCCTCGACGCCACCCTGCAAACCGACGAATTCAGCATCGGCGGGTTCGCGCCCGGCGTCGACGCCTATATCACCTCGGAGACGGCCATTTCGGGGGATTTCACCCGCCCGGTCAATCAACTCACCGTCCGAGCGACCGAGCTGGACGTGTCCGTGCCCGAAACCGGCGCGGGCGAGCTGCATCCCACCGCGCTGCACGACGAGATCGTCGTCTTGCAGCGGCGCGCCGACGCCGAGGAGGTGCTCGACGTCGACGATCTACTGGAGACGCCGGAGGAAGAGGCGGCGCGAGCTACCCGCTATGATGTCCGCTTTATCGCCGAGCGCGGCAGTTGGGTGCGCCACCCCAGCGGCGACGTCGAGTTTCGGGCGGATGTCTCCGCCGAGATCGGCGGTCCACAGGTCAGCGTGGTCGGTGCGGTGGACACCATCCGGGGCCACTTCGAGTTCTTGGGCAAACGCTTCGAGGTCCCCGAGCAGGAAAACGCCATCTTGCTCACCGGGGCCTCCCCGCCCAACCCACAACTCGATGTGCGCGCCATCTTCCCGCTCGATCGCAATATCAGCGATGAGGTGGGCGCGCCCACCGAGGGCGACCCACGCATCATCGTCCGCGTGCGCGGCCGCGCCGACGAGCCCAGGCTCGTCCTCGAGAGCGACCCGGCGATGAGCGAGACCGAGATCGTCTACGTCCTGATGACCGGACGCGCCCCCAACCAGGCCGGCGCAGGCGAGGAGTCACGCATCTCCGGCATGGCGCTGGGCGCCGCCAGCGGGCTGTTCGCCGGCATGCTCCAGCAACGACTCGCCTCGACGCTCCCGGTCGACGTGCTCCGCGTCGAGACCGGCGAAGAGGGCTTCCGCGATGCGCGCATCCAATTCGGCAAATACCTCACCGAGAATATCTTCATCTCGTATTCCTACCGCTTCGGCGCCGAGGAAGACGAAGGCCAAAACCTCGGCAAGATCGAGTACCGATTCGCGCCGAGTTGGAAGCTGGAGACTCAGTATAGCGACGAGATGACCGGCACGTTTAATATCTTCTGGGATATTTATTGACTACGACTCGCTGGAGGTTTGACGAGCGGCGACCCTTTCCACGGGTGCGCCTCGCCGGCCACGCTGGCGCGTGTCCGGCTGGGCTTACCCGCGGCTATGGTTTGGCTATACGGTCGGACGATCGAATGGGCGGATCGGGTCGTTCCTCTGGACTCAATTCACTCATTCGCCCATTCGATCGCTAGAGCGTAGGACCAAACCATAGCCGAGGGTAAGCGCAGTCGAGGCGCCTTCAGGCGCATCGACGTGCGCACCCTCGGGAAGGGTCGCCGCTCGACATACGCACACACAACCGCCCCACGCCCCCATGAGGGTCGTTTTAAGCAGGCGCGCCACCAGCGACAACGAACATGGGGTTTGAAACCATGTTTCTAAGCGACCGACATCGTCTTGCTTGCAACCTACACCGCGTCACCCGACAATCCGTTCATAGAGGAACCTCGAACATACGGTGGGTGGCAACTGATCAAACACCTGAGGAACTCGTATTCTACCATCTCGCAGGAGCAGACGTGCCAAACGGTAAACCGGGAGATCACCCTTATACTGATATTGTGGTTCACGGACACGATTTCTATACCGACGATATTGACGAGCTCATCCGCAAGATTGCCAAACACGGTGGCCACAAGGCCCTCTCGGACATCGACCTACTCAGCTATGGCTGGCATCCAGACGACGAAAAACTCACGGACCTGCGTCAAAGGCTCGAAGATGTCTGGACGTCGATCTCTAAATCCTCAGACTAATTAGACAGATCTGCTAATGCTCCCCAGAATCTTCGTCTACGGAACACTCCGGCCGCACCAACAGCGCTGGCCTGCGATCGAGCGCTACGTCGCGCGACACGAGCCGGCCACCATCGAGGGCTTTGTGCTTTACGATTTGCCCCAGGGCTATCCGGCCATCGCGCCGGGACATGGGGAGGTCGCCGGGGCACTGCTCCATCTGCATGAAGAGCACGCCGAGCGCGCGGTCGCCGAGGCGGACGAGATCGAGGGCTATGTCGAAGACTCCCCGCAGTCCTTATACGAGCGCGTCGCCGTCGACGTGGGTGACGTGCAGGCGTATACCTACGTCTTCCATCCCAACCGGCGCGCGTATCTGAAAAGCCACGGTGAGCTTGTCGATGGCGGCGACTGGTTGAGGTAGGCGATCAACAACGCGTCAGACACTACGAGCTGAGCGGCCTCAAATGGCCTTTCGCGCATTTAAAGGGTATGCGAATATGGTCGGCGAACCCCGTCATTGAAGCCGTTATCTGTTTATCGAAGAATAGGTATGTACCGATGTCTCATTCGATCCACCGTCTCGGCCTCCCCTGCTGCGTAGCACTCGCCAGTCTGGTCTTTCTGCTTGTGCCCCAGACGGCGCCAGCACAGTCCCAAACCGACTTTTGGTTGAGTTGTGACGCCTCGGCAGACGACGCCGCAGATATTTGTAAAGAGGCCGGCGAGGCCATCGCAGCGGACCAAGGTTGGGAGCTCAGCGAGAAGATCTCCCTGAGCAAGCTCGATGACTCGGAGTTGCTCGCCTCGGCCCAGGAAGGCGACGCACAAGTGCTGGTGATCCGGCTCAAGCTACACCGGTCTCCGGGCACGGAGAAGCGCTACGCCATCGAGCTCGTCGGGGCTGCGCAGAGCGTCAAGCGCACCTACGGGATGGCCAAGGTCAGTCAGTTGGAGGACGAGTTGGTCAGGCTCGGCGGCGTGGTGCTGTCGACGGCGATGACCGCACCGGAGCAGGCTGAAGACGACGCCGAGGACGACTCCGAGGACGACGCTGAGGACGACGCTGAGGACGATTCTGAGGAGGAGGCCGCCGAAGAACCCGTCGAGGACGAGCCCGCTGAGACTGAGCCGGTCGAAGAGCCCGCCGAAGACGAGGCCGCCGAAGAACCTGCCGAAAGCGACGAGGCCGCCGTCGCCGAAGACGAAGCAGAAGAAAAAATTGAAGAAGAAGAGACCGCCGCTGCGCCTCGAAACCGAATGGAGTCGGACGAAGACAACGAGGCGCCATCGGACGAAGAGGAGCTCGCCGCGAATGGCAATCAGGGCAAGGAAGACGCGGTTGAAAATGAAAAGGAAAATCCGGGCGGCATCGCGGGAGCCTGTGCGAGTTCGAGCGGCCAGAAGCGCTCGCGCCAGAAGACCGCCATCCCCGTTCTATTGACGTTGCTGGCCTTCGGCCAATTTGTCCGCCGCCGTGCCGGGTCGAGCCGGCATAATTAAACGAAGCGGCGGCCGCGCGCGGGTTTGCATGCCCCCGACGCGCGGCCAGCCACCCTCAAGCCTCCAGCGCCTGCTCCAGGTCGGCCAGAAGGTCGTCGCCGTCCTCGATCCCCACCGAGAGACGAACCAGACCATCGGTGATGCCCAGCTCCTCGCGCACCTCTTTGGGAACCGAGGCGTGCGTCATGATCGCCGGGTGCTCGATGAGGCTCTCGACCCCGCCCAGGCTCTCGGCCAGGGCGAAGACGTTGACCGACTCGAGCATGCGCCGCGCTTTGTCGAGCCCCTCCTCCAAAAAGAAGGTGATCATGCCGCCCGGCCCGGACATTTGCTTCTGGGCGATGTCGTATTGCGGGTGCGACTCCAGGCCCGGATACAGGACGCGCTCGACGGCGGCGTGCTCGTCCAGAAAGGTGGCGATGCGCTTGGCGTTTTCCTGATGCTGGCGCATGCGCACATGCAGGGTCTTCAGGCCGCGAAGCACCAGCCAGCAGTCCATCGGGCCGGGCACGGCGCCGATGGAGTTCTGGATAAAGTGCAACTGCTCGGCGGTCTGGTCGTCGTTGGTGACCACCATGCCGCCGACGACGTCGGAGTGGCCGTTGATGAATTTGGTCGTCGAGTGGACGACCATGTCGGCGCCGAGTTCGAGCGGGTTTTGGAAATACGGGCTCATAAAGGTGTTGTCGACGACCACGGGGATGCCGCGGGCGTGGGCGACGTCGCAGATCTGCTCGATATCACAGATCTTCAACAGCGGGTTGGTCGGCGACTCCAGCCAGATCAGCCGAGTCTGGTCGGTGATCGACGCCTCGAAGGCGTCCATATCGGTCATGTCGACAAACGAGAAGTCGACGCCCATCTTCTCGAAGACCTTGGTGAAGAGGCGGTAGGTGCCGCCGTAGACATCGTCGCCCGAGACGACGTGATCGCCGGTTTCGAGCAAGTGCAGAATCGAGGTCGTCGCCGCACAGCCGGAGCCAAAAGCGACACCGTGTCGGCCGCCTTCGAGGCTGGCCACGCAATCTTCGAGCGCGTGACGCGTCGGGTTCTGGGTGCGGCTATACTCGTAGCCGGTGTGCTCACCGGGGCTGGTCTGCACATAAGTCGAGGTTTGAAAGATCGGCGTCATGATCGCGCCGGTATTCGGCTCGGGCTCTTGGCCGGCGTGAATAGCGCGGGTGCCGATGCCGAATTCGCGATAGTCGTGGTCGGGTTTATGCATGTTGTTTGGTTCTTGGTTTTTGGTTCTTGGTTTTTGGTTCTTGGTCAATTGCGCATCGGTAGCCCTATAACATCCCCAAGAACCAACAACCAACCACCAAGAACGGTCGGCCAACACAGGATTTACGATGAACATTGACAGCCACCAAACCCGTCCATATAGTTCGCCGACGCTACGCGCAGGGCATAAGTGCGCGCAGAGATGCGCAATGCTTGGTGCATAGCTGCTAGATTAGCGAAACGGGTGTGCGCTCCCAGCGGATGTTGTGGAACGCAACCCCTTGTTATTTTCGCGTCTGGTCTAACTTTTGGTCGGACGGTCGGGCTTTGGCAGTTTAGCCGACTTGTTCATTCACTCAAACTCCAACTGATTCGGTTCACCCAAGGTCGTTCATGACAACCCAGGAAACCACACAACCCACCACAGATGATTTTGCGGCTCTTCTCGACGAATTCGATCAAGAAATCGAAGTCGTCTACGAGAACGAGATAACCACGGGTCGCATTCTCGAGATTGGCGAGGACTACGCGCTCATCGACATCGGATTCAAGTCCGAGGGACGCATCGCTGTCGACGAGTTCAAAGATGATTCGGGCCAACTGCTCTTCGAGGAGGGCGACGAGGTCGAAGTCCTCGTCGAATCCCGCGAGGATGAGTCTGGTCAGTGCGTACTCTCCAAAGAGCGCGCCGACAGACGACGAGTCTGGGACGCGATTGCCGACAAAGCCGAAGACGACCAGCTCGTTCGCGGCGTGATCACCAACCGCGTCAAAGGCGGCCTCCAGGTGGACATCGGCGTCAAAGCATTCCTGCCCGGTAGCCAGGTCGAATTGCGCCCCACGCGTAATTTGGACAAGTATATCGGCCAAGAATACGCCTTCCGCATCATCAAGTTCAACCAGAACCGCCACAACATCGTGCTGAGCCGCCGCGCCCTGCTCGAAGACGAGCGCGCAGAGCTCAAGGACAAGACCCTCCAGAAGCTCAAGGCCGGCGCGACCATCGACGGTATCGTCAAGAATATCACCGACTACGGTGCGTTCGTTGACTTGGGCGGCATCGACGGTCTTCTGCACATCACCGACATGAGCTGGGGCCGGGTCTCGCACCCGACCGAGATGTTCACCGTCGGTGATGAGATTCAGGTCAAAGTGCTCAAGTTCAACCCGGACAACGAGCGCGTCAGCCTGGGCTACAAGCAGTTGACTCCCGACCCGTGGGAAGGCGCCGAAGATCGCTACCCGGACGGATCGCAGGTGTTGGGCAAAGTGGTCAGCCTGATCGACTACGGCGCGTTCGTCGAGCTCGAGGAGGGGATCGAAGGTCTGATCCACATCTCCGAGATGAGCTGGACCCGACGCATCAAGCACCCCAACCGCGTGGTCAGCGAGAACGAGATCATCGAGGTGGCCATTCTCAACTTGGACACCGACGAGAAGAAGGTCTCGCTGGGCATCAAGCAGATCGACCCCAATCCGTGGGAGCTGCTCGAGGACAAGTATCCCATCGGTACTCGTATCCTGGGCAAAATCCGCAACATCACCGACTTCGGTATCTTCATCGGCATCGAAGAGGGCATCGACGGCCTGGTCCACATCAGCGACATCAGTTGGACCCAGAAGATCCGTCACCCCTCCGAGTTGTACGAACCCGGCCAAGAGGTCGAGGCCGTCGTGCTCAATATCGACGTCGATAACGAGCGTTTCTCGCTCGGTATCAAGCAGCTCGAGCCGGATCCGTGGGAGACCATCCCGCAGCGCTATCCACCGGGCAAGATCATCACCGCCAAGATCACCAAGATCACCGACTTCGGCGCGTTTGCCGAAATCGAAGAGGGGATCGAGGGCCTGATCCACATCTCGGAGCTGGCCGAGCGCCGCATCGAAGATGTGCGTGAAGTGGTCAAGGTCGGCGAAGAGCACAAAGTCGAGGTCATCAGCGTCGACCCCAAGGAGCGCAAAATCGCCCTTTCGGTCAAGAACTTCGTGCGTCGCTCCGAGCGTGGAAGCCTGCAGGAGTACACCGAGGATGCGGGCGCGACCGCCCAACTCGGCGACCTCCTCAAAGGCAAGCTCGGCGAAATCGCCGAGGGTTCCGAGGCGATCTCTTCCGGCGAACAAGAGGAAGAGGAAGTCGAGGCCGCCGCGGCTCCGGAAGCCGAAGAGGCTGCTGAAGCTGAAGAGGCCGAAGAGACTGCTGAAGCTGAAGAGGCCGAAGAGGCTGCTGAAGCTGAAGAGGCCGACGAAGCTGAGGAAGCTGAGGAAGCTGAGGAAGCCGAAGAGGCTGAGGAAGCTGAGGAAGCTGAGGAAGCCGAAGAGGCTGCTGAAGCTGAAGAGGCCGACGAAGCTGAGGAAGCCGAGGAAGCCGAGGAAGCCGAAGAGGCTGAGGAAGCCGACGAAGCCGACGAAGCCGAAGAGGCTGAGGAAGCCGACGAAGCCGACGAAGCTGACGAAGACGAAGAAGCTGACACGAAGAAGACGGCTGTCTCCGAAGAGGAGTAAGCTTCCAACTTCTCTCGGCTAGAGAGAACACCCCGGGCGGTCACTCGCCCGGGGTTTTATTTTTTCTACTGCTTCCCCTTGCGCCCACCCTACCTGAATGCAAATCTGGGGCTGAATAAGTAGCTGATGATCGCTGCCGATATTGGAAGGATGCCCACTGAAGGCTTGTTAAATAGTCGATGATTGAAGCACTCGAAAAACAGCGCCTCATCTACGTCACAGGCAAAGGCGGCGTCGGCAAGAGCACGGTCACCGCGGCGCTCGGTCGCGCCCTGGCTGCCCGTGGCCAGCGCACGCTCGTGATTGAAACTGACGCCTTCTCGGCGATGCCCGACCTGCTCGGCCTCGACGCGGACACCCACGAGGCGACACCGGCCGGTGAAAATTTGTGGGCGATTAACCTCGAGGCCAGCGAATGCTTCGTGCAGGCGCTTCGGCGCTTCGTGCCGAGTGAACGGATCTCGCGCGCGGTCGCCCAAAACAAGGTCGCCCGGGTCTTCTTCAAGGCCGCCCCCTCGGTCAATGAATTTGTCATCCTCGACCAAGTCACCGAACAACTCGACCGCGAGGAGAACGGCCGGCCCCTCTACGACCATGTGATCGTCGATTTGCCGGCCAGCGGCCACGCGGTGACGTTTTTGAGCGTGCCGCAGACCCTCCACGGCATGATGAAGGTCGGGCCCATCGCCAGCCGCGCCGAACGCATCGCAGCCGACGTTCGAGATGAATCGCTCACCGCGATCATCGGGGTCTGCCTACCCGAGGAGATGCCGGTCAACGAGACGCTCGATCTGGCGCGCAAACTCGACGAGTCGCTCGACCGATCACTGAGCGGTGTTATCCTCAATATGGTCCACACGCTACCGGTCGACCCTGCCCGTCGCGACGTCTTCGAGAACCTCCTGAGCCAACTGCGCGAAGAGGGTCAGATCGACGAGGACTCGCTGCACAAAGATGGACCGGCGTTGAATAAGGTCGTCGCGGGAAATGCGCTGGCGATGGGCTGGCACGACCGAGACCAGCACTACCTCGGCCTATTGACCAGTCGCATCGACGCCCCGGTCAAGCCAATCCCGGTCATTTATGAAGAGGACAGCACCACGATCGTCGACGCGCTGGCCCAGAAGCTCCAAGAGCCGACAGACGACAGCGAAGAAGCCGCGGCGTCTTAGCCGCTGTCTCCCCGCCGAGCATGCGGCCGCTAATTGATTGGCAACGAGGTCCGACGTGAGTCAAACGCCCCGACAATCCAAAGAGATGACCGACCCGGTTGGAGATTGCCTTGCGGGTGCGCGGCTCATCGTGTGCAGCGGCCCGGGCGGTGTGGGCAAGACGACCACCGCCGCCGCGCTCGGGCTACGCGCGGCGTTGATGGGCCGAAAGGCGATCGTGCTGACCATCGACCCAGCCAAACGCCTCGCCAATAGCCTCGGGCTCACCGAGTTGACCAACACTCCGCAGCATATCGCGCTCGAGGAGCACCTCGACGAGGTGCCCGCTACCGGCGATGGCGAGCTCTGGGCGATGATGCTCGACCAGGAGCAGACGCTCGCCGATCTGGTCGCCCGCCACGCCCCGGACAGCGGAGCGCTGGAGCGTGCGCAGGACAATAATATCTACAAGCTGCTGTCGACCGCGCTCCACGGCATGCAGGAGTATATGGCGCTGGAGAAGCTCCACGACCTGTACACCGGCGGCTACTTCGACCTGGTGGTTTTGGACACCCCGCCGACCAAAAATGCCCTGGATTTTTTGGAGACCCCGCGGCGAGCTTCGCGCTTTTTCGACGAGCGGATCATCAAGTGGTTTTTGCCCAACAAATCTAGCTCGCGCGGATTCTTCAGCCGGGTCTTTAACCCCGGCTCGGTCATCCAATCGCTGCTGTCCAAGATCTTCGGCGAGTCGTTCATCGGTGATCTCGTCGAATTCTTTGACACCTTTCAATACCTCATCGACGTGCTCAAAGAGCGCGGCGATATGATCGAGTTTATCCTGCGCGACCCGGCCACCTATTTTTTGATCATCACCAGCGCCGACCCGCGCCGCATCCGCGAGGCGCTGTACTTCCACGAGAAGCTCGCCAAGCTCGACCAGAAGGCCCAGGCCTTCGTCATCAACCGCGTCACCCCCGAATTCGACCACGCCGACGTCGACGGCCTCGACGAGGCGCACCTCGAGCGCTTGTTGCGCGAGCACGGCATCGATGACAGCGACGAGCGCGCATTGATGCGACTCGAGATGGAGGAGCATTACCGCGCGCTGGCACAACTGGCGGTCAAAGACCGAAGCTCGATCGAAAAGCTCGGCGACAAGGTAGGAAAACACGTGCTCCAGGCCATCCCGCTGCTCGGCGAGGATGTCCACACGCTCGCAGCCCTCTTGAAATTGAGCAGTTGGCTGACACCGTCGAAGCCGGTCACTGCATAACTGCAGAGAGTGAGAGAGTCAGAAAGTGAGAAAGTAAGATGGCTTTTGTGGCCGATTGAGAGTTGTTGGTATTTCTAACTCTCTTACTCTCTCACCATCTTACTCTCTTGCCGCAGATCTTCTGCAACCCCACCACTCAGCGCGTCTATCGACGCGGTGCAAATTTGACTGCAATAGCTCAGACTCCGAGCAAGCTTGGTGCAAACTTGGCTAAATTCGGCCTAAAAGCCCTCAACTGCCCTCCTGAGCGCTTTTTTAGCCCATTCCGTTTTGCTAACCATAAACCCGCCACCAACAAGTGACGCGCTTTGGTTATTCTTTTGAGGAATGGAGTTCGACGATGAAATCGCTTACAAAAGGTTTACTCGTATTGTCCTTGGGTCTGGCCGTCGGATGTTCCTCGGCGGTCGACCCCGCCGAGGACCCGGCTGCCGCATCGAACGATGGGGCCGAGACCGCGGGTCTCGCGCTGACCACCGACGTGCTCGCCGATACCGATCTGGGCGGGGTGAGCTTTACGGTCACCGAGGTCGACTGCACCACCGGCGACCCGATCGTGCCGGCCAACACCGAGACGGCCGACATCGATCTGGCCGACATGTATATCCCCGGAGGCAACGGCACCTTCGAGGACAGTCCCTACGACGCCGACTCCCAGCATCTCTTCGCCGACCAATACTTCGATCTGGCGCCGGGCTGCTACGACGTGCTCGTCGAGCCCATCCAAGCAAACGGTGACCCGTCCGAAGACTGCTGGTCGGCGCACCAGGACGGCGTGCAGGTCTTTCCGTCGACGACCACCGAGATCTTGCTCATCATGCAGTGTCGCGGTGAGGAAACCGGTGGCCTGGATGTCATCGCCTCGGTCAACCACCCCCCGCAGATCGACGACCTCCAATTCGAGCCGTCCAAATTTACCTGTGAAGAGCAGACCCGTGTCTGCCTTACGATCTCTGATCCGGACTCCGACCCCATGGACGTGGTCTGGACGACGGGGTCGAGCGACGCTCAGGTGATTTCGACCAGCCAACAGACCGACGCCGACGGGAATACCATCGCCTGCGCCACCATCGAATCGTCCACGCCGGGCAGCTATGATATCAAGGCGACCGTCTACGACCTCGGATACGACGACAACGGCAACCTGGTGCCCATCGAAGACCTGCTCGCCGCTCAAGGCGACCCCCACCCGTCGCACGCCGCGATCAAATTTCCGTTCCACGTACTCAGCGAGGAAGACTGCATCTGTGAGTGCCCCGAGGGATTCGATCTCAATGCAGATGGGGACGGATGCGTGCGAATCGATACGGTGGAGGCGACCTATAATGGCACCACACACCGAGTCTGTGAGGGCGATGACATTGCCAGCTACACGGGACACGGCGCCAGATACCCCGACGGCTCTACCCAGCAGAACGCTTTTTTCGGTCAGACCTGGCAGACCTCCGACGGTCGGCTCAACGACATCGGTGTGTGGGCGTGCGACGCCTCGGGCAACGGCTGGTCGAATCCCGTAGACGAGTGGATCGGCTTCTCCCACTGCCTCGAGGTCCCAGCTGACGGCGACTATTTGGTGGGCATGGCAGGCGACAATCAGATTCGCTTCAGCGTCGACGGCAACCTGGTCTTCTCGAAGACGGGCACCTCCACAGACAACTTCAGCTATTGGTGGATGAATGCTGTAACCCTGACCGCCGGAACCCATATCATCGAGCTGGAAGGCAGGAATAATGGCAGCTACGCGGCATTCGGCGCCGATATCTACGGCCCCTTCCCGGCCGGTTCTCTGTCCAATTCTGCAGCCATGGCGGCCGCCGACGTCGAGAACAACATACTCTTTTCGACCGAGAACATGCTCGGCCAGGCTTTCGAAACCGGAGAGAACAGCGGCTATAGCTGCCCGGACGGTTACGCGGTCAATATGTGCGGTCAGAAGCCCATGTGTACGCAGGTTATCGAGAAAGAGTGCCTATGAGCCGTACGGTCACGACTCGAAAGTCGTGTTCGAGGCTGACGCATAGCTAAAAAAGGCCCGGATGAGCAGCACTGCTCATGTACGTATTTAGCGCCCCGAGTTGATTAAGCAGATCAGCTCGGGGCGTTTTTGT
>JBKGZI010000047.1:0-21300 GCA_046545675.1 Persicimonas sp.
GAGACGCACCCCCAGAGAGGGTCGCCGCTCGGCGATGCCCAATAGACGATGGCGGGTATCCGCGGCTATCTTCAAGCCCGCGCGCGGCCACCCTCGCCGGCTCGGGCGCTGGCGACGGTGGGAAGGCGGCGCTGTTCGACGCGCCAGTCGAAGGCCTCCGAGAAGGTGATGAACTCCTTGGCGAGTCGCAGAGGCCCTTTTTTGCGCAGGATCGCCAGCCCGAGGCCGCCCATGGGCACGCCCAGCGCGAAGAGCGCGCCGAAGACCAGCTCGTCGGGGAGCCGGCTGTGGGGGGCAGGTCGGCCGCTCAGCCGGCTGAGCAACGCGTCGAAGCTGTTGGCCATCAAATTGGCGGTGTTCATCAGGCGAGCGACCGCCTCGATCAGATCGCGGATGCGCGCGTCGAAATGAGCGCCCAATTGGCGGTCGCGCTCATCGAGGCTGTCTGGATCCGCAAAGTTTTGGGCGGCGCGCCGGCGCGCATAGACCACGGCCGCGCGCTTAGACGGCGCCATGGCGGGCGGCTCGAGCTCGGTCGCCTCGCGAAGCTCCTCGTCGCTCAGGCCGGTCTCGCGCGCCCATTCGCTGTGCATGAAGCCGCACCAGCGACAGGCGTTCTCGTAGGCCACGGCGACCATGATCGCCTCGCGAAGCTCGGGCTCGATGCGCCCGCCCAGATAAACGGCCAGCAGATCGTCCAGGTGGCCTAGCAGCCAGCCGAGGTCGCGTCCGAAGCGGTCGAGCGTATAGGTCTTTTTGCGAAAGATCGCCGGCTGCCCGCCGGGTGCCCCGCGCGCGTCTCGTTTGAACATGCTGTCTCCTTGATTGACGACCAGCCCCGATTGACGATCAGATTGAGCGCCGTGGACCGAACATAAATCCGAGCGGCCTGCGAACAACGCAGACACCGCACTATCAGCGCCAGTTGGCCTGCTCGGTGCGGTCTCTGTGCTCGGCGAGTTCGCGCTGCAATTTATGGTATTGGGCCAGGCGGGCCTCGGAGAGCTCGCCGTCTTCGAGCGCGGCGCGCACCTCGCAGCCCGGCTCGCCGCGATGCTCGCAGTCGCGAAAACGACAATACGAGGCGAGCTCCTGGATATCTTCGAAGACCTCCTCGAGGCCTTCTTCGGCGCCGAAGAGCTGGAATTCGCGCATGCCCGGGGTGTCGATGACGATGGCCCCATCGGGGAGTTCGAGCAGTTGGCGGTGGGTGGTGGTGTGGCGGCCCTTGGCGTCTTCCTCGCGGATATCCTTGGTGAGCATCAGCTCGGACTTGGCCAACTTATTGACCAGAGTCGACTTGCCCACGCCCGACGAGCCCACAAAGGCGGCGGTGGTCGCCGGCTCGAGGTAAGAGGCAAGCCGGTCGAGGCCTTCTTGTTCGGTGGCGCTGGTGACCACGACGTCGACGTCGGGGGCGGACTCGCGAAGCTGTGCGATAAACGAGTCGCGCTCGTCGACCAGATCGGCCTTATTGAGCACCACGACCGGCGTCGCCCCACCCTCGCGCACGGCGGTCAGGTAGCGCTCGATGCGCTTGAGATTGAACTCCAGGTTCAGCGAGGTGACCACGAACACAATGTCGAGGTTGGCGCCGATGACCTGGCGGTCGGTGGTCTCACCGGCGGCCTGGCGCACCAGCTCGGTGCGTCGGGTGAGCTGATCGAGGATCTGGCCGGTCTTTTCGTCGGTCACCCGAAAGACCACCCAATCGCCGACCGCCGGCCGATCGAGCTCGGCGCTGAGGAATCGACCGACCAGTTGGCCGCGCCGGCGCCCCGCGGGGCTGAGCACCTCGAGTTGCATGCCGAAGTCGGCCGACACCCGGCCGGGCACCACGGCCGTATAGCCGGCTTCGGCGACAATCCGGTCGAATTCCTCTCGATATGTCTCGTCGAAGCCAAGCGCTTCCAGCGCGTTCATCGTGGATCTCTTTGGTTACAAGTTGACACCATAGGAACGATGCAACGCGCCGTACTCTTCCGCAATAGCGCCGCCGACCTCAAATTATGTGCTGGTCATGAGATCGGGCAGGCGATCGCATAGCTCGTGGGCGGAGGTCTTGGTCAGATCTTTGCCGATCTCGCAGATCGTGGCCTGCTCGAGGGTCGTGGAGGCGGCGTCGCGATACAGCCCCAAGAACTTCGGCGGCGCGGCGACCACCAACTCGTCGAAGTGGCCCTCGTGCAGGCCTTTTCCGACCCGCTCGGCCAGCCGCTTGGCGAAGGCGCGCGCCTCGTGGGTCTTGGGCTCCTCGGCCGGCTCCCAGCCGCTCTTTCCTCCGACTGCTTTACCCGAGCCGGTGCGGTCGTGGAAGCGGCCGGGGCGGTCGGTCTCCAGGTCCTGATTTCTGGCGCGCGCGTCCTCATTACTGAGCTTGTCGATGAGCTCCAGCGGCCCAAATTCGAATTCGTCCGGAGCGCTAAACGTCCGTTTTCCCTCGAAGAAGCGTGCACGACTGGCATCTGCCACCAAGATCCACATAGACATGACTCCTTATCGTTCGAAGTAATACACCCGTCGCCAACTATGAAATTCAGGGCGACGTGCGCCGAAGCTGGCGCTGCTCGTCACAAATTCGCGTCCCAAGAATAAACGCAACTCCAGCAATGTCATCCCCTTCGCACAAAAAATCCGATCAATCGTTGCACCACGCACAATTGCCGCACTCCTCGCCGAAGCTGGGCTGGCTGCCGAAGTGGGCGAGCAGCGCGGCCTGGTAGCAGTCGCGGGTGTCGGCGTAGTCAGTGATGTTGCGGATCTGTTCCTTGGCGATGTGGCGGCGGTCCTCGATGCGGTCGAAGTCGACGCGCACCTCGAGGGGGGCGGCCTCGTCGAGCACCTCGACCAAGCCGCGCTTGTGGCGGATATGGCCGGCGCGCCGGAGCAGATCGAGGCTGGCGTCGACGATCATCGGGGGCAGCTTCTGGCCGCGCCCGCGCGCGGCCTTGGCGATCTCGGCGGCGGTGGTCTCGTGCTCGCCCAGGCCGAGCGACTGCAGGTGCAGCCACACGCGGATGAGCTGCATGCGCAGCGGGTAGGCGTTGTCGGCGAACCACTCGTGGACGCGCATATCCGAGCGTTTGTAGAGCAATAAGCAATCGGCGGGTGCGCCGTCGCGCCCGGCGCGGCCGGCCTCCTGATAATACGCCTCGACACTGCCCGGGGCGTTATAGTGGATGACCGCGCGCACGTCCGGCTTGTCCACGCCCATGCCGAACGCGTTGGTGGCGACCATCACCGCCAACTCGCCATTCATCCACTTGTCTTGAGTCGCGGTGCGGTCCTTGGAGGACATCCCGCCGTGGTAGCAGCCGGCGTCGACGCCGACCTCGCTAAGCGCCTTATGGACCGTCTTGACCTGCTTTCGGGTGGCCACGTACACGATGACCGACTCGCCGGCGTGCTTGTCGACCATCTTTCGTACACGGCCGAGCTTGGCCTGCTTGGACTTGGCCTTGAAGACGTCGAAATACAGGTTGGGCCGCTCGAAGCCGGTGACAAGCACGTCGTCGAGGCTCATGCCGAGCTGCTCGACGACATCCTTCTGGACAAATTCGGTCGCCGTGGCGGTCAGCGCGACCGTCTGCGGGTCGCCGAAGCGGGCGCGCACCTCGGCCAGGCGGCGGTAATCGGGCCGGAAATCGTGGCCCCACTGGCTGATACAATGCGCCTCGTCAATGGCCAAAAGCCCGATCTCGACGTCGGCGAGCGCCTCGCAAAAGGTCGGGCTGCGAAAGCGCTCGGGCGCCACGTAGACGACCTTGTAGTCGCCCAGATACATCCCCTCGATGCGGCGTTGCTGCTCGGCGCGCGACATCGACGAGTTGATATCGCAGACCGGCAGGCCGGTGGCCGCCATCGCGTCGACCTGGTCCTTCATCAGCGCGATCAGCGGCGAGACGACCAGCGTCACGCCCTGGGTGAGCGCGCCGGTGAGCTGGTAGATGAGGCTCTTACCCGAGCCGGTCGGCATGACCACCAGCGCGTCGCGGCCTTCGAGCAGGTGCTCGACGACCTCGCGCTGGCCGTCGCGAAACCCGTCGAAGCCGAAGATCTCCCGCAGCGCCTGGTCGGCGGTCTCGGCAAACGGGGCCAGCGCGGTGGGGCCGAGCGGGCGTAAAATGTCGGGGGTGGCGTCGAGCGTCATGATGTCGAAATCTCGGGAGTTCTGGGCTGCTCGCAAGCCTATCACCCGAGATGGTGACATCACCACCCACGTCTAACGCCAGGAGCGCACCATCGTCGCCTCCATGGGCCCGCGCTCGCGGCGATACTCGGCGGCGAAGTGGGTCGCGCCCCGGGCGCCGTCGCGCTGCAGGTCCTCCTCCAGTTGCTCGACGCTATTGGCGTCGTGGTGCTCGATGACCTGGCCTTCCTCGTCGGTGACCAGGACGCCGCCGTCGTCGGCCTCGCTGGCCGCGCCCAGGAACCCGCCGTCACCGTCGCGCACCACCAGGCTGTCGCCGCGGCCGTCGAGGATGAATTCCCGGTCGGGCTGTCCATCTTCGACAATCCGGACGTGCACGTGCCTCTTGCCCAGCCGGGTCATCACCGCCTTGCGATCATCGGGCAGCTCGACGACCTTCTTTTCCACCGGCGTCTCACCATCCTCGGTCATCATCGGCTCGCCGCTCCAAAACTCCAGCGAGTTACCCACGAAGAGGTCGACGACCACCGCCGCCCCATAGACGGGAATGACCGTCAGCCCCACAAAAACCAGCCACTGGACGTATTTATTCGACGAGACGTCCTTATTGATGTCCCAGACGGTCCGCGCGAACGGAAACGTGCCGAAGCAGCCCGTCGACAGCGTCACACCGAAGATCAAACTTCCGGCCAGACCAAGCGCGCAGAGTCTCTTGCTCATGAATTTTATCATCACTCTTTCCCCCGTGATCGAGTTGAGGTTCTTGTGGTGCAGCCACATATAAGAACCAAACCACGGGGCCGAGTGAGGCAATAGAGGGCTTGCCGGCCGGTGTCGGTTAGTCGGCGTCGACGAGCGTCTTTAGCCACGGAAGATCGTGGGTGGTGCCGAACCACCAATTATATTTTCGCGCCGGGGTCAGCCGCCACTCGGGGCCGTTGCGCTCCAGGTAGGCGTCGTCGCCGGGACGGTGCCACTTGGCCAGCACGGACTGGCAGGAGACCAAGAGCTCGTCGGCCACCGTCTGCTCCGAGGCCATGTCTCGGCCGAGAAGCTGACCGGCGACGACGCCTCGCAGGACCAGCGTGGCCACGTCGCAGGTGTGCTCCCAGTCCTCCCACGGCCCGGCGACATTCTCCGCAGTTCCAGAGTACTGGCTGGAATATAGGTATTGAGGGAGCCGCGCGTCCCAGAGATCGGAGCCCTCACTGACGTCGCCGCTCTCGTCTTGGGCGATGTAGGTGCCATGCTCGGCCACCGACTCGGCGATATCGGCCAAGATCTCCAGCGCGCGTGGATCTTCGGTGAGCCGGTAATAGCGCCACAGCGGCTCGGCCAGCAGCGCCGTCATCCACGGCGAGCAGACCGGCGTGGGTTCATCGTTGTAGCGGTTCCACTCGTGGTGCTTGAAGTCATGGACCAGGCAGCCGTCGGCCGGGTAGTCCCCCGGCGGGTCGACGATGTGGTCGACCATCTGGTCGACATAGGCGTCGAGCTTGTCGCGGTAGGCGGCCTCGCCGGTGTACTCCCAGGCGGTGAGGTGGGCGGCGAAGGCGTACGCCTGGTGGCGCTCGGTCCAGATATGGTTGGCCCCCTTGCTCGGGTCGTAGGCCCCGGCCGAGCCGTAGGTCTGCTCCCAATAGCTGTCGCTGATCGCGTCCGAGACCGCGCGCACCGCGTCTTCGGCCTCTGCCGGCCCCTGCTTGGCCGCCCCGACCACGAGCCGATCCAAGAGCATGGGCAGGCCGTAGCTATATTTATGGTCGCCGTAGTTGACGTCCTTGAAACGGAATTGGCCGCGAATGTTGGCGTTTTGGGAGTCGGCCGGATTGCTGGCGTTGTCGCGCTCGATATTCAGCGCGTAGTACTGGCTGGCCCGGTGAGCGTGGCGCAACCACTTGACCTCGCCGGTGCGAAAATACACGCCCCACAGCGCCGAGGCGCGATCGAAGAGCCAGGAGCCGGTGTCCAGCGAGTCGGTGTCCTCCCAGGTGTCCGGCTCGTAGTCGACCAGGTCCTCCTCACTGACCACATCGGGGACGTCGTTGACCATGGTTCGGGAGTAGCCCTGCAGGGCCTCATCGAACCACCCCGCCTCGGTCCAGTCGTCGACGGGCCGAGTGCGCGTGCGAAGCTCCGAGATCGAAAGCCACTCCGGGGGCAGCGTAGCGTAGACGGTCGGCTCCAAAATCTCGGTGGTCGAATATTCGGCCTCGTCGACGCCGGACGCGTCGATGGGAGTCCAGGTGTCGACGACGTCGATGGGGGCGCCCAGATCTGCCTGCCGGGGACCGCCCCAGCGCATCTCCAGGGTGACCGGGTCGGCGTCGGCGAAGGTGTGGCGCAGGCTCACCCGCACCGAGCGGATGCCGGCGGCCTCATTGCTGCCCGCCTGGCCGTTGTCCACCTCCGGCCATTGGCCGACTGCCTCGGCGTGAATGGGGACTTCGTCATCACCATCGTGGAGGCTGACGCCGTCGGCATCGCTGAGCCAGCCCTTTGGAAAGGGGATGGCGAAGACCACGGCGGTCTCTCCGTCCGAGGAGGCCGCCGCCTGGGGATGGAGGGTCACGTCCACCCGACCTGCGTACTCGTCGGTCGGGTAGGCAAACGGCCCCGCATCGGGCCCCAGATCGGTGTCCTGTGGAGGCGCGCCGCCGTCCGAATCCGCTGCGTCACGCCGCGCATCCGCATCGGCCGCGTCGGTGACCGCGTCGAGGCCGGCGTCGGAATCGGGCCCGGCGTCGGGTTCGACGTCGGCGCCGAGATCGGCGTCCGAGGCATCCAGCGAGTCGGCCTGGGAGGGCGGATCGCCGTCACAGCCCATCGAGGCCAACGCCACGGCCAACGCCACGATCGCGATCCAAAGGCCTTGTCTCTTCGTGTCTACCATTGCTCCTCCAGCTTCGTACCTGAATATATCTGAGCCGAGCGTCCAACGCTCGAAGATGTGCTCGTGATGCTCGATCAGCGGTCGAGTTCGTCTGCGCCGACGTCAAAGCCCTCGCCCGCCGGGCGCTCGGTGCCCTCGAAGTCAGCGGAAGGGGCGAGGATCTCCTCGTAGACGGCCACCCCGGCGTCGACCGCCAGGGAGTCGGGCTGCAAATGGAAATCCTGTGCGTCCAGGTCGACAAACCCGACCGCCTCGCGCGAGCCGAGGTTGAGATTCGAGGAGTGGTCGACGAGGTTGTCGCCGACTTCATCGATCAGATCGCGGTCTCCGATCATCAAATTATTGAAGAAGACGTTGTCGCGGGCCTCGTCGGTCAGCCGCACACATGCCATCCGCGGCTCGATGAGCGTGTTATTGGCGACGACGACCTCTTCGGTCGGGTTGCCACAGTCGGGCTCGTCGGTCAGGTGGATCCCGGCCGCGCCACCCTCCAGACCGTTGTCATACACGAAGTTGTTGATCACATACCCGCCGCGCATCGACGCCAGGCTCATCCCCTTGAGCCGGTTGTGGTGGACGCGATTGCCCTCCACGGTCGCCCCGTCGATGACTCCGTCTCCGCCGGCATGACAGTCGCCGTTGAGGTGGATGCCGATCGAGTTGTTGTCGTAGACCTCGTTGCGCTGGACGACCGGGTTGTCGGAGACGCTTCGGCTGTTAGACACGTAGATGCCGTGCTCGTCGGCGGCGCCGAAGATCTCGTTGTCGGCGATGACCACCTCGGGGGCGAAGCCGGTGAACACGCCCCATTTGCCGTTGGGGCCGACCGTGTTGTTGGTCACCCGCGTGCCCGCGCTGTCGATGACGGCGACTCCGGCGCGTGGGGCCGATTCGATGGTGAACCCGTCGATGAGCAGGTGGTCGTGCCCGGAGACCTCGACGACGTCTCGTGACGACTGCGGGCCGGTGGTGTCCAGGACCACGTCGTCTGCGGTGGCCAAAAAGGCGATCGGAGCGTCGTCGGTGCCGGATCGCTGCGAGGAAAAGCCGGCGTAGCGGCCGGACCCGACCAGCACGACATCGCCGGGGCTCGCCTCGGCCGCGGCCTTTTGGAGCGTCGCCCAGGGCTGGTCGGACGTGCCGGGGTTGGCGTCGTCACCGTCGGCGGCGACGTGATAATACACGGCCGTCTGCGAGGGCCTGGCCACGTAGACCTCGGTGCTCGCCCGCGCAGCTTGGCCGTCGGTGTCCCTGGCGACCGCAGTGATGTGATGGGCCCCGGCGGCGACCTCGTCGAGCGACCATTCCAGCTCGAAGGGGGGCTCGGTGACCGCGCCGATCGGGGTCTGATCGACGCGGAATACGACTTCGTCGATCCCCTCGTCGTCGCTGGCCTCGGCGCGCAACTCCACGGCGTCACCGGTCAGCGTCTGGCCGAGTCTGGGCGCCACCAACTCCACCGTGGGCCGTTGGCCGACGGTGTCGGCGTCTGCGTCATCGCGGCCGCCATCTTCACCGGGTGTCGACATACACTCGCCCTGGACACACTCGCCCGAAGAGCAGTGTTCGTCGCGACGGCACTCGATAGCGCGCTCCATGCAACGGCGGCGCTGGTCACATCGAAGATACAGATCCGCCTGGGGATCTTCGAAGACCCGACAGTCGGCGTCGACGGCGCATTCGTTGACGTCCTCGAAGAGCACACACCCGGCGGGTATCGCGCCTGCCACAAAGGCGAGGCCGACGATCGCCAAGATCACCTGCATCGGACCCAGGTTTGACCACTTCATATGTCGAAGAAACCGAAGGGACATCGACAGCTCATATCCATAGACGTGTCTTAGCATTCACTGTCCCCAATCGCCCCGCGCGCAGACAACTGACAAAAGCTGACATTTGCGGAGAGGCGAGGCGGGGCGCTTGCTTTGAAGCGGAACGGCGGGGATCCTAGAGGAGTCAACAATCGAAGTCCTCAGCAGAGATGATTCCCTCGACAACCATGCAGTGGAAGGACGAATTACAGCAACTCACCGCCCCTGACGGAAACACCGACTCATCGACCTCGCCGGCCGCCAAAGCTGCGCTGCTTGGCCGCGAGGCCGAGCTGGCCGAGCTGCGCGATCTTCTCGATACGCCGGGGGCTCGGGTCCTGGTCTGCGGGCCTCCGGGTGTCGGCAAGACTCGCCTGGCCCGTCAGCTCGCCAGGGAGTGGGCCGCCCGCCCGGACGCCAAGGTAGGCTGGGTCGACGCATCCGCAGCCGCCGACACATCGACCGCGATCCTCGAGATGGCCGCCGCCCTCGGGCTGGATACCGGCGGGCGCAGCAGCGCGGAGCTACGCGCTGCGCTGGGCAAGGCGCTGCGCGAGCGCCCCGACGACCTGATCGTCCTCGACGGCTGCCACGCCGGCTCCCAGGCGAAACAGCTGGCGATCACTCTCTTCGAGGAAGCCCCGAAGACGCGCTTATTGCTCATGGCGCACGCCTATTGCGACACCTACGCGTGTTGCGACACCCACGACTGCTCGGCGCTGCAGGTGGAGCCGCTCGGCCTCGACGCCGCCGTCCGATTGATGCGAGCCCGCGCCAGGGCTCCGGTCGTCGAACTCCACACCACCGCCGCACGCCGAAGTCTCGAGAAATTGGCGATCGCCGTCGATCGCCTGCCCCTGGCTCTCGAATGGCTCGGCGGTCGCCTGGAGATCTGGCGGCCCGAAGAATTATGCGACCATCTCGACCAGACCCTCGAAGCCATCGTGGCTGCCGGGGTCGAAGGCCCGTCGCGCAGCATCGAGCTGATCTGGCGAGTCCTGCCCGCCGAGGCGCGCGCCACACTCGAGGCGCTGTCGGTCTTCGCCGGGGCGTTCTCGGCTGAGGCCGCCGGCGCCGTCACCCAGTCCGGCGACCAGTCCAGCGACCAGTCCAGCGACCAGTCCGGCGACGCCGTCGCCACGCTCGAGCCTTTGCTCCAACGCCACCTGCTGCGTCGCGTCCCACAGGCCGGCGACGCGCGCTTCAAGCTATTCGAGGTCATCAGCGTCCGGGCGAGCCACTCGCTCGAGCACCCCGATCGTAGTGAGCGCGCCACCGAGCTCCGGCGGCGGTTCATCGACTATTATGTGGCGTTCGCCCAGCGCCAACGCGACGGCCTGCGCGAGGCCACCGCTCACCTGGCCCGCCGCCGGCTCCTCGCCGAGCGCCACAACCTGGAGCAGGCCTTCGCGCTCGCGCGCAAAACCCGCCCCGCCGACGCCGCACGTCTGGCGATCGCGCTGGGCCAACTCGGCGAATACCTCCCGACGGATCTGTTGGCCCCGAAGCTCGAATTCGCCGTCGAAGCCACCGAGGCGTGCGACGCCCCCGAATTGCGAGCCGACGTCTTGCTCACCCTGGCGATCAACGACTTCGACGAGGACCAAATCCTCGCCTTCCGACGATGCGAGGACGCGCTCGCCTGCCTCGACGGCGCCAGCGCTCCCGCCCTGGAGCGCGAGGTGCGCCTGCATCTGATTCGGATGGGCGCCGGGGTGGTCTCGGACGAGGAGTTGCTGCAACGCTGCGACGAGCTCGACCGTCGGCTCGAAGGCGCCGACGAGCCGCGCTACGAGGGGCTCGTCGCGCTCGCACGCGGCGATATCGAGGATCGGCTCGCCCGCTGGGACGCCGCGCGCCGACACTTCGACCAGGCGCTCGCCGCATTGCGCAGACACGCCGAGCCGGGCATCCAGGCCGACGCCCACGACTCTCTTGGCGTGCTCGAGGCCACCCAAGGGCACCTGGACGCGGCCGCCTTTCACTTCCGAGAAGCCCACCGGTTGCACGAGGCGGCCAGCCAGCGACGTTCGGCCGCCCTCGCCCTGGAGCACCTGGCGACGCTGGCCTACGAGCGCGGTCACTACGACCAGGCCATCGCCCGCCAGCGCGAGGCGCTCGAGATGCACCGACGACTCGGCAACCACCGATTTGCCGGCAGCGCGCTGGTCAGTCTGGCGTGTATGGAGTTCGCCAACGGGGCCCACGAGACGGCCAAGGAGACCTGCCGGCGGGCGTTGATGATCTGCAAGGAGACCGACCAGACGCTGTATCTGGGCCATGCCCACGGATGTTTGGGGAGCATCTTGCTGGTCGAAGGAGCGCTGGAAGAAGCAGACGAGCACCTCATTCGGGCCCTCGAATTGAGCCGGGAGCACGGCAGCAAACCCTTTGAATGTCGGTTCCTGGCCTTTGTCAGCGCGCTGCGAGCCGTTCAGGGACGGGTCGAAGAGGCGCGCCGGACCCTCGAGCAGACCCAACGCCTGGCCGACGAGCTCGGCCTTCCGCCGCTGGCTGCCGTGATCGAGTACGTCGAGGCCATCGTCGAATTGGCCCGAGCGCGCCGAGCCTCGCGCCACGGCTCTGCCGCCGAGGCGCGCGCCAAGCTGGCCTCGGTCCCCGACCTGCCCGGCCCCGACGAGCCCTCCGTGGCCGCCGACCAACTCACCCTGGCGAAGCTGCTGCAAGCCCAGCGCCAAGCATTCCGCGCAGCGATCGAAGCCGAGCCGGCCGCCGACGTCCTGCACATCGGCAGCAACGGCCACTGGTTCGAGTGGGCCGGCCGGCGCGTCGACCTCTCCCGGCGGCGCGCCCTGTCGCGCATCCTATACGAGCTCGCCCGCAGCCGCATCGACCGGCCCGGCGAGCCGCTGGAGGTCTTCGACATCGTCGAAGCCGGCTGGGCCGACGAAACCCTGACCCCCGACACGGCGCGCAACCGCGTGTACACCGCCATACGGCGCCTGCGTAATATGGGACTCCGCCACGTACTGGTGACCCGCGCCGACGGCTACCTCCTCGACGAGGACACTCCCCTGCGGCTCGACTCCTGACCCCCTCAAAAAATCGCAGGCATCGCCCATTGAAGTCGCTTACAGGAGTTGGCCGACGCGGGGGTCGTCTTCGACTACGAGTACGAGCATGAGATCACTTCGATTCAACGGGATCGGCTTCGACAGCGTCGTCCCCAACGCTCTTGATAAAGCGGGCGTATAACGTCGGGACGACCACGAGCGTGAGCAGCGTGCTGGTGACCAGGCCGCCGATGACCACTGTCGCCAGGGGCCGCTGGACCTCGGCGCCCACGCCTGACTGCAACGCCATCGGAAGGAAGCCAATTCCGGCGACGAAGGCGGTCATCAGCACCGGCCGAAACCGCTCGGTGGCGCTGAGCCGGGCTGCCTGGCGGGCGTCGACGCCGCTGCCGTGCAACTCCTGGGTGCGACTGAGCAGCACGATGCCGTTCATCACGGCGATGCCGAACAGCGCGATCAACCCCACGATGGCGCTCATCGACAGGGGCAGCCCGCGCAGCCACAACACGATGATGCCGCCGCTGGCCGCCACCGGCACGTTCAAAAAGATCAGCAGCGCAATGCGCCAGCTTCGAAAAGCAAGGTACAGCACCCCGAGGATCAGAAACAATACGATCGGCACCGATACCGCCGTGCGCGAGGCCGCCGCGCGAAGCTGCTCGTACTTTCCGCTCCACTCCAGCCAGTAGCCGTCGGGCAGGTCGATCTCGCCGACCTCGGCCTGCGCCTCCTGGACGAAGCCGCCGAGATCGCGGCCGCGCACGTTCGCCTCGACGATGAACCGACGGCTATTGGCCTCGCGTTCGATGATCGCCGGGCCGGTGACACGGCGCACCTGGGCGAGTTCGCCCAAAGACACCGAGCCGCCCGTAGGCAGGGTGATGGGAAGGTCTTCGAGCGGGAAGTCGTCGGGATAATCCAGCTTGACGACGATGGCGTCGCGGAACTGCCCGCGGCGCACGGTCCCCACCACGGTGCCTCGCTGAATGCCCTCGACGACCCCCATGATGTCCTCGGCGACCAGCCCGTAGCGGGCCAGCTTGGCCGGGTCGAGGTCGACCTCCAGGTTGGGCACCCCCTCGACCGCCGGCGGGGCGACGTCAGCGGCGCCGGGCACCTCGTCGAGCTTGGCGGCCACCTCACCGGAGATCTCCAAAAGCTCGTCGAGTTCGGGGCCGAACACCTTGACGCCCACGTCGCTGGTGATCCCCTCGAGCATCTCGTTGAAGCGCATCTCGATGGGCTGGGTGAAGGTCAGCGCCGCCCCCGGGGCCTCGGCCTCGAGGCGTGCGGCGATCGCCTCGACCAACCCCTCCTGGGTCTGGGCAGTCGTCCACTGGTCGCGCGGGGCGAGCTTGACCAGGATATCGGACTCCTCCATGCCCATCGGATCGGTGGCCAGGCCGGGCGCGCCGGTGCGGCTGGCGACGCGCTCGACCTCGGGAAACTCGCCGATGATCTTTTCGATGCGAGTGGCCTCCTCGAGGGCCTTCTCCGGGCTGATCGACGGCAACCGCTCGGTCTGCACGACGATGTCGCCCTCCTGGAGCTGGGGGACGAACTCGACGCCCATATTGACCGCGAGCACCACGCTGAGCACCAGCGCGCCCAGGGCGGTGAGCACAGGCACCGCCGGCTTGTCCATCGCGCGGTCGAGCAGCGGCTTATAGAGACGGCTGAGCCGGTCAGCCAGCCACGTCCTGTGCTCTCCTTTGGGCTTGATGAACAGCGACGCCGCCGCGGGCACGTAGGTATATGACAGGAACAACGCCGTGCTCAGCGCAAGCAACACCGTCAGCGCCATCGGGCGGAACAGCTTGCCCTCGACGCCCCACATCGTCAAAATCGGGATGTAGACCAAGATCAGGATGCCCACCGCGAAGAGCACCGGCCCGGCGACGCTCTGGGCCCGCTCGACCATCGCGCGCCGGCGCTCCTGTTTGCTCAACTCCTTGCCCAGGTGCAGCGCCACGATACTCTCGACGACCACGATGGTGCCGTCGACAATCAGCCCGAAGTCGATCGCGCCCAGCGACATCAGGTTGCCCGAGAAGCCCAGCGCGTTCAGCCCCAGAAACGCCCCCAGCATCGACAGCGGGATGACCGAGGCGACCAGCAGGCCCGCGCGGAGATCTCCCAGGAGTAATAGCAGCACCAAGATCACCAGCACACCGCCCTCGACCAGCGACTTGGTCACTGTCGACAGGGTGTTGCCGACCAGCTTCTTGCGGTCGTAGACCACCCCCATCTCGACGCCCTCGGGCAGAACCTGCTCGATCTGGCCGACGCGCTCGCGGATGTCGTCGACCACGCCGAGCGCGTCGGCGCCGGACAGCAATTGGGCGACGGCGAACAATCCTTCGCCCTCGGCGTCGGCCGAGCCGAGCCCGACGGTCAGCGCCCCGGACTCCTCGATGAAGGCGATGTCGCGCAGATAGACCGGGTCGTGCTCGGAGGCCACCGCGATCGTGCCGACCTCTTCGGGCGTGGTCGGGTTGGCGATCGAGCGCACCAACACCTGCTCGGGCCCGGCGACCACCGCCCCGCCGGCGGTCAGCCCCAGGTTGGTCCTGATCGCCGCGCCGACCTCGTCGACGCTCAGGCCGTGAGCGGCGAGCTTGTACGGGTCCAGGCGCACGTCGATCTGAGGGTCTCCGCCGCCCCAGGCGTTGACCTCGACGATGCCGTCGACTGCCAAAAGCCGCGGCTGGATGTCGCGCTGGAAGATGCGATCGACCTCGTGTTTGGTGTGCCTGTCGCTGGTGATCGTAAACTGGAAGACCTCCCCCAGCCCTGTCGCCGGCGGGCCGAGTTCGGGCTGGCCGGCGGCCTCGGGGATGGCGTCGCGGGCAGCGTCGAGGCGCTCCTTGACCAGCTGACGGGCGTGCCACAGATCGGTGCCGTCCTCGAAGACGACCGCGATCGAGGAGATGCCGGTGCGCGACAGGCTGCGAAGCTCCCGGACCCCGGGCACGCCGCTGAGCTCGCGCTCGATGGGCAGCGTCACCAGCAATTCGGTCTCCTCGGCGGCCATCCCCGGCGAGGCGGTCACGACCTGGACCTGCACGTTGGTCAGGTCCGGGAAGGCGTCGAAGGTGACGAAGCGCAGCGAGAAGATTCCCAGCGCCGCGAACGCCACGACCCCCAACAGCACGAACAAGCGATGCTCGACGCTCTTTTCGATGATCTTTTCGAGAAGCCACATGACGACCATCCTCTAGCAATCTGACACAATTCGAACCCGCCGGGCCTTTCCTCAGGCCCCGCGGGCCTACTCCAGGGCCAACCGGCTCTTGAGAAGAAACGCCCCCCGCGAGACGACCCTGGCGCCGACGGCGAGGTCTTCGGCATAGATCAACAAGTCGCCGCCGACTTGGCCGCGCCTTTCGACGGCGACGGGCGTGGGCAGCTCGCCGTCGGCCTGAACGAAGACGTGGGGCTGGCCGCCCAGCTCGGTCACCGCCAGACGAGGCACGAGCACGACGCCCTCGGGCGCCGGGACGTGCAGCGTGGCCAGGCCGGCCGCGCCGACGCGTAGCAACCCCGGTTGCGCCGTGGAGTCGGCGGCGGGCCGAAAGAAGTGCGCCTGGGTGCGACTGTCGGCGTCCAGCGACGCGGCCCGGCGCACCAGATCCATCTCGACCGGCTCGGCCCCCGGGGCGGCGGCGTTGGGCGCGAACGCCACCGAGTAGTCAGCCTCCGTGCGGTCGAGGAGACGCGCGGGGACCTCGACGCGAAGCTCGGCGCGGCTGGCCTCGAGCAGCTCGACACACGACGACTCGGCCCCATACAGCCCGCCCGGGGTGCATGTGACCTCGCCGACCCGGCCGGCCATGGGCGCCACCCAGCTCCAGGCGTTGCCGTTCTCGGACTCGAGCTGCCCGCTCTTGCGCACCCGCAGCTGACGGCGCACCGCGCCCAGCTGGGCTCGCGCCTCGGCCAAGGACAGCTCGGCCTGTTCGACCGCGCTGATCGCGGCGACCCCGGCCGCGACGTCCTCGCGGCGGGCCTGGACGTATTGCTGGCGCTCGCTGACCACCCGCGACAGCTCCGCGGCGGTGGCCTCCAAGTCAGTCAACTCCAGGCTGACCAACGTCGCCAGCGCGTCGCCGACCTCGACCTGGTCGCCCGGGGCGACCTGCCACTCGACCAGCCGGGCGCGCACCGTCGGGCCGAAGCGGTGGGCGTTGTGCTCGGCCATGACGACCTCGGCGGGCAGTCGCGCCAGCGTCTCGGTCTGGGTCGAGCGGGCCTGGCTGAACTCGAGCCTGTCCATGATCGTCTTGTCGGCGCTGGTCTTGTCGGCGCTGGTCTGGTCGGTGCCGGTCTGGTTAGACTCGTCGCCGCCCCCAGATTCGTCGGTGCCGGCCAGGTCACAGCCGCCCAGCCCCGCCAGCAGGCCGGCGAGCGCGAGCGTGGCGAATTGCATCGTGATCGTTCTCACGGAGACTCCTCGGGGTTCTCGTAGGTGGTGAGCCACTGGTGCATCGCACCGGCTCGCATCTGATCGGTGTGCAATTGGGTGCGCAGCATCAGCAATTTGTGGTGGGCTTCATGCAGATCTCGCCGGGCGCGAATGACCCGCTCGCTGTTCACGCGGCCGCTGTCGACGGCGTCGTCGAGCATCGCCTGACGCTCGTCGAGCGGGCCCAGGTACTCGGTGCGCAGCGCCTCGTAGATCTCGACGGTGGCCTCGAATTGGTCGGCGCGAGCCTGCAAGCCGGCGCGAAGCTGGCGGATCTGCCACTCGCCCTCAGCCCGGGCGGCGATGGCCTCCGCCTGCAGCCGGTCGGCCTCGGGGGCGGCTGGATTGCCCAGAGGAATGCTCAAGCCGACAACCCCCAGAACCCAGTGTTCCTCGAAGCCGACACTGCGCATGCCCAGGCCGGCCGACAACTCCCAGGGCGCCTGCGCGGCGGCCTCCCTGGAGCCGGCCAGTGCACGCTCGCGGCGTGCCTCGAGCTTGGCGACGGCGGGAAACTCCTCGACACGTTCGCTCACCGCCTCCCATGGATTGTCCGAGGGGAGTGCCGCATCCATCTGCTCGGCCTCCTGCTCGGCCGGCTGATCGGCCGGCTGATCGGCCGGCTGATCGGCCGGCTGCTCGGCCATCTGATGGCGCGGCTCGACTGACGCCATCCGGCAACGCCCGCCGAGCAGCTCCGACAGCCGGGCCTCCGCTCTGCCGGTGCGCTGGCGCGCCTCCAGCAGCTCCGCGCGCACCCGAGCGACCTCGGCGCGCATATCGGCGACGTCGAGGGCCGCGACGCGCTCTCGCTCTAGCGCCGCCTCGAAGGGCTCGATATCGGCGGCGGCTTCCTCGGCGTACTCGCTCAGATGCTCGACCTCGAGCGCCGCGATCCACCAGTCGAGGTAGGCCTCCTGGACGGCGAAGACGTATTCCCAGCGGCTGTGGTCGGCCTCGGCCCGGGCCTGCTCGCCCAGCGCTTCGACGTGCTCGCGGCGCGCCTCGGCGAGCTGGCCGAGCTCCAGGGTCAGGACGACATCGGCGGTATACTCGTTGAGCGCGGCGTCGCCGTCAGTGGACAGCTCCGGGACGGCGGTGGCGTCTAGGCTTCGCAGCCTCCCGGGCACCGACGCGCGGGCCCGCCGCCAACCCTCGACCAACGCCTGATGCGCCTGCTGCTGGCCCTCGGCGTACGCCTGGTGGGCCGCCGGCGTGACGGTGCTCGGCGCCAGCGGCGCGTCGACCGGACACTGTGCGAGCGCCTGATCGGGCGCAGCACCGCCCAGCACGACCACACTCGCCGCGACAATCAACGACCACTTCCAATCTCGCATCCAGGACCTCCACATCTCGAGTCTGGCCGGGGGAGCTGACGTCTTCGCCCCTTGGAATTGACGACCTTAGGGCAGAGCAGACACCGGCGTCTTGAACGGGTGGATTAGAATTCTCTCATGGTGCAGATTTCGTCTCCGGGCGGCTTAAACCGCCGCGTGCGCGATCCGCGCGATCCGGTATCAGAGACGATGTCATCCAGCATATCTGCGCCTCTGAGCAGGATCTCGCCGGCCCGCGCACCGTCGAGCACCTCGAGGGCGGGAATAGGGCTCTACGCCGGAATCATGAAGAGATTGCTGATGTGAAAAAGTTAGACCGCGACCGGCAAAAACCAAGCAGTTCCGCCCGGCACCCGTGTCCAGCCCAAGCTTGGCGCGTTCATTCAAGCGGCCGGAGGATCGCCTGCCTACACTCCTCCTACGGTCAAACGACTGGAGGAGATAGGAGCGCAATGAGCACCGCTTCTTTTCGTAGAGTCCGAGCCTTCGCCGCCGTCTGATTCAACCAAGACGTCTGATTCAACCAAGATAATTGTGTCATTGGAGTATTTAGATAGTGTAAAGCAGGGGGGAGGCCGCCGTTGCAATCTTTCGCAGGTGGGTGCGCTCGACGGATAGGAGATGCAGGTGCAGCACGACTCATCCAAATTATTGGCTATCGACCTGGGGATTCGAAGTGGCTTCGCCCTCTACGGCGACGACGGCCGTCTGATCCGGTATCGCTCGACGAATTTCGGGAGTCGCTCGCGGCTCAAGAAGGCCGCCTGGGGGGTCCTGCGCGACATCGACGGCCTCGAGCGGGTGGTCGCCGAGGGCGACACCGGGCTCGGTGAGATCTGGCAGAAGCAAGCCGAGAAGTTCGACGCCTCTTTCGAGCTCATCAGCGCCGAGGACTGGCGCGAGGGGCTCATGTACGACCGCTACCGGCGAAGCGGCTCGGACGCCAAAGAGCGCGCCGACACGCTGGCCCGCCGGGTCATCGAATCCAGCGGGGCCGACCGCCCCACCTCGCTGCGCCACGACGCCGCCGAGGCCATCCTCATCGGACTGTGGGCGGTGCTCGACATTGGTTGGTTGAGTGAGAATCCGCTGGAGGATTGAGAGAGTCCAGCACGGTCAGGCCGCATTAAGCGGCGCCGAGAAACGTGGAGTTTCTTTTTACCAAGTGCGCAACAATTGGTTCCCGTTACTGCGGCAGTGTTCAGGCTTTCTGCTTCTATTTGTCGATGTCCCACAACTCCAATCTGGCCGCATAGGGTTCGAGATCGACACCGAAGAGAGTTTGTGTACTAGAAACAAGACTCTGAAGCTGTGAACGAATGCCGTCTTCCCAGGGGCACGCGCCTGGATCTGAAAAAAGCCACTCCCATCCGTATCCAGCTCGAAAGTCGAGCATAGCTTCCTGATAGGTCTCGAAATCGACCGAGAGTCTGGAGGGATCACCGTAATTTCCGTTGTAGACCCAAAGCTCACCGAGGTCGCTGGAGAGATCGATGAGGATAAGGTGGTGATCGCCGGCCCTTGGGTGATGGTCTATCACCACGGCGGGTCCGCCAAAGGTACGCTCGATCGAGGCATCGTCGTATCGATTAGCCGGGTCAGAAATCGTGTCGAAATCAGGCATTTCCGTTTCACCACCAGCACCTTCGTCCGCATGCCACGCGAGCGAAAGACGCCCAAATAGCGGGAAGTTCTCCGAGAGAACCTCGATCAACTCTGCGCTTCGCTCGTCCCGCTCGAGATAAGAAGGGTGAACGGAGGGCGCCATCCCGAAATAGGCCTCATCGACCTTAATCTCATCGTGATTTCGGATCGACTCGAGCGTCTGGTGGACTCGCTCCTCAAAAGCCTCGGCTTCTGCTGAATCCATCAACTTCTCCTGCTGTCCAGGAAGGTGTGATTACAGGTCGTGACTCCACGAGCCCGTTCTGATTGACCGCCAATATTAGACAGAGTAGGCGTCAACCTTCCGATAGGTCAAGACCGTAGGATCCCCCTCACCGAAACTTCACCTCACCAACAACAGGAGCCACCTTCCCGCCGGGTAGATGCCGGTGTATGGGGCGTAAGCGCAACGGCCCGATCGGGCGCTCGGCCGCATGAAACGGGGTCCGTCGGGGAACATGGTTCCCGTTGTTGGTTGGGCCGTGCTCGACATCGGTTGGTTGAGTGAGAATCCGTTGGAGGATTGAGGGGTTTCCTCAAATCGCAAATTCGCCATCAACCAAAATATTGGCGTGACTGAACCCAGAACCATGGCCTACGGCTCCGAGGGAGCCGAGCATTTGCGCGGTCGCACCGAGGCCAGGTAGATGCCGCCCAGGACGAGCGCGGCGCCGGCCAGATCGAACCAGCCGGTGGGTCGGCCGAAGAAGAGCACGTCCCAGACCATCGCCAAGGCAGGCTGCAGCAAAAGGATGAGCCCCACCAAAGAGGCGTCGAGGTGCGGCAACGAGCGGGTCAGCAAGACCCAGCCGATTACCTGGCAGACCACGCCGTAGATGAGCATCGAGCCGAGCGACTCGACGTCTCCGATCGCGAAGCTCGCCCCTTCGAGCGCCGTCATCGCCGCGAGCAGCAGGCTGCACCACAGAGACGCGTACAGCAGATTGACCGCCGCCGGCAGTGTGTGTTCGGCGCGTTGGGCACGGCGCATGCCCAGCAAATAGCCGGTATACGCGACCGCCGTGCCGAGCCCGAGCCCCACGCCGGTCAAGTAGTCCGGCGGCAGCGCCTCGAGGTCGACACCCACAAGCAGAAATACCCCTGGCACAGCCAGCCCCACGCCCGTCGGAAAGCGCCACCCGATCGTCTCGCCCAAAAACAGCGCGCCGACGGCGGCCATGAAGAAGACCTGGAAATTCGCTAATAAGGTCGCCAGCCCCGGCCCCACATAGTGGATGCTGTGGTGCCACAGGAAGAGGTCGAGCGCGAAGAAAGCCGCCACCGGCAAGAACCCCAAAAAGTAGCGCGCGTCCCTCCACAGCCCCCAGCCTCGGGTCCAACCGACCGCCAGCAGGACGACCGCGGCGATGCTCATCCGCCAAAAGCCGGCGGCCGTCGGGTCGACGTCGGCCGCGCGCACCCACACCGCCGATGTGCTGATCATCGTGGCACCGAGCAGCAATTCGATGATGGCGCGCTTTCGGGTCATTGCAGTGTGCCCCTTCGGGCCTCAGGGGTAATGTTAGCCAGCGCTCATGCGCCTCTGAGCAGGATCTCGCCCGCGGCTCTCACTTGCCGCCGACAAGGAAATTCAAGAAAGTACGCAACGATTTGGCCCATTTTGCCGAAAACCATAGTGAGGACACCTTTATCACCTTCACTGTGGAGAAAACGCGATGGGATACAAAATTCGCCAGCACGACCCCGAGGGGATCTACCTGGTCGGCAACCGCACCCTCCAGGCGAGGTTCTTCTTTACGCCCTCCAAGGAGGTCAACGCAATCATTCTGGGGCTTCTGGCATATTATGCCGACAAATACGACATCGAGATCTTCGGCTTCGTGTTCATGTCCAACCACTTCCATATGATCGTGCGCGCTCGCCTGCAAAACCTGAAGAGTTTCTGTTCACGATGCCTCCTTATAGCAGGTGTTGTAAGTCATT
>JBKGZI010000048.1:0-21244 GCA_046545675.1 Persicimonas sp.
AGGGTGCCCCACCTTGATCCTCCCCATCTCTGCGCTGCGCTCCGAGCGGGGAGGGAGGCCCCACTTGCCATTCGACCTCCGATCCACGATCCTCCGGCCAGTTTGCTGATTATTTTCGCTCTACCGGAGACCTATCGTGTTTTCTCGCAAATACTCGCTGTCGATATTCGTCGCGCTGCTCGCGGCGCTCGCCCTGGCCGGCTGTGCCGGCTCGGGGACCAAGGACGACGATCCCACCAAGCAGGGCCCGACCCTGCCCGCCTACTTCGAGGAGATTCCCGCCGATACGTTCTTCTTCGTCGGCGGCAGCGAGCCCGTCCCGCGCGAGCTGGTCGCCTCGACGCTGTCCAAAGCCGATGCCATGCGTCAGCTCTTCGGCGAATACGGTACGGAGCTCGACGACGAGATCGACCACCCCGCTGGGGATGTCGAGGGGCGAGTGGATTTCTCCGGAGGAGACGCAGCTGCTGCGGAGCAAGACGCCGCCGAAGATCCGGCCAATTGGCTCGTCGAGCAGATGGGCGGGGAGCTCGACGTCGAGGGGCTCGAGGAGCTTGGAGTCTCGTCCAACCCGCATATCGCCGCATATGCCGTCGGCACGATTCCGGTGATCCGTGTGGGACTTGCCGATGCGGAGAAATTCGCCAACTTCGTCGCCGAGGCTGAGGCCAGAGAGGGCATCTCCCCGGTCGAGTTGGAGCATCGCGGCGTTAAATACCGCCGCTACGACAACCCCGGCGAGGACAACGCGGCGTTGGTTCGATGGGACGATGACGAGGTCGTGCTCGCCGTCGTGCCGGAGCAATTTGCCGAGAGCTTCCTGCCCTATTTTGTGGGCGTCGAGAAGCCAAAACAGAGTATGGCCGACGACAATACCTTCGCTCGAGTCGCCGACAGACACGGCTTCGAGAGCTTCGGGGCGGGCTATCTCGACCTGGAGAGCGTCATCGCCTTCGGCGCCGGAGGCCACGAGCCCAGCGAAGTCACCAAGAAGTTTCTCGATCCGGCGAACTTCGAGATGAGCGACGAGCCCGGCTGCGAGCAGGAGTATATGAGGGTCTCGCGCATGATGCCGCGCCTGGTCGGCGGCTTTCGCCACTACGACGACCAGCTCACCGACTTCGCGTTCGGCGCCGAACTCGAGGAGAGCCTCGCCCAGGGGCTGGCCGCCACGGTCAGCGGTGTGCCCGGCTACGAGTCCGAATTTGCGCAGCGCTCGCTGCTAGAGATCGGCTTCGGCATCAATATGGGCAAGATGATCGACTTTATGAGCGAGCGTGCCCGCGACATCGAGTCGCAGCCCTTCGAGTGTCCCGAGCTGCAGGAGTGGAATGAGATGGCCACCAATATGCAGCGGACCTCCGGCCAGATCCCGCCGGCAGTGCGCAAGCTGGCCGGCTTTAACCTGCTGCTGCGCAATGTACTGCTCGAGGGCAAGAGCATCGACGGCAGCTTCACCACGCTGGCCATCCCGCGCGCGGTCGCCGCGCTTCGCACCGACGATCCCGAGGCGCTGATGTTTTTGGTCGGCCAAGTCTTTCCGGCCGCCGGCCAGCTCAACCCGCGCCCTGACGGCCACCCGGTGCCGGTTCCGCAGGCCGCTGACGCCTACGAGGGGATCATCGATCCGGGCCTGCTGATGACCGGACGCGGCCTGGCGCTGTCTGTCGGCCCGCAGATGACCGAGCATGCCAAGGCCACGCTCGACGCCGAGGAGGGCGTGACCTCACCGGCGCTGATTCTGCGGGTGAACCTGGGAGATCCCGCCCGTGAATTCGTCGTCGATCTGCGCGAGATCGTCGACCAGGCCGAGGGCGACCTCGACGAGCGCGGCCTGGACCAAGAGGATATCGAGGCCTCGCGCCGGGCGATCTCGGTGCTCGAAGACGCCCTGCCCGAGGGCGCGTGGACGGCAGCCGTGACCTCGGAGTTCAGTAATTACGGGGTCTTATTCTCCTACCGCGACCAGGGCCCGGTGCTCGATTTGAGCTGGATCGACAAGATGGACGATACCTCCGACGAGGACTTCGAGGCGCTGGGCCGGGTGCTCGGCGCTGACGAGGCAGCTGACGAGCCGGTCGAGATCGAGCCCACCCATCAACCCAAGCAACCCGCAAACCCGGCGCCCGCCCCATCCGGAGTCCGAGGAGTACAAAGCGCCCCGGAGCAATGATGAGCCTGATTTTACTCGATATCGACGGCACATTGATCGGCCCGACCGGCCGCGTCGACGACGCGGTCTGGTCGGCCGCCGAGCGCGCGCGCCGGGCAGGCGTGCGCCTGGCGGTGTGTACCGGCCGCACGCACGCCGGCGTGGCCCTGGAGATCGCCGAGCGGCTCGACGCCGAGGCGCCGCATATCTTCCACAACGGCGCGCTGGTCACCACCGCCACGGGCCATATTCTGAGCAGCACGCCGGTGCGCGATCGGGCGCTGCGTGCGCTGATCGATCACGCGCGCCGGCTCGACGCGACCCTCGAGCTCTATACCACCGGCGAGATCTACGTCGAGCGCATCACCCCCGAGTGCGCCCACCACGCCGAGGTGCTCGAGATCGAGGTCTTCGAGCGAGACCTCGACGTGGTCCTCGAGGACGAAGAGGTCATCCGTGGCCACTGGATCCTCACCGACACCCCGGCCCAAGAGGCGCTCGCCGTCGACCTTCCGGACTGCAACGCCTCGACGGCGACCTCCCCGGCGCTGCCCGACTACTCCTTTATCAGCGTCACCCACGTCGACGCCTCCAAGGGCAGCGCGGCCGCCTTCGCCGCCGATCACCTGGGCGTGGACCTCAGTGAAGTGGTCGGCGTCGGCGACAGCCACAGTGACGTGCCGATGCTCGAGCGCGTCGGCCACCCCTTCGCGATGGGCGACAGCGACCCCGAACTCCTCGAACGTTTCCCCAACCTCGGCGGCATCGACGCCCACGGCGTCATCGAGGCACTTGAATTTGCGCGGCGCCGGCTCGAAGACTAACCGGAGCGACGCCGTCCCTGGCGTCGAAGACAACCGGAGCGACGCCGTCCCGGGCGTCGAAGATAACCGGAGCGACGCCGTCCCGGGCGTCGAAGATAACCGGAGCGACGCCGTCCCTGGCGTCGAAGACAACCGGAGCGACGCCGTCCCAGGCGTCGAAGACAACCGGAGCGACGCCGTCCCAGGCGTCGAAGACAACCGGAGCGACGCCGTCCCTGGCGTCGAATAAAAAAGTGGTGGACTTACCTGTGGAGGCCGAAGAGTTGGAGTAGACGACTAGTCTCAGGCTCCGCATAAAATCGCGAATGCACTGACTCACGCGAAGAGATGCTCTGCGTTGTCAGCAAGAGTTTGGGCGAAGAGGAAGACGCGACTGACACGGTGAAGGTAGCCTTGTTCGGAACTCCAAAGACCCTCGAGAATGCGTCATGACTCAATTTCGTTTAAGCAGGAGCGACGGCCTCCGTGCCGTCGAACGGTCGGCGGACCCGAGCGTGATCGTGTCGACGCCAGGGACGGCGTCGCTCCAGTGACGGCGTCAGAACGAGCTTGCGCCTTAACCGATCACGAATGATGAAAAGCCCGTCGCCGGACACCCAGAGGGTGTGAGTCCCGGCGACGGGCTTTTCGTGTCTTCTGCGCCTCGTCAATTAATCCTGCGGGCGCGGGCCGATCTCTTCGATGACGTCGGCTTCCTCGACGGCGTCCTCTTCGTGCTCGGCGTCGTCGTCTTCTTTGGGTAGCGTCTCGCCGACGACCTGACGGTAGGCCCAGCGCGAGCCGATGGAGGCGCCCATGCCCACGGCCATGGCGGCCGGGCCCATCGAGCCGGTGAGCATATACACGGCGATGGTGCCGGCGGTGCCCGACGAGGAGGTCACGAATCCGCAGCCGGTCTCGGCGGCGACGTGCTTGGCGGCCTGGGTGCCGTCGATCCTGCCGGCGCGCATATATTTGGCGGCGTTGAGGCCTCCGACGGCGCCGTCGACGACCGCTCCGGCCACCCCGGCGCGTCCGCATAGCTTGGCGACCTCGCCGACCGGGCCTGCGGCGGCGGCGGTGCGGGCGAGCTGGACCATCTGGCGGCCCTGGTTGGATTGACGAGCCACCTCGACGGCCTGGCGAGCGCCCTCGGTGCTCGAAGTGACGCTGCGTCGCACGCTGTCGGCGGAGTGGGCCGCGGTGCTGCCGGCGATCTTGGCCGCCTCGCGGCTCAATTTGACGAGGGTCTTGCTCAAAAAGCTGCTCATAATCTCACTCGCGTAGTAGAAGTCGGTGCTGTCTGCGCCACTTATAAGGTAATCAACCTGCGATGTTGTGACAAACTGTTCTTGGTTCTTGGTTCTTGGTGTAGCTTGTGCGACCGTTACGGTGGTTCATGGCATCTACTATTTAAGGCGCCTAAACTGCGGCGCGAACTACAATTTGAGTTAGGCACTAGAAGCTTATGAGCTTGTTGAGGAGCCAGCTCCTTTGCCTCGATAATCGTATGAGGTTATAGGGCCTACCTTAAATCGTTGTTTGCGAGGTCGTCGTTTGACCTCGCCCCAAATAGAGGGTGCCCAACTGACTGCAAGGCCACTCTTTAAGTCATTCCGAACTCTAAGCGACCACGATGTTCCTGCTTCGCGAAGCCATACCGACCGACCTCGAGCAGTTGCGCGACCTGGCGCGTAGGTTAAACACGCTGAACCTGCCCAATGATTCCGCGCGCCTCCAAAAGCTGTTGGATGTCAGCCGCGGCAGCTTCGGCGGTGTCTACCGCGAGGCGAAGTTTCGCGACTATCTGTTCGTGATGGAGGACGTCGAGCAGCAGCGGCTGATCGGGTCGTGCCTGATCATCGCCCAGCACGGCACCTACGAGCGGCCGGCGGTGTATTTCAATGTGCGCGAGGAGCAGAAATACTCGACCACCCTCGACAAGCATTTTGTCCACCAGGTGCTCCAGCTGACCTTCAACTACGACGGGCCCACCGAGGTCGGCGGGCTCATTTTGCATCCGGATTACCGCGGCCACCGGCTCAAATTGGGCAAGTTTTTGAGCTTCGTGCGCTTTTTGTTCATCGGGATGCACCGCGATCTGTTCCGCGATCGGATCGTCGCCGAGCTGCTGCCCCCGCTCAATCCCGACGGCACCAGCGAGCTGTGGGAGCGGCTGGGCCAGAACTTCACCCACCTCGATTATCGCACCGCCGACATGCTCAGCCGCGACAATATCGAGTTTATCCGCAGTCTCTTTCCGAGCACGCCGATCTATACGGCGCTTCTGCCCGAGCACGTCCGCGAGATGATCGGCGTGGTCGGCGATCAGACCCGGCCGGCCAAGCAGATGCTCGAGCATATCGGCTTTAAGTGGGACCACTCCATCGATCCCTTCGACGGCGGGCCGACCTACTCGGTGCGCGCCGACAAATGCGCTCCGGTGGTCGACACCCGGCGGGTGGAGTACGCCGGCGAGTTGGCCGAGGGCGCCGACGCCGACGGTCAGGCGCTGGTCGCCGTCGAGGACGCCGAGGGCGAAGCGCGCTTTCGCGCGGCCTATTGCGATTATCGTGAGGTCGCCTCCGGCGTGGAGCTTCGCTCCGATGCTATGGACAGCCTTCGGCCCATCGAGGGGGCCGAGATTGGGTTGCTGGCGTGGTGAGTTCAACGGTGCCAGGCCATCCTGGCCTGGATCCAGATGGCACCGTTGAATCTATCGGCTGGAATATCTAACCCCCTCGATCAGCTTGATTCCAACACCCCGAACGGGTTAGGTGTGCGCAGACAGGTGCACTTCAATGAGGAGCAGATTCATGTCCGGCACGAAGATCAATGACAACGGGTTCGACGTCGCCGTCGTCGGCGCCACCGGCGCGGTCGGCCGCGAGATGCTCGAGCTGCTCGAGGCGCGCGACTTTCCCGTGCGCACGCTCCGGGCGATGGCCTCGTCGCGCTCGGCGGGCAAACGCCTGGAATTTGCCGGCAAAGAGGTGGTGGTTCAAAACCTCCAGACGGCCTCTTTCGAGGGCGTCGACTTCGGGCTATTCTCGGCCGGCTCGTCGGTCAGCCAGGAGCATGCTCCCCGTGCGGCCGACCAGGGGGCGGTGGTCATCGACAATACCAGCGCCTTTCGCATGGACCCCGAGATCCCGCTGGTCGTCCCCGAGGTCAACGCCCACGCCATCGTCGACGAGCCGGGCATCATCGCCAATCCGAATTGCTCGACCATCCAGATGGTCGTCGCCCTCAAGCCGCTGCACGAGGCCGCCGGTCTAGAGCGCGTGGTGGTGAGCACCTATCAGTCGGCCTCCGGGGCCGGCCAAAAGGGCATCGACGAGTTGATGGCCTCGGTGCGCGCCTATATGGACGGCAGCGACGAGCCCGAGGCTGATGAGAACGAGCGCAAAAAATTCGCCCATCCACTGGCCTTCGAGGCGCTGCCGCATATCGACGTTTTCTTCGACTCGGGCTTTAGCCGCGAAGAGCTCAAGATGGTCAATGAGACCCGCAAGATCATGGAGCTCGACGGCCTCGAGGTCGCCGCGACCTGTGTGCGCGTGCCGGTGGTGCGCAGCCACTCCGAGTCGGTGACCGTCGATCTGGCCGGCCCGCTGAGCGCCGAGGCGGCCCGCGAGTTGTGGGAGGGGGCGCCCGGCGTCAAAGTGCTCGACGACCCCAAAAATCACGTCTACCCGCTGGCCAGGCAGGCCGAGCGCACCGACGAGACCTGGGTGGGCCGGGTACGCCAGGACCTCGACCGCGACAAAACGCTGCACTTCTGGGTGGTCAGTGACAATCTTCGAAAGGGGGCCGCCTTGAACTCGATCCAGATCGCCGAAGAGATCGTGCGCCGCAGAGGTTAACTCGCCGGGCTCAGCCGGCGCGATGCATTTACTACTGATGGATATGACTATGAGTGTCTCGACCAAAACGAACGCACGGAGCCAGAGAGGGAAGTCCTCGAGCCGATGGGCGATCTACGCCGTCGTCGCTTTTTTTGCGGCCTCGAGTCTGATGGCCGTTTCGTCGCCGGCGCATGCGCTCACGCCCAGGAAGGGCGGCGACTCCGTGCTCGGCGTCCAGATCCGACCGGAGGCCTCGTTCGCCGATCGGTTGCCCGACATCGAGCAGGACGAGCATGAGGTGATCGCCGGGCGCGAGCAATGCGAGAGGATGCTCGCTGACGAGACGCCGATCACCTACGCGTTCTCACTCGCCGGCAGCGCTCGAAACCTGGTCGCGACTGAAGATATCATGTTCTTCGCCGTGCCCGTCTCGGACACCCCGGAGGACTTCGAATGCGATCATGATGATATCGACAGTTGTGAAGCCGTCACCGATCGAACCATCTTCGAGCTAGACGTCGAGGATGGTGAGGCCGGCGCGCAATCGGTCCAGACCGTCTCGGTCGACTTCGACGACTTGGTCGACGAGGCAATCGAGGACCTCCCGTACGCCGAGGAGCTGGTGCCCATCGAGTCGACCGCTGATTGTCACCCCGACGACGAGGACGCCTTCGAACAACAATATGTCGTGCGCCTGATCTTGCGGGGCGAGACCGCGGGCGCCGCGGAGAGGTTGGCGGATGCGGCTATTCGCATCGACACCATCCGCCCGCCGCCTCCCTCCTCGATGATCGATGTGACGGCCACCGAGAGCACGTTGCATTTGGTCTGGGAGCAAGCCGAGCGCGGTGACGCCGAGCGCTACCACGCGTTTTGGTCGACCGAGGATATCACCGGCCTGGACATCGAAGAGCTCGAGGACAGCGACGCTGAGCGTCGGCAAATCACCCTGCAAAATGATGATCCCGATGGCACGACCTTCGAAGGCACGGTCGGCCTGGAGGGCGTGGACACCGATGACCCGGACGAGCGCGTCTTCGTGGCCGTTGTGTCACGCGACGAGGCGGAAAACTTCAGCCAACCCACCTTTGCCGAAGACAGCGTCGAGGTGCTGCCGGTCATCGACTTCTGGGAGGGCTACCGTGCGGCGGGGGGCTCCGAGAGTGGCGGTTGCAGCAGCGCCGGGGGCTCGTTGCCGGCCGGGGCGTTGGGTCTGCTGGTCTTCGCAGGCGGGCTGGTTTGGCGTCGGCGCCGGCGCAGCTAATTTTGTGCTAGATCGACCTCGACGGGCGCCCGATGCGATTGGCGTGCTGCATTTTCAGAATGACTTATGCATTGTGAGCTGATGAATCGACAGATGAAGAGATTTTGGCTTTTTTCGGCAGCATCTTTTGTATGCGCGGCCGCTTTCTTGGTTCCCAATACTGCCCACGCCGAGAGCCCGATCACGGGCATCAGTGAGCTTCGCTTCGGCGGGTATTATCCGGCCATCGACGACGAGGAGGGGCTCGAAGGCCAGCCCTTCGCCGACACCTTTGGCGAGGGTCACCGGCTGCTATTCTCCTTCGAGACCGGCCGCCACCTCATCCAGGGCTACGGCGCCCTGGGCGTCAGCGTGCGCGTCGGCTACACCTCCTTTGACGGCGAGGCCATCATCGAGGGCGCCGGGGACGACTCCGATATCGACGAGTCGACCGACTTCCAGATCTTGCCGCTGTCGGCCTCGGTGTACTATCGGCTGGATATCGCCGAGAAGCGCTGGAGCATCCCGCTGGTCCCGGTGGTCAAGGGCGGGCTGGACTATGTCCCCTGGTGGAGCAACGCCGGCGACGGCGACACGGCCACCTTCGAGGGCGACGACGCCAGCGGCGGCAAGGCCGGCTGGCACCTGGCCGCCGGCTTGCACCTGCATCTCGACTGGCTCGAGCCGGGCAGCTCGGCCAAATTCGACGCCATGTGGGGCGTCAACAATACCTACGCCTTCGCCGAATATATGATGCTCCAGGCCGACGATTTTGGCGGCGAGGGCTTCGACCTCTCCGATGATATGTGGACGTTTGGCTTGGCTTTCGAGTTTTGAGGCGCGCTGCGAGGCACGTGAATCCGTTGTGAGACGGAGAGCCCTGCCTTCTCGTCCGCGTTCTTGGTTCTTGGTTCTTGGTTCTTGCTGTACGAGATCGCTTGGGCAGCTGTACCAAGAACCAAGAACCTCAACAAAACGCCCTGCATCCCCGGGCTGCGCACTCTCAACGAGAGCACCCGCCGTCCCCGAGCATCCATGCATAAGCAGTTTCGCATAGTCGTCGCCTATGACGGCACCGCCTATCACGGCTGGCAGATCCAGCGTAACGCGCGCTCGGTCGAAGGGGAGTTGGAGAGGGCCGCGACGCGCATCCTCGACTGCGGACCCGACGAGGTCAAAGTGCAGGGGGCCAGCCGCACCGACGCGGGCGTCCACGCGCTCGGCCAGGTCGCCCACATCGCCTACGACCTCGACAAGCCGCGCACGGCCTGGGACTTCGTGCGCGGGCTCAACGGCCTGACCGACGACGATATCTGCGTGGTCTATTGCGAGCCGGCGCCGGCCGACTTCCACGCGCGCCACTCCGCGCGCGGCAAATTATACCGCTACGAAATCTGGAACCACCGCTTCCCCCACCCGCTCAGGCGCCACCGCTCCTGGCGCGAGGTCGGCGACTTCGACCTGGAGGTCATGCGCCGGGGCGCCCGGCAGTTGATCGGCGAGCACGACTTCGACGGCTTTCGGGCCGCCGACTGCCACGCCGAGACCAGCGTCCGCGAGCTGACCCGCGTCGAGATCTTCGACGACAGACCCCGCATCATCATCGAGGTCGAGGGCACCGCCTTTCTGAAATATATGGTCCGCGTCATCGTCGGCACGCTGGTCTATATGGGCATGGGCCGCAAAGGCCCGGACACCATCGCGCGGATGCTCGAGACCAAGAATCGCTCGCTGGGCGGCAAGACCGCGCCGGCGCACGGGTTGACGTTGGTGGAGGTCTTTTATCCGGGGTTTCCCTGGGAGGATGGGGCGCCGAAGGTGGGTGGGAGGTATATGGGGGAGTAGGGGGGCAGCCATACACGACTCCGAACGGGCGAGAGCGGTCGGAGAACACCCGTGCACGTTCACGTTCACGGGCCAAATCGACCTTTATCGCCAGCCCTACGACTTGTGATCATCCCCATCCCCGTCCACCCCACCCGGCAAAAACCCGATCAACCCCAACCCGCAAAGCCCCAACACCGACAACACCAACGCCGCATTCGAATACACCGGCGCGGCTACATCCAGCCCCAGCCAGCTGGTGGCGTCGGGTGGCTGTAGCTCCACGGCGGTCACCGCCAGCGCGACGCCGGTGGCGCCGCCGATAAATAAGACCATCATGAATATGCCCAGCCCGCCGGAGGTCTGCTCCTCGGGGAGCACCTTGGAGGCGGCTGAGAGCAGCGGGGTCTGCACGTAGGCGAATCCCAGGCCGGTCAGGCCCATGCCCACGGTCACGCCCACCGGACTGCCGCCGGCGAAGTAGGCGGTCATCAGGTTGCCCAACAGCAGCACGGCGATGCCCACGCCCACCGGCAGGCGCGTGCCGACGCGGTCGGCCCAGGTGCCCGCGCGCCGCGACAAGAACGCGATGGCCAGCGCCCCGGGAAAGAGCACCACGCCCACCCAGATGGGGGCGAGCTCGTTGACCTCCTTCATGAAGATCGGGACCAGCACGATGGTGCCAAAGCGGGTGCCGTTGGCCGCGAATGCCTGCAGGCAGGTGCTCACATACGGCACATTGCTGAACATCGAGGGTTGGGCGAAGGGCTCGTCGACGCGACGGATCCACAGGGCGAAGAGGATCAGCAAGAGCACGCCGCCGCCGGCGGTCGCAAAGAAGATGACGTCGACGCCGCCCTGCACGGCGTTGAAGCCATACATCAACAGGGCCACGCCCGCGCCCATCAGGATCGAGCCGACCAGATCGAAGCGGCCGCCGGGGACTTCGTCGAGTGATTTGGGCAGCAGTCGCCAGGCCAGCGGCAGCGCGAAGAGCACCACGCCGACGACGGCGAAGACCACCCGCCAATTGGCCACCTGCAGGATGAGTCCGCCCAAGAACGGGCCGATGCTCGCCGCGAAGCCCACCGAGCTGAGGATGACGCCCATGGCCGCGCCGCGCTCGTGGCGCGGGATCAGTCTGCTGATGATGGTCGAGCCCATCACCGGCAGCGCGGCGCTGCCCATGCCCTGGAAGATGCGCAGGCCGATGGCGATCTCGATGGTGGGGCTGAATGCCACCGCGATCGAGGTCAGCCCGAGCACGGCGATGCCGGAGAGGTACAGCCGGCGGATGCCCACGATATCGGCCAGCCGGCCGTCGATGGCGTTGAAGATACCGAAGCTCAGCGCGTAGCCGGTCACGATCCAGCCGTACACGCCCTCAGATACGCCGAAGTGATCGCCGACGTAGGGCAGAGCGACGTTGACCATCGTGCCGTTGACGACCGCCAAGAAGACGACGCCGGCCAGCAACAACAACACCACCCCCGGGTTGTCGGGAGGCGAGTCGGCAGGCTCGGCGGTTTCGGTGGGTTGTGTGGGGACGGGAGAGGCCATGGGGGGCAATCGTGGTGCAGATGGTGCGGATTTGCTCTGCGCTCCCGTAGGTGACAATCAATCTTTTTGCAATGTTCCGTATTTGATCCGAAGGGGGTTCAGATCGAGCTGGGTGTCGTATTTGTCCTGGTAGTGGTTGACGAAGTCCTTGAGGATGCGCTTGCTCATCTGCTCGTCGAAATTCTCTTTATAGGCGCTCTTTTCGCGCTCGAAGCGCTCGCGGGACGGTCGCTCGACGTCGAGGAGGCGCACTGCAAAGACCTTGCGGCGCGACAAGATCGGTTCTTCGACGGTCGGTGAGCCGATCTTCAAGGCGAAGGCCTGCTCGGCGACCTCCTCGGCCAAACCCACGCCCGGAATAAAACCGCGCTCATTCTTGGCGAATAGCTCGGTGCGCACCACGTCGAGTCCGTCGGCCTCGAGCTCCTTGCTCAGCTCGTCGAGCGCCTCGTCGCCGACTTCGCCGCCGCCGGTGGTGGGGAGGGCACCCATCGCGTCGAGCGCCTCCTCGAGCTTGGCTCTTCGCGAGGGAACTATGCTTTGCTCTCTGAGCAACTCGGAGGCGATCTCGCGTTCGAGCGACTCGGTGAGCGTGGCATCCTCGGACTCGCGAAACCCGGTGACCTTCCAGGCATACGGACCCCGCGGGCCTCTCATCTGGTAGCCGCTCTGGCCCTGCTCGGAGCTGAACGCTTTTTGGTTTTCTCCGCGCACCAGCAGCGCATTGGCGTCGACGCTCAGCCCGAGGTCTTCGGCGATCTCCTCGGGCGATCCGTCGCCGCCCAGACGTTTTGCGGCCTCCTCGAGCTTGGCGGGATCGGCCTGTGAGCGATCGGCCGGCAGCAGGCGGACCATGCGCACCATCTTGGGGCTCCGATACTGCGATTTATGGTCTTGAAAGTGCTCCTCGATGCGATCGGAGTGTTGGGCGACAAATTCGGTGATCTCGTCCATCGTCGGCGTATTGCGCGTCGACACGACCAGCAGGCGCACCCGGTCGTGCTCGGCGGCGTAGGCCTCCCAAAGCGAGTCCTCGTCGAGATTCTCGAGCAGGCGATCGCGCAGCTTCTCGCGCAGCACCAGCTCGTTGGCGATCGCGTCGAGGTCGTCGCGGGTCAGCCCCCGCGCTGCGAGCTCGTCGGGCTCGCCGGGCTCGTCGTCATCACCGGCGAGCAGGGGGGCGAAGCGGGCCAGCCGCGACTCGTCCTCGAGGGCGGCGACCTTCTCGGGCTGTGTCGCTTCGAGGCCGCGCTCGCCAGCCTCGTGGGCGAGGATCTTGGAGCTGAGCAGGTTTCTGACCGCGTTGATCTGCAGGTGGGGCGCGGCGAGGTTCTCTTTGGGGACCTCGGTGGAGCCTTCCGGGGCGACCAGCATCGAGCGCTGCATCGCGCGCTCAAAATCCGACAGCGTCACCTCGATCTCTCCGGACTCGGCGAGCACTGTCTGTGGGCCGGGCGTGGGCCCGTCTTCGTAGACGATCCCCGGCGGGGTTCGCTTCGATGGGTCGGCCTCTTCCGCGTCGGCCTCGTCGGCGACTGGCTGATCGGGCTCGTCTGGACGATCTGCCGGGGACTTCTCGCAGCCCCAGAGGACAATCAGCAGAGCCAGTAGGCTCGACCATTTGGCCGTCTCGATATGCCGACGTACTGCGCTTGTCATCTTCAAAAGCCTCTGTTAGAAGTGCGCGGCTGCCAATGATGGCGGCGTATTTTATCCACTGCTTTTGGCACCTGTGGGGCTGCTTCAGCGGACCGGACACTTTTTGTGTGCCTCGTTTCCTGACTCGGCGTGTTCGAACCTCCCAAAGCGACACCACAGTAACGACAGGAGAACATCATGGCAAAGAAGAGTCCGCTTCAGCGCGTTCGAGAAGAGCACGGCTCCAAAGACGAGCTGGCCACCAAGGTCCTCGACATCCTCGAGGTTCCCGAAGACGAAGATCCGGCTGATTTCGAGCATCGTATCCGCACGCTGAGCAATCGCAAGCTCATGCGCCTGTGGCAAGCCCACCAGACCCTCGATGAGAAGTACGGATCGCAGGAAGAATTGGTGGAAAAGATCACGCGCGCCCGCTTCCCTGGCGGCAACGAGGACTACGCGCGCAAAATTTCGGGCTTCACCGTCCCGAAGCTGCTCGATCTTGCTCGCCGCCACAAGCTTTGAGCGCGTCGAGCTGAATCGATCCGTCTAGATGAAGCAAGTAGACGAAGCAAAAACCGGAGCCTCGGCCCTCGCCGAGGCTCCGGTTTTTCGTGTCGGGTCTGGCTTTGCTCCGGTAGGGCTCGACTCACGGAATGAACCCAGCCAGCGCCCTGTTGGACTTACTAACGAGCACGGCAGCGAATGGAGCGTGTCGGTGATTTGTCCTCAACCTCAGTCAGTCCATATTACCGGCCCCGTTGCTTGTAACTTCATCTCAAACACCATAGACTACTGAGGATTGTAAATCGGGACGGGTGCGTGTCGCGCGGCGGCACGTGCCCGTTCGCGCGTCAAGTGACGACTGGTTGATTTGCGTCGATCACGGGGCCCGACCCCAAGAATCTCAAGGAGATCCATGGCGACGGAGTTCGAAGTAGGAGATAAGGCCGTTTACCCTGCGCAGGGCGTCGCGGAAGTTGTGGGGGTCGACACCAAGGAGATCATGGGCACCAGCCAGACCTTCTATGTGTTGCGTGTTCTCGATTCCGACAAAAAGATCATGATTCCGGTCGACAACGTCGAAAACGTCGGCCTGCGCAATATCATCAATGACGAGGAAGTCGAGGAGGTCTACGACATCCTGCGCGAGCGTGATGTCGACCTCAACACACAGACGTGGAACCGGCGATACCGCGCCTACGTCGAGAAGATCCAGACGGGCAGCGCCTTCGAGATTGCCGAGGTGTTGCGCGATCTGAACCTGCTTAAATTCGACAAGACGTTGAGCTTCGGCGAGCGCAAGATGCTCGACACCGCTCGGCGTCTGTTCGTTCAGGAGTTAGCGATCGCCAAGAATAACACCGAGCAAGAGATCCTCGACGAGCTCGAGCATATCTTCTCGGCCTGATCGCAAAATAGAGCACGCAAAAAAGCCCGACTCGAGTCATCGAGCCGGGCTTTTCTTTTCTATCCCACGGCGTCTATTGGCAGACGCCCACGTCGTCGCGGTCCTGATCATATTGGATGCAACTGCGGCCGTCGGCGCAGTCGGTGTCGCCCTCGGCGAGGCGGCAGAACCGCAGGCACTGCGGGCCGTCGTTGCCACCCGCGGGGAAGCAGCCGGTGGCGTCCTGGTTGCAGGCTCGAAAGATCTGAGCTTGGCGGCATGACTCCCCCGGGGTTCTGTTTCCGGCGTCGGGCCGGCACATGCCGATGGTGTCCGATAGAGGGACACAATGGCCGGCCGAGCAGTCGGTGCCATCGTCGAAGGCGCGCGTATACGGTCGGCAGCCCTCCACGCAGCGGCCGCCTTGCTGCAGGTTGATGCAAAACGCACCCGATTCACAATCGAAAGTATTGTCGGGATCACAACTGTCGCCGACCTGATTGCCCTCATTGGTCGGCACACACAGGCCCTCGGTGTTCTGGCCGTCGAAAGCAAGACAGCCGAGGCCGTCGGTGCTGCAGCCCTCATCGAGCTCGCAACCGCTCAAGCAGACGGCCTGATCACCGTCGCCGAATGCGCAGACCGAGCCCGCGTCCGGACAGGTCGCGTTGGGGTCTGGAGCGTCGCGGTCGCAAACCCCCAGGCAGCGAAGCTCGCCGCCCGACTCGCTCAAGTCGCCGCACCAGTAGCCGTTATTATAACCTTCCTCGTTGCAAATCTGATTCTGTCGCGTGCAGGTGTCCGGATCGGCGGGCACGCAACTGGCGTCCTCGCAGACCTCGGCGTCGGAGCATTCCTCGACGACGGTGAATTCGCCGTTGGCACAGATCTCGGCGGTGTTGCCATTGCAGCGAGATTCGCCGCTGGTGCAGGTTGTTGGGGTGGCGTCGACACCCACATCGAGCATCGGCACGTCGTCGGGCTCCTGGGCGTCGGAGGTGTCGGGGTCGGGGATGTCCGTGTCGTCCGCATCGCTCGCGCCAGCATCCGCGGTCGGAATGACACCTTCGGGGCGGCATCGTCGCTCGACGCAGACCAGTCCCTCGACGCATTGGGTGTCGTCCATGCACTCCTGGCCGGCCAACTGCGTGCGCTCGCCGGCCTCGAAGCTACAACCTGCGAGGGCGATCGCGGCCAGGAGAAAGAGGGACAAGGATGCAAAGAAGCTCGAGCGGCTATACATGGCGACATCCATACAAGAATTGGCAGCCAACGACGTTCTTTTAGTTCACCACACGCTTTTAGCTAAAAAGGCGCCAGTGCGCAAAGAAGCCGGCTCGTCTTTTGTCAGGAACGGTACGGCGAGTTCGCCTTCGTCTGCGGCGGTGGACATCATCAACGGGCACGGCATAGGCTGGCCGACGATGCGAACCCTGATTTTCTCCAATATCTTCATCGCGCTCGCCGCGGTCGCGCTGACCTTCGAGACGTTTTATCTGCTCGGGGCTGCGCCTGCGGTGCACCAAACCGGCTCGTGGGGGCTCGGGGCGCTGGTCTTCTTCGCCACGCTCTTCGTCTACAACCTGGACCGGCTCGTGTCGGCCTCCCGGGAGGACGCCGTCGAGGTCACCGAGCGCCACCGTTGGATCCGCGCGCGCAGAAAGTGGCTGTGGGCCGCGGTCAGCCTGTCGACGCTCGGCGGCCTGGTGAGCCTGGCGTTCGTGCCCGTCGACGTGCTGTGGGGATTGGTGCCGCTGGGGGCGATCTCGCTGGCCTATTCGCTGCCGGTGATCGCCCAAGAGGGCAAAAAGCTGCGACTCAAAGATCTGCCGGGCCTCAAGATCTTCCTGATCGCTCTGGTGTGGGCGTCGGTCACCGTCGTGCTCCCGGCGCTGGCCGCCGGCGCCGATCTCTTCGGCGCCGACACCGCGCTCGCATTCGTGGAGCGCACGATCTTCATCTTCGCGATCACCTTGCCCTTCGACGTGCGCGACCTCGAGCGCGACCGCCAGGCGGGCATCCGCACGCTGCCCATGAAGCTCGGCGCGGCCCGTACGCGATGGCTGGCGGTGGGCCTGATGGTTGTGTTCGTGGCGATCGTCGTGGCTCATTACGGGCTTGCGGTCGACGGTGCGACGGTGCCGCTGGTGGCCTCGGGGCTGCTGACGGCGGTGGCGCTTTGGTTTTCCGACGAGGTTCGCGGGGCGATGTATTATGTGGGGTTTTTGGACGGGATGATGTTGGTGCAGGGGGCGATGGTGGTGTTTTTCTTGATCTCCCTCCCCACCTGGAGCGCAGCGTAAGGTGGGGAGGATCAAGGTGGGGGCCTCTCCTTGATCCTCTTTTATGCGGCTTGACCGTGCCTACCCTTCGCTATCGCTACGGGTGGAGAGGGAAGGCCACATACTCAGACCCACCCGAACATCCTCGCCAACTCGCCACTCCCAAGCACCGCGTGCGGCCCCAAACGAACCCGCACCTCGCAGCCATCCCCAACCAACCGGCGAAGCTCGGTCGTCAGCACGCGAAGCCTGTCCCACGTCGCCAGGTCGAAGAGCTCCTGGCGCTCTCGAGCGCCTCGCATATGCCCCGGCGGCACGACCAATGCCTCGCCATTCCAGTCGCCCGCCTCGAGAACTTCGCCTGCCTCGAAAACCAAAACCCGCCCGTCACAGCCCTCCACCGCCGGCCGCCAGGCGATCGTGGCGTCGGTGAGCATGCAAAGGAGCCGGGCGCGTCGGCACGCGCGGTGGGCGCGCCTGAGCGACGACTCCAATAAGTCGGCGACGGTGTCGGGCGTCCAGATATGCTCTTGCGCGACTTGTTCGGCCTCTTCGGTGGCCTCGGAGTCCTCTTCGAGACCAGCTTCGGACTCGATCTGGTGTGCCTTCCACAACTCCAGGGCGAGCTCGTCGAGATCGGCGAGGCCGTGGTGGGCGAAGAAGACCTCAATGCCGGGCTCCAGGTACTCGGCGGCGCCGGCAAGATACTCGGGGGCCTCGTCGGTCAGCCACTGGACCACCGGTGTCGAGTCGACGAGGGCCGAGGCCAGCCGAAGCGAGCGGCTCGAGCGCAGCGGGCCGACCGGGTGCTCGTGGTCGACCGTGGCCGAAAAGCTCGTCCAATCCGCGCTGGCGAATTGCACGCGGCGGTGCTTTGCGCGCAGCGCGCGATTGTACGGCGGGGCGTGGCGCTTGATCTCGTCGGTCTCCAGCAGGGCGGCTTCGAGCGGTGTGGCGACGGCGGTGACGTCGAGGTCCCAGACCTGCGAGACCAGCTCGAGCTTGTGCTCGGCGAGGTTCCGGCGCGATTGAAAGTAGGTATTTACCCGGCTCTTGAGCGAGGTCGCCTTGCCGACGTAGAGCACATCGCCCGTCTTGGAGAGCATGCGGTAGACGCCCGGGGTTTGCGGCAGGGCGAGGCGCACGTCGCGGTCCATCGCGTATCCCTTGCCGGTGCCGCGCGAGGCGCGGGTCTCGGCCAGCCAGCGCTCGAGCTCGTCGAGTGTCTCGACGCCCTCGCGCAGCCCGACCTCGCGCACGAGCTCACGCCAGATCCAGGCGGTCGCAAGTGCGTGGTCGCCGGCGCGCTTGTCCTCGGGGATGGTGTGGCCCAGATATCCGGCGACCGCTCGGATGCCGCGGCGGGGCAGGTCCGCCAGGAGTCGGCCGGCGATGGCGTGGGTGCAGATAATGTCGAGGGGGAAGGCCGCCTCGGAGCTCAGACGCTGGTGGGCGTCGCCCAAAAACGCCTCTTCGAAGCGCGCGTAGTGAATGACGCTATTGGGCGTGCGCGAGGCCTCATCGCGCAGCGCGCTCCAGGCGTGCTCGGGTGGCACAGCCCCGGCCAGCGCGGCGTCGTCGAGGCCGGTCATCTTCCGGATGCGCCGCGGGATCGACTCGCCGTCGGGCAGCTCGAGCACAAAAGAGGCCACCTCCGGGAGCCCGTCGTCGGCCGCGCGAATGCGGCACCAGGCGACCTCCAGGAGGTGGCCATGTTTTGGAGAGGCGCCCGTGGTCTGGCAATCGATCGCCAGTACGGGCAGCTCAGTGAGAGGTATCGCGCTGCTCCTGCTCTTCGAGAAGTCAGCGTCGTCTACGAGCCGTGTACGCAGCACGTTCATGTTCTTGGTTCTTGGTTCTTGGTTCTTGGTTCTTGGTTCTTGGTCATCGCTATCTGGTCGTTGCGAGTGAACCCACAGACAATGACCTCCGGATGCCATCACGCTCGATTTTCCAACGCCGCTTGGGATTAAATCAGTCAAGAACCAAAAACCAAGAACCAAGAACTTTGACGTTGGTCCCATAAGCCGCGTGGTGGCGGAAACGTTGCAAGAAGCGAACGTTCCGCGCGAGTGCACTAGCTAGATGGAAAAGTCGGCGCCCAAAAAGATCATGATCCGGCCTTCGCTCAAGTTGGCGTTCTCCTCGATGCCGCTGATATCGAAGTCGACGTCGGAGACGTTCACGTATTGGCCCATCGCACCCAGGTTGAGGTCGATCAGCGGGAGACCCAGAATGTCGTATTCGACGCCGCCGCCGACGTTATAGCCGAAATAATCGAAGTCCGGGCTGGTCGTGGGGCCGGCCTCGGCAAAGAACGCGATATCGGTGGTCGGGATTCCAATTCGGCCCATCAAATTGATGTCGAGCTCCTCGAAGCGGGCGTCGCCCTCGTCGAATTCGATGCCGGTGTTGAAGTAGTTGATCTTCAAGCCCACCGAGAAGATGTCGAAGCCCAGGTTTCCGTGCACTGCGCCGCCGAAGCTGGCCAGCTCGTGGTCGGAGTCGAGGGTGGCCTCCCCCTCACTATCGACGTCCTGGAAGGCCATCGGCACCCAGATGGCGTCGGCGCCCAGTCGGAAGGCGGCGTCGGCCTTGGTCGGCGAGGCGAAGGTGATTCCGGCGATGGCGATTAGGCCCAACATCCACAGCGTGTACTTTCGCATGGTCATTACCTCAAAGATATAAGCGATAGAGCATCTATCTCAGTTGTACCGATACCGGCGTCGAAAATAAAGAAAAGCCCCGGCCCAGGTGGTATCCATTGGACCGGGGCCGAAGCCCAAATATTCAGTGGGAGGGCGGAATCGACGAGCGTCAGCGAGCGCCCTGTCGCTTTTTGGCCTCGGCGAGCGCTTGCTCGACCATCTCGTCTTGCTTGTCTGGGTCCTGCCACGCTTGCTGCATCTCGTCGGAGAGCGCGCGCAGCGGGTCGAAGTACAAGAAGAACTCCCCGGGCTTGACCGACGGGGCGGTATACACGCTCACGCCGGTCTCGCGGTTATAATATTCGTAGGAATGCACGTCTCGTTTGCCGCCGCCGCCGGGCGCGTCGCACACGTGAGTGGCGGTGTTGAAGCCGGCGGTGACGCCGCGCACGGCCTTCTCGATCTCGATATTTGTCTGGACCGTGGTGCGCAAGTCCTCGACGCCCTGGACCATATCGTGCTGGTAGACGTAATAGGGCTGGACGTTGATCTCGCACAATTTCTTGGTCAGCAGGGTCATCGTCTCGGCCGAGTCGTTGACGCCGGCCTGCAGCACGCATTGGTTGCGCACGGTCATGCCGCGCTCGAAGAGCTTGTCCATGGCGCGCTTGGAGATCTCGGTGATCTCGTTGGGCGTGTTGAAGTGGGTGTGGATGCAGACTTCTTTGTGCAGCTCGCGGCCCAGCTCGAGCACGTCGGTGATCGCGGCGAGCCACTTATCGTCGCTCAAGATCTTCATCGGCATGACGGCCGGACCCTTGGTGGCGAAGCGGATGCGCCGGATATTATCCATGCGCAGCAGGCGCTCGCCGATGGCCCTGACGTGCTTGTAGGGCAGGTTGTAGGTGTCGCCGCCGCTAATGACGATATCCTCGAGCTCCGGGCGGCTCTCGATATAATCGAATGCCTTCTCCCAGCGCTTGGGATCGACGCGAAGCTTGACCTTCTCGACGGTGTCGGTGTCCACGCCGATGGCGTAGCTGCGCGTGCAAAAGCGGCAGTAGACCGGGCAGGTGTCCATCACCAAAAACAGCGCCTTGTCCTGATAGCGGTGGGTCAGGCCCGCGACGGGCGCGTCGGCCTGCTCGTGCAGGCTGTCCAGGGTCAGCATCGGGTGGTCGGGCATCAATTGGCTGGCCAGCGGGATGAACTGGCGACGAATCGGATCGTCCCAGGGGTTGTCCCAGTCGATGAGGCTGAGCAGATAGGGCGTCACGCGCACGGCCATCGGGACCTTCGAGAAGCCCTCGCGGACGTCCTCGATGAACGCGTCGGGCGCGATATCGCCGATGAGCTCGACGAGCTTGTCCTCGCCGTAGGCCGAGTTGCGCATCTGCCAGATGTGGTCGAGGAATTGCTCCTCGTCGACGTCTGCGAACGCCGGGATCTTCTGCCACCACTCGCCGCTTTTCAGCTCGCGGTGCTCGAGCTGGGCCGGGTCGACCGGCGCACGCATGCGACGCTGGGCGGGCGGCGCTGCTTTCGATTTTGGGGGGGGCTCGTTGGCGACAAGTTTGTCGATATTCTCTGCGGTTGCCATTCTCTACCTCCGTGGATCAATCGGTTCAGGTTGTGTGGGTACGGCTGCGACTACGTCGATCGGCCATGACAGCTGCACCACAAAACGAACGTTTGCCTGAAAGTCAGTAAACGTATCGAACGTGGTGCGGCGGGCCGTAACCGCAACCAAATCCACACTCCCTTTGCCGGGGCTAAAAGCCGCCGACACGAAGGAGAGTCCGGCACTTATGATTTTCGTGACTTTGGGTTGAAGTGTCAAGTTGACGGGGGTGAAG
>JBKGZI010000049.1:0-21125 GCA_046545675.1 Persicimonas sp.
CCCAGGGTGTGTGCGGCCCGATGGTGGCGATCTTCTCTGATAAGATCTGCTGAAAATCAGGCTGTGTATGCATGAGAATGCCCATGGTATTGCCCACGCCATGGGCCAAAATGGCCGGCCATATCGATCGGCTGTGGACGACCAAAATCGCCGTGTAGATACCGAGGAGGATACCAAAGGGAAACATCAAGAAGTTGATGTGAAAGCTTGCAAATAGCACCGCCGACAAGGCAATCGCCCACCGCTTCCCGAGCGGCTTGAAGCGAGACAGGAGATATCCGCGAAAGAATAATTCCTCGGCGATGACCCCGATGATGACAAGGCCGATGCCCAGGGGAATACCTAGCGGATCTTGCATCGCAAGATAGAAGGAGGGCTCCGTATCCAGATCGGCACCGAGCATGGCCAACGGAATGATAAACAGCGCCGACAGCGCCGTCGCCATCGGTATATTCAGAAGTCCACAGAGTGCAGCAATACCCAGAGCGCCGCGATGAGGACGCCGAAGTTGAAGACTTCGCACCGTCTTTTGCCTATCCATGGCCAACAAGGCCAGCAACACGGCGATCACGCCCAATTTACCGGTGGGCTCTCGAAAAATGGAGAAAAACCCCTCCTCGGGGAGTATCCCGGTAATGGCAAAACTTGGAATGAGCAGCCCGGTGCAGACTAGGAGGGCTCGCAGCGCTCGATGCACACTTCGCCCGGTGTCTGAAATTTTTGGGGCGTCTTTCGCTCGTAACTCGGCAGACTTCCTCATCAGTTATGCCCTCGCATTCAAAGCCATGCATCGAATCAAATAGCAGCAACAATCACGCATTGCTCGCTGATACAGCTCACCGGATATTTCCGACGCTCATTGACGAAAGCAACTAACTGACTCGCCAGTCATCTGTCAATATCCGAAGGAAACACACCCGCTACAGGCCCTTCGATGACCTACTGCCCTTGGAGTAGCTTGTTGTGGCCCCCTCCGACGGCTCCGCTTCGCTACGCCGGCACCTCCCCGCAAGCGGTGGAGGGGTGGCAAATCGGACGCCCTCGCGAACCCTCGATCGAAGCCTCAATCTTCGATCGTATCCTTCTGCAGAATCTCGCGCAGCGTGTCCGGCTTGAACAGGCTGCTGACCGAGCTGCCGTCGTGGATGCGGGTGATCGCCTCGGCGAACATCGAGGCGACCGAGACGACTTCGATATTGCTGTCCGGGGGCAGCTCGGCGGGGATGGTGTCGGTCACGAAGACCTGCTCGATGGGGGCGGTGGCGATGCGAGTGGGTGCGTTGACGCTGAATACCGGGCGGGTGGCGACGGCCAGCACTTTGGTGGCGCCGCGTTTTTTGAGGAAGGTCGCCGCCTCGATGAGCGTGCCGCCGCTGGCGATCTCGTCGTCGACGACCACCGCCGTTTTGCCGGCGACGTCGCCGATGAGGTTGACCGCGCGAGGTTTTTCGTCGTCGCCGTCGCGGCGCTTGTCGATGATCGCCATGGGCAGGTCGAGCCGGTTGGCGTAACGGCCCAGGTCTTTGGCCTCGCCGGCGTCGGCGGCGATGAGGATCCAATCGTCCTCCTTGTCGCGCTCGAGCCGGGCGCATAGCGGGCCGGCGCCCTGCAATTGGTCGACGGGCATCCGGAAGAAGCCCTGGGCCTGCGGGGTGTGCAGGTCCATGGTCAGCACGCGATCGGCCCCGGAGGTCTTGAGCAGGTCGGCCATCAGGCGCGCGGTGATGCTGATTCGAGGCCGGTCCTTTTTGTCGCTTCGAATATACGGAAAATACGGAATGACCGCCGTGATGCGCTCTGCGGAGGCCGAGCGCAACGCATCGATCATGATAAGCATCTCGAAGAGGTGCACGTGCACCGGCGGGCAGGAGGTCTGGACCACGAAGACGTCGCTGCCGCGCACGTTCTCCTCGATCTGGACGAGCATATTCTCGTTGCTGAAGGTGACCGTGTGACTCTTGCCGAGCTCCATGCCCAGATAATCACAGATGGCGTTGGCGAAGGCGGGGTGACTGCTTCCGGAAAAGACTTTCATGGCAGGCCGTGCGGGGGTGTATGGGTGGCGATGGACTTCCGATTATGGAAGCTCATTCGCTTTATTGCTTCAGTTCTTGGTTCTTGGTTTTTGGTTCTTGGTTCTCGATCCTCTGGTCCTTCGCCCATGTTACGTCCTAGCAACGCCAAGAACCAAGAACCAACAACCAAGAACTCTCCAACTACGCAGATCATCAGCGAAAACCTCTCCCGCCCATCTGGCGCAAACGCATCAAATCAACAAACTCATGATCAACGCGTCCTCGCCGGTGTCGGCATAATACGCTTCACGTCTGCCAATGATCTCGTATCCGAGCGCCTCGTAAAGGGCAATCGCCGCCCGGTTCTGGTGGCGCACCTCGAGGGTGATGAAGCTCGCGTTTTCCTCGCGAGACTTCTCGGCGAGGTGTTGGAGAATGCTCGTGGCGATACCGGTGCGGCGAAACGCGGGGTCGACGGCGACGTTGAGCACGTGGACTTCATCGTGGACGACCCAGAAGACCACAAACGCGACTATTTCTTCAGGACTGTCCTTCGCGACGCCCCATACATGGGAGATGTCCAAATCGAGCTCACGTGCGAATACGTCGCGCGCCCAGGGGGTCGGGTGCGCCGCCTGCTCGATCTCCAATATCCTATCGAAGTCGGCCGCGCGCGCCTCGCGCACCATCAACTCGTCGTCGCGACGAATCGGGCGCGTCGCTGGAATCGACCAGCTCATCGACCCAACCCAGTCAGCTCTTCTATACGCTTCCAGACCTGATCCATTCCAAATTTCTTCAGACTCGAGAACAAGATGATCTCATCTTTGTGCACCCCGAATTGGTTGGCGATGTCGATCCGGCGCTGCTTTCGCTTCTGCTTGGAGAGCTTGTCGGCCTTGGTGAAGACCAGAATCGGCTGGACGCCAAAATGCGGCGCCGCCTCGATGAGCTGGCGGTCGTCCTCCTCCATGCCGCGGCGAATATCCATGATGCACACCATCGCCGCCAGGTTCGGCCGGGACGCCAGATAATCCTCGATCATCGGGCCCCAGGCGGCTTTGACGTCCTCGGGCACCTTGGCAAACCCGTAGCCGGGCAGGTCGACGAGGTATAGCTCGTCGTTGACGTTGAAGAAGTTGACGAGCTGCGTGCGCCCGGGCTGGCGGCTGACGCGCACCAGGCCGCTTCGGTTGAGCAAGGTATTCATCAAGCTCGACTTTCCGACGTTGCTTCGGCCGGCGAAGGCGACCTCCGGGCGATCCGGCGGCGGATAATGCTCGGGAGCAGTCGCGCTCTTTACGAATTCAGCCTTCTTTACGTGCATGGTTTTCGGCTCGAGGCAGAAAATAAGAAAGTAAGTGAGTTAGAAAGTAAGAGAGTTAGAAACAGCAACGGCTCTGGCCCGTACGGTGATGCTCGGGAAGACCATCTTACTATCTCACTCTCTGACTTTCTCACTTTCTCTGACGAAGTCGCTTTGCGACGAAGTCAGAAGACAATCGATAGACCAAACGGGGCATGAAAGCCAACGCTCAGCGCGACCGTAATGACGAGAACCGAGAAGATCGCTGCCGGGGCGAGCGTATCGATCAGCGCGCTGATCTTGGTCTTGTCAGAGGCGTCGTCGTGGCGCGACCAGCCGATCAACACCAGCCCGGTCATGCCCAGGACGGCCCCCACAGCGTTCCACTCAGCGGGGGATCCAACGCCGATGGCACCGAAATGATTCCAGTGGACGAGCCCGCCCAACAGGATAACCAGCCAACTCAAAAGCACTGCGCGCAGCGCATAGTCGCGCCCATGGAGCAAATATACGCTCTGGTGTCCGGCCTCACCCTCGGCCTCACCCGCGCGCAGCCGCAGCCTATAGACACCGGCCAGCAGCGCCAACGCCACGGCAGCCGCCAAGAGGGATAGCTCGGGCAACAAATCGGACACCGATGTGCCCCCTTCGAAACCGCCGCCCAGCAGATGGACGAGGACGGCCGCGCCGACCAACGCGACGACGGCCATGATCGTGCCGCCTCCGGGTTCCGGCCGGTCGCTATCGTTGGCAGCGTCGAATAGAACGCAGCCGGCCAGCGCGCAGACAAGCGCAGCCCCCAACGCACCGAAATGAGCGACGTATAACAGGGAAGCCTGAGAGACATCGACCGAGGCCGGGCCGTCTGCAAAGAAACCGCTCGCCCCGACGACCAGCGCGATGATCCCGCCTGCCGCGACGGCAAAGTCTCGCGCTCCGTCGAGTTGGATGCCCGCCGGAAGCACGGCCAGCCCGCCGCAGGCGGCGGTACCCAGCAACGTCGCCAGCCCCGACATCGCACCGGTATAGAAGCCGGCCACGCCTGCCAATACGCCGATCCAGCCCACGCCAACGGCCACTTGGGCGGCGCGGCGTCGACGCTCGCGCGCCAGCGGCGCGGCCGCCACAAGTGCGAGGAGTGCGCCGACGACAGCTAAAATAGGGACAGCCACACTCACGATTGGGCTCCGCGCGCTTCGGTATCGGCAAGTTCACCGAGGGTCTGTTCGGTGATCCTGCCGGCGTCATTGATACTCCACAGCCGCACCGTACGCTCGGTCAGGCGTACGATGCGCTCGGGAACGGCGATCAGCAGCGCAAAACCCAGCACAAATAGCGTTCCGCCGACCGAGAGCGGCCAAAACGGCTGGCTTTTGGCCACCGTGAAGACAGCCGCCGGCTGAGTTTCCAGGGCCTCGAGCCGCAGGGAGTGGCCGAGATCGGGGGGCAATTGGGTGTTGGCAGCGGATTGGAAGACCCAGAATTCTCCGACGTCCTCCGAGCGCACCCGCGCGGCGGGCCCCATCGCCCCGAGGTAGTCTCGGGTGATCTCGAGGACTTCGAATGTCGGTCCATCCAGGCCCACCTCGAAGGTCTCGCCTTCCGTGGCGCTGGCCCGGATGGTGTCGGGGTCATCGCTACCAAAGACTGCGGCGAGCTTCTCGGAGTCGGATCGCATGCCGACGAAGGTCACTCGGAATCCGTCGAGCTCGAGGCCGCCGCCCGGAGGAATCGCCTGGGGATCGGGGCGATCTTCACCCAATTCGAACGCCTGCAGGTGGGCCGTGGGCGTGCCATCGGTCTCCAATCGGTCGAGGCGGAGCCGTAGCGGCAGCATCACATCCAGGTCTCTGGGGCCCTGCTCGACGCTGTAGTGCTCGATCGTTTCGCCGGAGGTGAGCAAGACGCGCGAGGCGCTGATCTCACTGTGGGAGGCGAACCACCCGCCTAGCACGAGCACCACGCCGACCGCCAAACACACCGCGCCGGTCCACGCGATGCCAGGTAGCCGCGACTCCTTGACGCTGGTGGTCTCCGCTCCGAGCTCGAGGGTGGCGTCGGCGGGCGCAGTTTTCTCGGCGACAGAACCAGTGACCAGCCGGTAGCGATTCCACAATGACCCGACCATCAAGACGGCGGCCAACGCTGCCAGGCCGGCAGCCACCGACGCCACCCCGGGCACGTGCAGTGAAGTGTCCCACCAGGACACCACCAGCGGCTCCGGCGCACCGGTCCAAGGCGTCACCGCCAGTAATACGCCGGCCATCAACAAACACACCCCGGCTACGCGCGGCTCGGTGGCCCGCGACCAGATGCGGTCGATCGGCCCCTTCTCGTCTGTAGTGCGCCGCCTGCGGCCGCGTCTTGTGCGTCGTCTGGACATAATGTCTCGTTTGTGGCCAAGTTCGCCAAAGACAGGCCTATCCTAGACCTCTGCAGACATTTGGCAACCGCCGCTTGAACTGCGGGCTTGGGGCCTGCGGGCTTGGGGGACGGCGGGCTTGGGGCTTGGGGCTTGGGGGACGGCGGGCTTGGGGCTTGACGGTTGGGGGGCTGGGAAGTGAGGATCGTGGGACAGTTCAATAGCTACGGTAGGGTTGTGATGGGTACGGTCGAAAACTTTGTCATCGTCGGTTTGACCGGCGGGATCGCCAGCGGGAAGTCGACCGTGGCGGCCATGCTCGAAGACCTCGGAACACCGGTCATCGACGCCGATCAGATCGCACGCGAGGTCGTCGAGCCCGGCGAGCCGGCCCTGGAGGAGATACGCGAAGCCTTCGGTGAAGAGGTGATCGACGAGGACGGCGCGCTCGACCGCCCTGCCCTGGGCGAGGTTGTCTTCGGCGACGCGAACGCCAGGAAGCGCCTGGAGGCGATCACTCATCCGCGCATCGGCCAGCGCATGATGGAGCGCGCCAACGAGCTGCGCGAGGCCGACCACCGGTGGGTGGTCTACGACGCCGCGCTCATCGTAGAAAACGGCATGCACCGCTGGCTGGACAGCCTGATCGTGGTCGCCGCCGACCCCGAGGTCCAGCTCGACCGGCTCCTGGCACGAGACGACATATCGGCCGAGCAGGCGCAGTCGCGCATCGACTCGCAGATGCCGCTCGAAGACAAGATCACCGTGGCCGATTATGTGGTCGATAATAACGGCACGCTCGAAGACACCCGCCGGCAGGTCGAAGACATCCACACCCAGATCGACGAGGCCGTGCGCACACGCGGCACCGCCAAACCTGAAAGGAAGCCCGAGTCATGACGAATTCAGCCGACACCTCGACGACACCTCGCCAGGCGCGCGACATCCTGCTGACCGGCTTTCCCAGCTTTATGTCCAGGAGGCTGCTGCGCACCATCTTCGCCCGTGAGCCGGACGCTTTCGTCAGGCTGTTGGTGCGCCCGGACTTCGTCGACCGCGCGACCAAGCGCCTGGAGAACCTCGATGTCGACCCTGACCGCTATCAGATATTGAGCGGCGACGTGGTCGCCCTCGATCTCGGGTTGAGCGGCACCGAGTACCTGGAGCTGATCGCCAACGTCACCGACATCTATCATATCGCCAGCATCTGGTATCTGGGCGCCGACAAAGACGAGATCTACAACGTCAACGTCGAGGGGGCCAAGAATGTCATCGACGCGGCGATGGAGATGGATCACCTCGAGCGGCTCAACCACTTCTCGACCGCCTTCGTCGCCGGCAAGCGCACCGGCGTGATCATGGAGGACGAGCTCGAAGAGGACCAGCAGTTCAGAAACCCCTACGAGAAGACCAAATACGAGGCCGAGCTGGCCATGCGCCAGGCGATGCGCCACATCCCGGTGAGCGTCTTCCGGCCGAGCATCATCGTCGGGGACTCCGAGACCGGCGAGATCGACCGCATGGCCGGCCCCTATTATTTGATGAACCTCATCGTGCAGATGCCCGAATCGGTGCCGATTTTAATGCCCGGCAAAGGCGATAAGCCGCTGAACCTGGTGCCGGTCGACTACGTATGCGATTCGATGCACACGATCAGCCTTCAAGCGGACTCCGCAGCGAAGACCTTCCACTTATGCGACCCCAATCCGCTCTCAGCGCTGAAGGTCTTCGAGCTGGTCGCGCGCGAGGCCGGCAAGCGCGCGCCGGTGGGCCACGTCCCCTATAAGCTGACCAAACTGATCATGAAATTTCCCTACCTCGAGAAGCTCACCCGCAGCCCGCGCCAATTCATCGAGGACTTCAATCAACTGACCATCTACAACTCCATCAACACCTCCCAGGCCCTCGAAGGCGAGCTGTCCTGCCCGCCGTTTCCCAGCTACGCCGACAAATTGGTCGACTTCATCAAGAGCTCCGGGATGAACCTGGACATCGAGATGCCATCGTCTGAGGAATTACTCGGCTAATTGCAATCACGTTGATCTTTCGGCTCTCGACCCCGTGAGCCTTCGATGAGCTCTCCTGTCAGAGAGAGTAAGAAAGAAAGAGAGTGAGAGAGTGAGAACAGAGCCCCAAACACTCCAGATCGCTTCGATACGGTTGCCGTTATCTCACCCTCTTACTTTCTCACTCTCTTACTTTCTCACTTTCTTACTTTCTTTCAGCCGATCAGCAGCCACTTGGCGGACTGGCGTAAACCGTCCAAAAACCAAGCAATTTCCGTAATTACACGCCATTACCAATAACGCCACGTCAGGCTGAAGTTGGTATTCCAGTCGCCCCCTCTGGGCGTGCGAATCGCGCCGATATCGTAGGGCTTGGCGAAGTGGAGTCGAAAGACAAACGGCCCGAGCCCGAAGTTGACGCCGGCGACCGCGTTGAGCACGCGGCGATCCCAGACCTCGATGAAGTCGTCGCCGGCGGCGCCGAAGTCCGTGCCGACGATCCCCTCCAGGTCGATAAAGGGCACTCGGACCAGGAAATTCAACGGGAATTGCAGCTCGGCGGTCGTAAAGGCAAATGAACGGCCTAGCAGGTAGTCGAAGTCGCCCCACGGTACTCCGCGGACGGTGTCGAAGCTCGACAGGAAAAACGAGCGCGCAAAACGGTCGCCGAAGGTGTAGCCGGCGCCGCCGCGCAAGAAGAAGTTGGTGCGCCCCCACAGCGACCAGTATTTCTCAGCGTCCAGACGCGTCGTGGCATAGCCGCGCTGGCGAAACGGCTGCCAATCGTAGGTGCCCGACAACAACATCGAATGGCCCATAAACGGGCCGGTCTGCGGGTGGTAGCGGATGGTATTATGGCCGACGCTGGCCGAAGGCTCGAGCTGGAAGCGCACGTCCTCGTTGGTCTGCTCCCACTGCTCAAAAGCCCCCTCTCGGCCGATGCAGCTCGGATCTCGCAGACACTCCTCGGTGCCGTCGAAGACGAAGAAATCCAGCCCCCCCGCGGCGAGCGAGCCCTGAATGAAGCTGAATCGGTCGAAGGGATAGCGCACCGTGCCGGTCGCCCCGAAGAAGCGCTCCGAGGAGATAAACCGGTTGGTATCGGGATCGTCCTCGAAGGTGCGGTCGAGTCGGTAGCCGACGTCCTGGAAGAGGCCGCCGCCCCAGACAACGCGGTCTTCCTGGTTGATATAAAAAAGCGAGCCGTCGATGGACTCCCAGGAGCCGGTGGCGAGCAAATTGAGGATGAGGGTGTGATCGCGCAGCTTGTCGTAGGCGGTCGCATAACCCTGGCCGGCGACCCCCTGCGAGCTGGCGCCGACGATGCCGAAGACGGTGCCGATGTCCCAGCTTTCGGTCTCCCATACGTCGTAGCGCTCGGCCTCGTCCAGCGAGCGGCTGGGCAAGGTATAGGCAGCGGCCTGGAGGGCTTGCGTGGAGATCTCGCCATCCAGGAGTCGGGCCGAAGGGATGCGCGCCGGGCGCTGCTCGCCCTGATAATATTGGAGCGCCCACAGGCCCTCGTCGGGCCCCGCGCTCAGATCCGACAATGCCGTCGCCAAGCCGGTTTTCCGGACCAGTCCCGGGCCGACGGCCTGATAGACGTTGGCGCCGACCTCGTCGTAGGCGACGAAGAAGACCCGTCCGTCGGAGAGCATCCGCGGGGATGTGTGATCGCGCTCCTCGAAGGTGATCCGCTCGATCTCTTTGGTATCCGGGTCGAGCCCGAAGATATTATAGTGGCCGTTTTCGGTGGCGTCGGAGGTGAAGACGATTCCCTCTGCGCCCCAACTGACCTCGCGCTCGGCGTAGATATCATCGGTGAGCTGGTTGATCGCGAAGCGCTCTCCGTCGTCGCGCGGCTCGAGCAAAAACAAGTCCTTCTGGCCGTTCTCGGCCAGGCCTACAAAGGCGATACGCCGGCCGTCCGGGCCCACAGAGAGGGTGTCGACGGCGACGATATCCCACTCTTCGAGATCATAGCGCTGCCGGTCGTGGAACTCGAAGTCAACATCGCGCACCGTGCGCTCGGCCTCGGTTTCGCTGGCGCCCTCCTCGGAGGCGGCGGCCTCGTTGTCCCGGTCGTCCCGCGCACTCTCCGAGCGATACTGCACCTCGCGGTCGTAGCGCTGGAAATAAATGACATCGCGCTCCTCACGCTGAGCCACAAACGCCAGGCTGTCGTCGCCCAGGTCGAAGTTACGCCCGGCGATCGGGTGAAGCGACTCGAGGCCGGGCTTACCGTCGGAGGCGACCTGCTCGGCGTCCTCGGCGTCGCGGTAGTCGGCCATATAGATCTTGCGCTGGCCGGTCTCCCGCACGATGCTTCGGTACATGAGGACCTCACCGCTGGGCGAGCTGCTCATCGCCTGGAGCAGGCCGTTGCCGGTGTCGTAATCCTCCAGGATGCCCGGCGACTGGTCGGCGTCGAGATAGGTGCGGAAGTGACGTTGTTTGATCCAGTTTTGGAAGCGTTTGGTGATCGTCTCGCGCGAATCGCCGGTCAACGCAGTCAGCAGCGCGGGAAATCCGTCGACGCGCTCGTTGCCGTCCTGGGTGCCCACCAGTCGGTAAGACTCCTCGAGCACCTTTTGGATGGTGCCCTCCCCATAGGTCTCCTCCAAAAACGCCGCGCGGGCCTGGCCGAGCTTATAGGTCCACAAGAAGCTCCTTCGCCGATCGTCGAAGAAGCCCTCGAGGACATATTCTTCTTCGATGTCGGGGTTGACGACCAGGTCGCGCACCAGCGTCTCGGTCTCCGGGTCGAGCCCGTCCTTGGCGTAGTACTCGGCGAGCCCCTCGATGAACCACAGCGGCATCTTCATCAGAGGGTTCTTGCCGGCCTTATTCTTCTCGGCAAAGGTCCTCACTTTTTGGATGGTGAACTCGTGGGCGAGCTCGTGCTTGGAGACATCGTGAAAGAGCGCGTGGTCGCCGAAATACGGCAGCGTCACCTCCAGGGTCTGCGGGCTGGTCACGCCGAGCACGCCCTCCTGGATGGGAAAGAGGTTGGTCTGGAGGAATTCGTGATAGCTGCTGTACAAAAAGTACGGGAAGGTCTTGTCGGGCACATAGTCGAAGGCGTCGACCAGCTCTCGGTACTCCTGCTCGATGAGGCCGGCGGCGCGCTCGGCGACCTCACGCTCGCGCTCGTAGAAAAATAGACGCACCCCACCGCTCCACGGGGCGAGTTCGTCGTCGCCGGCCTCGCCGCCGGGGTTGCCCCCCTCGGACTGATCGCCACCTTGGGCGCTCAACTGCCCGCCGCCGGCCTGCTGCGTCAGCCGCCCCGCCGCCCAATCCCACGCACCGCCCGCCCCGTAGGACTCGAATCCCGCAGAGCCACCCGTGGCCTCCGGGCCGTAGTGCAGCCTCGGCCCACTATCCTCCAGAGTCTCTCCGCTGGCCTCCGGGCCGACCAAGATGTCGATATGGTGCCATTCAAAGTCAAACCAACGAACGTTGGTCTGGCTGGGCCGTCTCGGGTAGACGAAGACCTGGGCATCGGCCACCGCCGGCCACAACCACAGACTCGTGGCGAGAACCACCAAGAGACAAAGCCCGCTCCTCATCCATGTGCGCATCGACAGCCTCTCTAATCGGACAGTAGCGCCTCGCGGTATCGTACCACTGGCGAGGGCTTCTCAGACGGCATGATGATCAATGACCGGATATCTTGATCTTCGGCACGTCCCCAATTCTTTAAACCCCCTCGTTCGAAACTCGGGGCACGACCGGCCGCCCACCCGGACCAGATGATAACCGTTGCCAGACCCCCGATCCATGACGAGGTTGTAATGGGACGCTGCTCTGGACGCCCAACATCATGCTCGTGGCTGCCAACTATGGATATTCGACATTGGTTCGTCGCCCAAGCGCCTATTTCCGGGGGGATCCTCGCCGCCAAATTGCTCGCCGCCCTCGTAGCTACTTGGCTGGGGGCCGCCGCGGGGTGTTCCTCGTCGGACCCTGCATCGAAGGCCGACGAGGTCGTCGACACACCCGATGGGTGGCGCAATGCCCCGCTCGAGGCAAAGCCGCTCGAGGGCTGGTGTACCGACTTCGACGCCCCGGAGCTCGAAGAGTTGGTCGAGCTCGCCTTCGACCAAAACCTGGAGCTGCACGCGGCCTGGGCGCGCTTGGAGCAGTCTCGGGCCATCGCCCGCCAACAGGGCGCGTCGCTGTGGCCCTGGTTGAGCGGATCGGCGAGTGCGACGCGCCAAAAGATCGATTTCGGCTCGCGCTTTGGTGACGCATTCAGCCCCGACCAGGTCCCACCCGGCGGCGAAGATCAAGCGGCCGACACGTCGACGACGACCACGTTCGACACCTACCAGGCCTCGGTGGCGGCCAGCTACGAGCTGGACCTATGGGGCAGAATCCGCAGCCAGCGAGACGCCGCCCAACTCGACGCGCTCGCCACCCGCGCCCAGGCCGAATCTCTGGCGATGACCCTGACCTCGCAGATCGCCGAGAACTGGCTCGAGATGGTCTACCAGCGAGAGCGCATCGCGCTGATTGAAGAGCAGGTCGAGACCTCCGAGCGCTTCTATGAATTGACGCTGCTCAGGCTCCGCCAGGGCGAGTCGACCGCCCTGGACGTCACCCAACAACGCCAGAACCTCGAGAGCTTGCGCGGCCAGGTGGCGCTGGCGCGCGGCTCGGAGGAGACGGCGCGAAACCAACTAGCTGTGCTGGTCGGCCGCTCACCGGCCGCCGAAGTCGAGCTCGACCGCCAGAGGCTGCCCGAGCTGGCCCCGGTGCCCGATCCGGGCGTGCCCGCCGATCTCGTCGGCCGCCGGCCGGATGTGCGCGCCGCGTTCCTTCGCATCGGGGCGGCCGACGAGCGCGTCGAGGCGGCCGTCGCCGAGCGCCTCCCCCAGATCCAACTGAGCGCGGATCTGTCGGTCCAAGCCAATGAAATTGCCAACCTATTCGAGCAGTTATTGTGGAGCGTTTCGGCGTCGCTGTCCCAGCCGATCTTCCAGGGAGGACGCATCACCGCTCAGATCGACCAGGCCGAGGCGGTCGCCCGCGAATCGGTGTTCAACTATGCCCAAACGTTGCTCACCGCGATGCGTGAGGTTCAAGACGCGCTCATCCTCGAGGATCGGCAGCGGGAGTTTACCGAGAGCCTCGCCAAGCAGGTCGACAGCGCTCAGAGCGCGCTCGAACTGGCCCGGGACCGCTACCGGCTGGGCGCCTTTGATTATCTGCGCGTGCTCGACGCCATCGGCGCGTTGCAGCAAGCCGAGCAGAGCCTGCTCGATGCACGCCGACAACGCCTGTCGACGCGTGTGCGACTTTGTCGGGCGCTGGGAGGAAGCTGGACACGCCAACTCGACCAGCCCGCTCCTGAGGAGCAACCAGTCGAGCAACCAGTGGAGCAACCGTGAAAGAGACGGCACGTAACATCTTGCGCGTCGCGCTGCCGCTGCTGGTCCTGCTGGCTGCCGGGGGCATCGCGGTGCTCTTACTCTCCACCGGCGACGAGGCCGAGCGGGCCGAGCGCCCCGAGCAGCGGGTGCTCGTCGAGACGGTCGAGGTCGAGGCCGACACCCATCAACTGGTGGTTGAAGCAGCCGGCACGGTCATCGCCGCGCGTGATTTAACCGTCCAACCGCAGGTCTCCGGGCGTATCGTCTGGGTCAACGACCGCCTGACTCCCGGCGGAGTCTTGCGTGAGGGCGAGGCTCTCTTTCGCATCGACCCATCCGACTACGAACTCGCCGTCGAGGAGCGCCAGACCGCCCTGGCCCAGGCGCAGGCACAACTCGCTCAGGAACGCGGCCGCCAGGAGGTCGCCGAGCGCGAATGGGAACTCTTCGAAGAGGAAGCCGCGGGCGCAGACAACGGAGATCCCTCGCTGGCCCTGAGACGACCGCAGCTCGAGAGTGCGCAGGTCGAGATCGACGCCGCGCGCGCCCGGCTGGAGCGCGCCCGGCTCGACCTCGAACGCACCACCGTCAGCGCGCCGTTCAATGCCTTCGTCGAGACCGAATCGGCCGATGTCGGCCAGCTCGTCGGCACTCAAACTCAAGTCGCGCGGCTGGTCGGCACGGACACCTTCTGGGTGCGCCTCTCGGTGCCCGTCGAGCGCGTCAATCAAATCGACGTGCCCGGCGTCAACGCCTCCCGGGGCTCTCCGGTGACCATCGAACAGGATGTCGGCGAGCGCACCATCGAGCGCGACGGCCACGTGGTGCGCCTGCTCGGCGATCTCGACCAGGCCGGGCGCATGGCGCAGGTGCTCGTGGCCATCGACGATCCCTTTGGCCTCGATGATGTGGCTAATTCGGAAAGATCGGCGAGCCCCCGACCCGACCAGCCTGACCCACCCCCCAACGACCCGCCACCCGGTGAGTCCCTCCCGCGCGAGGCTCCCCGAGGTATCCCGCTGCTGCTCAACTCCTATGTCGACGTCTCCATCGAGGGACCTCGTGTCGACGGGCTGATCGCATTGCCCCGTGAGGCGCTCCGAGAGGGCGACCAGGTCTGGGTCTACGACGACGGTACGCTCGATATTCGCGAGGTGACCATCGCCTGGAGCCGCACGGATACGGTGTTTGTCCGCGAAGGCCTCTCGGATGGAGACCGTCTGATCACCAGCCCGATCGCCACGCCGGTTCCAGGGATGAAGCTTCGCACGGCCAACGGCGATAGCAGCGACCAGCCACAGCCCAATGGGCTAGACCGAGATGGACCTGCTGGCGACAACCCGGCCGACACCGGCGAGGAGGACGTCAGTGACTGAACCGATGCTCCATACGACCACCGAGACCGAGGTCTCCAAAGAGGGCCCCCTGGCCTGGATGGCCCAGAACGCGGTGGCGGCCAACCTGATCATGATCGTCTTCATCGTCGGCGGACTGCTGATGGCCGGTCAGATCAAGCAGGAGGTCTTCCCCGAGGTCACCCTCGACATGGTCATGGTGCAAATCCCCTACCCCGGCGCCGGCCCCGAGGAGGTCGAGCAAGGGGTCGTCTTGGCCGTCGAAGAGGCCATCCGTGGGGTCGACGGGGTCGATGAAATCAACGCGACGGCCACCGAGGGCATGGGGGTTGTCACCGCGGAGCTGCAACTGAACGCCGACAACCAGCAGGCGCTCAGCGACATCAAGAGCGAAGTCGACCGAATCACGTCGTTTCCACAGGATGCCGAGCGGCCCATCGTCAGCCTGTCGAGCACACGACGACAGGTCATGTCCCTGATTCTATATGGCGAGGTCGATCGCAAGACTCTGCACCGTGTCGCCGAGAACGTGCGAAGCGACCTGCTCGGCCGCGACGAGATCTCCGTGGTCGAGGTCACCGGCCTACCCGACCCCGAGATCAGCATCGAGGTGTCCCAACAAAACCTTCGCCGCTATGGGCTCACCCTCGAGCAGGTCGCCCAGGCGGTCGAGCGCGGCTCGGTGGAGCTTCCGGGCGGGGCAGTCCGCACCGAAAAAGGCGAGATCTTGCTGCGCACCACCGAGCGCCGAACCCGCGGCCAGGAATTCGAGGATATCGCGGTGTTGAGCCGGCCCGACGGCACCCGAGTGACCGTCGGGGATATCGCACAGGTCGAAGACGATTTCGCCGAGACCGATCGAGAGGCCTATTACAACGGAATGCCCGCCGTCGGGATCGAGGTCTACCGGGTCGGCGACGAGACACCGCTCGATATCGCCGAGGCCGTGCGTGAATACATCGACGAGCGCGCCTTTCCGGGCGCGATCAACGCAGCCGTCTGGGACGACACCTCCGAGATCTACCAGGACCGCATCGGCCTGCTGCTCAAAAACGCCGCGCTGGGCGTCTTGCTCGTGCTGCTCCTGCTGGGCGCATTTTTGGAGAGTCGGCTGGCGTTTTGGGTCACGTTGGGGATCGCGATTTCGTTTCTGGGGGCGATGCTATTCATGCCCGCCCTGGGCGTGTCCATCAATATGATCTCGCTGTTCGCCTTTATCTTGACGCTGGGCATCGTCGTCGATGACGCCATCGTAGTCGGCGAGTCGATCTATAAACGGCGAAGTGAGACCGATCTAAGTCGGCTCGACAGCGCGATTGCGGGCGTGCGCGAGGTCGCCACCCCCGTAGTCTTTGCGGTGCTGACCACGGTCATCGCATTCTCTCCGATGCTGCTCGTGCCCGGGGTAATGGGCAAATTCTTTAGAAATATCCCGCTCATCGTCATCCCGATTCTTCTAATCTCGCTGATCGAGGCGCTGTTCATCTTGCCGGCGCACCTGGCCCACTCGAGCAGCGCCTCGAAGAAGGGTATCTTTGGCAAGTTGCACGATATGCAGCAGCGGTTCAGCGGCGCCGTCGAGCGCTTCGTCGACGAGGTCTACTACCCGTCAGCCAAGCGCTTCTTGCAGTTCCGCTACCTGACTCTAGCCGCCTCGATCGGGCTTCTAGCGGTGAGTTTGGCGTTCGTGATGAGCGGACGCATCCAGTTCAACTTCATGCCAAAAATCGAGGGCGATGAGGTCAGCGCCAGCGTCGAGCTGCCCTTTGGGGCTGCCGTCGGCGACACCCGGGAGGTCGTCGACCGCCTCATTGAAGAGGCCCGAGCCTTGGCCGATGAGATGGGTGAGGGCGAAGAACTCACCCGCGGCATCTACGCCGACGTCGGCGCGATCGAAGACGACCGCGGCCCAGCCGACGCCGCGCAGCAATCGGGCGGCCACCTCGCCCAGGTGACCGTCTCGCTGGTGGCCGCGGGCGAGCGCGATATAAGCGCCTCCGAATTCACCCGCCGCTGGCGCGAGCGCGTCGGCGAAGTGGCTGGCGTCGAGACCCTGCAGTTTGAATATGCTATCGGCGCCAGCGCCGGCGAGCCCGTGGCCATCGAGCTACGCCACGACGACCGGCGCACCCTCGAGGCGGCCGCCGAGCAACTCGCTGATCAGATGGCCACCTATAGCGGCGTATTCGACATCGACACCGGCTTTCGGCGGGGCAAAGAGCAGCTCGATCTGCGTCTCAAGCCGGGAGCGCGCGCGCTGGGCGTCACCGAATCAGACCTCGCCCGCCAGGTGCGAAGCCACTTCTTCGGCGCCGAGGCCAAGCGAGAGCAACGCGGTCGCCACGAGCTTCGCGTCTACGTGCGCCGCCCCGAGAGCGAGCGCGACTCGGAGCAGAATATCGAGGAGCTGCTCATCCGTACTCCTGACGGCGGCGAGATGCCCCTCGAGCAGGCCGCCTACATCACCCGTGGCTACTCCTTCACCTCCATCGAGCGCGAGGGCGGCAGCCGTGTGATCGAAGTGACCGGAGACGTCGACACCAACGTCACCAGCGGCAACGAGGTCACCGAAAGCCTCGAGGAAAACTATTTGAACGAGTTCATGGCCGACTTCCCGGGCCTGACCTACGATCTGGGCGGCGAACAACAGGAGCAGCGCGAGGCGCTGGGCTCCCTGGCGCAGGGTTTTTTGGTCGCTCTGTTGGTCATGTTCGGGCTGATGGCGATCGCGTTTCGAAGCTATCTACAGCCCTTCGTGATCATGTTCGCCATCCCGTTTGGCTTCGTCGGCGCCCTCGCCGGTCACCTGTTGATGGGCTACGACCTGAGCCTGATCAGCATGATGGGCATCGTGGCGCTATCCGGGGTGGTGGTCAACGACTCGCTGGTGCTCATCGCGGCCATCAACGATTACCGCCGCGAGGGCGCCGACGTGCTCGAGGCGGTCGCCTCCGGCGGCGCGCGGCGCTTCCGCCCCATCTTGCTGACCTCGCTGACGACCTTCCTGGGGCTGACGCCGATGATCCTGGAGACCTCCGTGCAGGCGCGCTTCCTGATCCCGATGGCGGTCAGCCTGGGCTTCGGCGTGCTCTTCGTGACCGTCATCGCCCTGCTGATCGTGCCGGCGGCCTATATGGCCGTCGAGGATGTCAAGGCGTTGGGGTCGCGGGTCGCTTCGCTCTACGGCTCGGAAGAGCGGAGCAGCGGAGGAGCAGAGGAGCGGAGTAGCGGAGAAGCGGAGGAGCGAAGGAGCGAAGGAGCGGAGTAGGGAGCAGCTGAGCTCGGAGGAGCGAAAGAGCAAGCGGAGGCAAGCGAAGGAGCGGAGGATAGCGGAATATTGAATAGGGGCGGGGGTGGCCGCGTCCGACCGAATGACACTTGGAGAGAACTGTAGACTTCGGCCACGACGAGCAAACCGCCATGAGATACGCCATCCTGCTGAGCTTCCTCGCCGCCACCTTCCTCTCGATCGCCAGCGGCTATGCTGGGGACAGGCATTCCGAGTCCTGTTCGGATTGCAAGACGAAAGAGACCGTGCGGCACGTCAACAGAGCCGGCGGCGAAGTGTCGGTCGAGGTGACCTACGAAACTATTTATGAGGGGTCCTCCAGCAACCGAGGCCAGACCACTCGCCGCGATCGCAGCAGAACCGACCGTCGCACAGACCGAGCTCGGCGCTCACGGCGCACCCGAGGCGACCGTGTCGCCCATCGTGGCAACCGCAGCCGCGGCCACAGCCATCGCAGCCGCCGAGGCCACCACGGCCACACGCATGACCACCGCTGCGATCACGGTGACGACTACTACGATGACGATGACTACGACGATGACGACGAGTCTTACGGCGATGACGACGATGACTATGTCGAGGCGATGAGCGACGCCGACTTCTACGCGCTCCTCGAGAGCATCAAGGCGGAGAGCTTCAGCAGTGGTAGGATGCGCGTGGTCGAACACGCGGTGAAGTACCACTACTTCTCCAGCGCGCAGGTTCGCCAGATTGTCGAGGTGATGACCTTCGGCTCGAATCGCGTCGAGGTGGCCGTGCTTCTATATCCGGAGGTCGTCGACCCGGCCAACTTCTATCAGGTCTTCTCGGCCTTCACCTTCGAGAGCAATAAACGCGAGGTCCAAGAGCGACTGGAGATCTAATCCGACGCCCGCTTCGGCTCACTCTCGGTGGGCCGAAACTTCGGCCTCGTATATTGCTCGGGGCGTCGGCCCTGGATGTCGTCGTAGAAGTCCTGCAGCTCTTCGAGCACCTCGTCTTTGGGCTGAGAGGCGTCGATGACCGGGCCGAGCCCGCCTCGCTTATTCTCCCAGTCCACGAAGCCGCAGACGATGGGGACACCGGACTCGCGGGCGATATAATAAAAGCCGGACTTCCAATACTTGCTGCGCGAGCGGGTCCCCTCGGGGGCGATGCCCAAGGCCATTCGGTCGGCCTCGTCGAAGGCCTCGGCGATCTGCTGGACGAAGTTGGTCGACTTGCGCCGGTCGACCGAGATGCCCCCGAGCAGGCGCATCAGCCAGCCAAACGGCCACCGAAACATGGTGTGCTTGCCGACCCAATAGAACTTCATATCGATGGTCGCTGCGATGGCCAGCGTGACCGGGAAGTCCCAATTGCTCGTATGCGGGGCGGCGATGATGACGAATTTATCGAGGCCTATTGGCAGATCGTTTTGCACCGTCCAACCGGTGGCGGCCAAATAGGCGCGGGCGAGGAGTTTGAACACGTCTACTACTGCGTGGGAGGAGTCGAACTGCTCGGACGCGGCCATTGTGGACCGCTCCACGGCCGCGGTCAACACCCTGCTTCAGGTACGAGCAATCGCAACAACTCGGTGAGCCGTCTCGTCCTGCGCCGCAAGATATGACGAGCCCGATTGGCCACAGACCGCACCACGTGCTTTGTCACCGACTTGACGTCGACGGAGCGATTGGCCGCGCGCACGGTATCTCCGAGCTCTCCGGCGAGATATTGCCGGCGAGCCTTCGAGCGCTGCAGCTTGCCGCTGGATGTCTTCGGGAGCGTCGCCGGCTCGACGAGTTCGACCCGCGAGACTCCCAGACCCAGCTCACGGGAGACCTTGCGCCGAATGGCGCGGCCGAGGTCGTCGAGGTCGCGTGCGCCCTTGGTCTCGGCGACCACCACGATCTCCTCGCTGATAGCGCCGGGCACCGAAAATGCGACCACATTCCCCGCTCGCACGCCCTCCAGATCAGCGACCGCCCATTCGATCGTCTGCGGGTCGACATTCCGACCGTTGACGATAATCAGGTCCTTTTTTCGGCCGGTGACGTAGAGTTTGCCGTCGGCCAAATATCCCAAGTCACCGGTGCGAAGCCCGATGTCGCTGAAGGTCTCGGCGGTCAGCTCCGCCTGGTCGAAATAGCCGGCCGTCAGGCTCGGGCCGTCGAAGACGATCTCGCCAACTTCGCGCTCGCCGAGCTCGCGGCCCTCCTCGTCGACGATCTTGATCGTGTGGCCGGGGAAGCTGCTGCCACAACAGACAAATTCGTGGTTTGAGTTGTGCTCCTCATCGGAATCGCCCGGCGAAATAGGCACCGCGCGGCGTTCTTGCTCGTAGACCTCCGGCGAGACGGTCTCGACACAATACGGCTCTTTGACGTCGATAAAGCTGATTGCCAGGGTCGCCTCGGCCATGCCGTAGGAGGGGAGCAGCGCCTCGCGGCGGAATCCGGCCGGCGCGAAGTGCTCGACGAAGGCCTCCATCGTCTTGCGCTGGATGGGCTCACCGCCACAGCCAGCCAGCCGCACGCAACTCAGATCGAGCGTCTCGACGACCTCGGGCGGAATCTTTTTGGCGGCGAGCGCGTAGGCGAAATTCGGCGCGAAGGTCGCCGTCGCCCGGCGATCGGACATCGCCTCGAGCCAACTCTCCGGGTACATCACGAAATCCAGCGGGGATAGATAACAGGCCGGAATCTCCCACAGCAGCGGCCCGAGCATCATGCCGATGAGCCCCATATCGTGGTACAACGGCAGCCAGCTCACCGCCGAGTCGTTCGGCGGGTCCATCTGCAGCCCGTAGCGCACGATCGCCTGCAGGTTCGCCGCCAGGCTCTTGTGGGTGACCTTGACCCCCTTGGGGCTCGAAGTACTCCCCGACGTAAACTGCAAAAAGAGCGCGCTGTCGGCGTCGACCGGCCCCAAATCGGGTTCGGTGCGTGTCGGCTTCTGTAGTTCGTCGATATCGACCACCGCCTCGAGTGAGTCGATGCGCGAGGTCAGCGACCAAAGTAAGTTCTGGAGCCTGCCGCTGGTCACCAGCAGCCGCGCCCCGGAGGCCTCCAAGATCCTCGAAGCACGCTCGGCGTAGGCGTCGAGGCCGCCCAGGCCCATCGGCGGGAACATCGGAACCGGCACAAAGCCGGCCCACACCGCGCCCAAAAACGCATGCACAAAGTCGGCGCTCTCGGGCAAAACCAGCGCGACGCGGTCGCCCGGGCGCACCCCGAGCTCCCACAGATGGGCCGCGACTCGAGTCGCCCGCGAGATGACTTCATCGCGGCCGAACTCGCGAGTCTCACCGGTGGCCTCACGAAACGCGATGCGCGCCCGCTCGCCCGAGCCGTGCTCGAGGATATGGCGCAGCTCATCGGAGAGTGTCCAATCGTCGGGGAAGTCAGGGGCGTCTTTGAGCGGTATATGCATGGTCTTTGGGCTCACGGGCTA
>JBKGZI010000050.1:0-21077 GCA_046545675.1 Persicimonas sp.
CCGCTGGGGCGCTAACTGCGAAAAAGTTTGCGGCATCGAGCGTTGAGCGAACCTGCCCGTAGACGTGCGGATGCTCCATTTGTTACCGGCACCGGACTATACCGTTTGTTACTGACACGGCCGCTGAGAGCTGTTGCGCTCAAACGGGCCAGCCCTTACGGTGCACCCCTGCGACTAGACTGGAGAAACAGATGATATACGATCGCACCGTGCTTATTCGCCTGTCCATATGCCTGCTGCTGGGACTGTCCACCGCCGGTTGCCAGAGCTCCGGCGGCGGCGATGGTGCAGCGACGCCCGAAGACTCGGCCGCCCGCGCCTGCTCCCTGGAGGCGGGCTGCGGCGGAGAATTGGACGGCCGCTGGGAGATCCACGAGATCTGCGACGACGGTACGATCACCACCGACCCACTCATGGACCACACGACCCTGGTCGAGCAGACCGTCACCGAGGCCTCCGGCTGGGTGGAGTTCGACAAAACCCCCGACAACGACGAACCTCTAGTCGACGGTGAATACGAGGTCGACGGTGAATACGAGCTAGACGTGACCTCCAACACCCGGCAGGTGCTCGACGACACCTTCGATCCCGCCATGGTCGAGGATGCTGGTTCTACCCCCGAGGAGTGGTGCGACGATCGGGCCACCACCTACGAAGAGGCGCTGCGTCAAAACCGAGGGCTCGACAGCACCTGGCAATGCGAAGTCCACTCGAGCACCACCTGTCGCTGCACCGTCGAGACAGCCCTGCATGTGGCCGAAACCGGCAGCTACGTTATCGACGACGACGAGGTTGTCCTGATCGGGGAGCTCCCGCGAGAAGCAACCTTCTGCGCACAGGGCGACTCACTGCATATGCAGGACAGCAAACTTTTTCGCGGCGTGGGCCTGGGCAAGGTCGTCCAGGACGATCCATCGGGCGCTGACGCTGGCTCCACCGACGCTGGAGACGCTGACACCGGCCCGTCGGGCACCACTGGCTCCTTTGCGATGACCATCGACGGCCAATCCCGGGACATGCCCAAGCTCGACGTGCTCGACCAGAACGGCGCCCTAACGCTCAACGCCACCTCGGCCGACATGGCCAGTGTCTTCAGCATCACCCTGATGGACCCGACCACCGGCACCTCCGAATGCGACTCGTTCGGCCTGACCACCATGTCGTACTCCACCGATGCCGGCTCGACCACCTACCAGGCCGGTGGCGGCGCCGGCGGAAGCTGCACCGTCGAGCTGACTACCGCCGAGGACGGCCGCCTCGCCGGCACCTTCGAGGCCACCCTCGAGGCAACCCAGGGCGGCTCTGGCACCATCTCGACGACCAACGGCTCCTTCGACGTACAGTACTGATCCGCCCAACGAGGGAGCTCCAGACGCTGCAAAGCGCGCTGGGGAGGGTGACTGCAGGCAAGAACACACCGGTCTCCTGCAATCTCCCTCCCCGCGGCTTGTCGTTCCAATCGTGCGGAGGTGGCCGCGAAGCGGCCGGAGGGGACGGCTCAACAAGCAAGGGATTCGATCACGCAAAAGGTACCTGCCCAACAAGCTAAGCGGTTCCATCACGCGACGCCGCCTTAGTGCCAGCGGCAGACGAGCTCGCACTCAATCATCCAATTCCAACTCGACGCCGACTCCGACGTGCTCACCGCGCTTGAGGGTGACGTCGTTGATACCGCGGAAGTTCTCCTCGTCGGCGCGCCCGACCGCCTCGACGATATAATCACCGGCGGTCAGCCCCTCGATGGTACCTGCGCCGGCGTTGCAGCCAAATCGCGTATTGGCCAGCTCGTAGAAGGCCTGGTCGTAGACGGTCACCTCGATGCCGGAGACGCCGTTGGCGCCGCAGACGCGCCCGTTGGCGAAGTGCCAGCCCACCTCGACCGAGGACGGACGGGCCGTCAGCCGCTGGTGAGGCGCCTGGCGGACCTTCTCTGCGTTGATGGTGACCAGCTCGCGCTTGGAGATGAACGTCTCGCGGCCGGTATTGTCGATGCCCACCAGCGTCAGGTCGTAATTGGCCGGCGAGAGCTGGTCGAGGAAGGCCTCGCCCTGCTGACAGTCGAAGCTGTCATCGTAGGCGCGGTGGGCGTTCTCCAGGCGCACCTCGACCGTCTCGACGCCGGCGGCCTCACAGCCGTGCGGGCTGACCTCCCAGCTCACGGCCAGCTCGCCGTCGCCCAGCGGCTCGACCTGCTCGCCGCAGGCGGCCAGCGAGGCGGCACAAGCCGCCGCGATAAATAGATTTCGACAGAGAGTCCTGGTGGGCGATCGCATCTTATCCTCCGTGAGTCGTTTGGCGCATCCTTGCGCGTACAGCGATTCTTATTCTGGTAAAGCAGTTTCCGGCAAAGCAGTCGACGACCTCAGCCTACCGCAGCTTCGAGCACGGTCAAAAAATCAGACCATTTCATGGTCGAGCAACGCCAACCCTGGCTGGCGACGGCAGGGACGCCGTCGCTCCGGTTCTCTGACTCGACCGTATGTGCGCGCCCCGGATGATGGCTTGGTGGCAGGTGTCGGCGCGATGTGCTAATTTTCGCTTGGATATTGACACTTTCGCACGGCGTGATCCCGCCGCCTCCATGGGACCGGCGTCGAACGGCTATCGGCTGAATTTTTCTTATGCAGCCTTCGCAATTGGGTGCCAGATACGAGCGGATGCTCGACTCCTTGCCTGCCTCCGAGCCCGCCATCCTGTCCGCTGCTCGGTCGATGGAGCTCGATGGTCAGACCGATCGCGCGTGCGAGTTGCTCGAGGAGGCCGCCACGCGCCACCCGAGCCCCAACCTGTGCAAGACCCTCGCTGCGCTGCATCTCAAGCAGCGCCGTTTCACCGACTGCGCGCGCGCCATCGCCAAAGTGGTCGAGCAAGACCCCTCTGATATGCCGTCGCGTCTGCTCTTGGCCGAAGCGTTGATCGAGGGCGGCAATCACACCCAAGCCCTGCGCACGCTCGCTCGGGCCGAGGAGCTCGGCGCCTCCAAGCTGCGTGTCTTCAAGCTCGAGCGCCGCATCGATCCCGAGGTTCGCGAGGCGTTTAACCGCGACGAGCTAGCGAGCGACGCTCAAAGCACCGACGAGCTTAGCTCCGAGGAGCCTCCCACGGGCCCGATCCCGGCGCTCGAAGTCCAAACGGACCCCGACGGCTCCCCCGCCGAGAGCACCACCGAGCCGGAGGCGTTCAGCGGAGGAATCGCACCGGCCGAGTCCAAAGCGCCGCCGATCCCGGGACGAAAAGCCACCCAAGGCGACGGCACCACCGACTCGGCGGTCTTCGAGGACGGCAGCTTCTCCAACCTGTCGTCGTTCGAGCTCGCCGAGGGGGCTGCGCAGCTCGACGGCAACGCCACGTCGAATATCTTCGACACGCTGGTCGACGGCCACCAAGATGAGGAGGCGGATCGCTCCTTCGACGCGCTGCTCGTCGATCTGGGCGTGCCGGTCGATAAAGGGCCGGAAGACTCCGATGCAACCGGGTCGCTGCCGCAAATCGACCGGGAAGATGTCGCCTCACAAGTTGCCTCAGAATGGGGGCTTTCTGATGAGGCGCAGACCGCCGGCCCCGACGATAAGACCGGCGCGATCGACCGGAATCGACTCCGCGACCTCGAGGGGCTCGACCGCGACCGTCGCCCACGGCCGCCTGCGGGTCCCGACGCCCACGAAAGCGCCTCGCTCGAAGCTGCAGACGATCTGGACGATTCGGACTTCGAAGACGGCGCGACCGAAGTGCTGTCCACCGACCGCCCTTCCCCGACTCAAAAAAGAACCCAGCCCGTCCGGCCTTCGCTGCGCCCCGGCGCGAGCGATGAATCGCCGCCAACCGGGAACCAAACGCCACAGCCGCCCCAACGCGGTGCCGACGGTGACAAGCGGCCGCTCCCGCCGTCGGTCCGAGGCCCACGTCAATCCCCGCAACAAACTCCGCAACAATCCCAACGCCAGGCCCTGCGACAGGCCCGACACCGGCCTACCGGCCCGTTAACCGCCGTCGATGGCCCCGGTAAGCCACGCTCGGGACAACGCTCCCGGGACGAGGCCGGAGGCGACTCCGGGCCTGGGGCAGGACGTAGCGCCGGACACTTCAACCAGCGCGCCGCGCACTCCCCCAATGACAAGAAGGACCACCGAGCAGCCGCATCCGGCGGCCGGCGCATCTTCGGGCAATCCCCGGCACTCATCGCCGCGGGCGCCGCAGTGGTGTGTTTGCTCGTGGCGGTCGGCGTGGTCGTCTGGGCCTCCAATTCGGTCACGAACGCCGTCGAGCACCCCCTTCTCACCGCCGACGAGGCGACCGCCGTGGACACGTACCGCGGCTACCTGGTCGCGGAGAGCGCGCTCGACCAGGCCATCGAAGCCGAGAGCTTTTTGGGGGCCTCGGTCGACGAGACCCTTTCGGAGCTCGGTCTGATGCGCGGCGCGAAGCAAGCCCGCGTGGAGGCCCTCACCCGCCGCGCGATGCTCGCCGCGATGATCGAGTACCGCTACGAGCACACCAACACCCGCGACGCCCAGAGCCACATTACCCGGGCCGAATTGGAGGCTCCGGGCGATCCGCGCGTGGCGCTGGCCCGCGCCTACCAATTGCTCACCAGGCTGCGCCTGGACGAGGCGACCGAGATACTCGAGACGACCACCGAGAACTTCCCGGACTTCGACCACGCCAGGGCCGCCCTGGTGATCGCCCATCTGCAGGCGGGTCACCTCAAAGCAGCCTCCAAGGCTGCCCAGCCGCTGCGACAGCTCGAAAAACCCTCCGTCTTTCTCCACTACGTGCTGGCCAAGCTCGACGCCCGCCTGGGCCGCCCCGACGCTGAAGGCCGCTTTCGCCACATCATCGAGTCGATCAGCCCCGAGCACATCTCGGCGCGCATCGAGCGAAGCAAAATAGCGCTTGGCGGAGACGACAGCCAGCGATCCCTCGCCCAGGCCCGCCGGCTCATCGACGAGGTCCTGGGCCCGATGCGCGAGGACACCGCTCCGATGCAGCGAGCCCGGGCCTATATCGCTCGCGGTGAGCACTACCAGGCCGAGGAGGCCGAAGCGCGCGCCGAGGAGCAATACCGAAAGGCGATCAAGGCGGTGCCCTCGCGGACCAACGTCTATATACCGCTCATCGACCTCTACACCGCCGATGGCCGCCTCGAGCGGGCCCTGCAGTTGGTCGAAGACGCCGCCTCTCGGGGCGCGGCCTCCCCGCAGCTCGTCTTCCAGCGCGCCCGTCTGCTTCGACTGACCGGCCACGCCGATCGGGCCCGCCGAGCGCTCGACGACCAGGAGACTCGGAGCGCCCCCGCCCTGTGGCTGAAGGGTGTCACACACTTAGAGCTCGGTGAGCACGAGGACGCCGCCCGGGCCTTCGCCGAGGCCACCTCCAAGAGCGATGAATTCGTGCCCGCCCGCGCCTGGCAGCTCTTGGTCGAAGAGCTGGATTCGACCGACGCACGTTCGAAGCTCGACGAGGCGTTCGACGAACTGCTCGACGACTCTGGCGACTCTCCCGATGTGCTGCGCGCCGGCGCCCTCGCCTGCATGCACGTCGCCGGCGTCAGCAACTCGCGCGCCGGCCGAAAGAAGCTGCTCGAGCGCGCCGATACGCTGCTCGAGCGTGCCCTCGCCGCCGGCGGCAACGAGGCGGTGCTCCGCTACGATCTATGTCGCCAGCGCATGCTCAGCGGGGACGCCGAGGACGCCTCGGTGCATTGTGGAAAAGCGCGCCGGGCCAACGAGCTATACCTCCCCGGGCTCTTGCTCACCGCCGACTTGGAGATTCGCCGCGGTGAGTTCGACGCCGCCCTCGAGTTGCTGGCGCAGGCCGCCGATGATTTCGACGAAGAGCCCAGACTCAGTCCGCTCGAGGCCCTGGCTCATATGCGCCGCCACGAGTTCGATGAGGCCGAGGACGACATCAACCGCTGGGCGGCGACCGACGCCGCCCGAGCTCCGATGCATCTACTCGCCGAGGGCGAGCTGGCCGCGGCACGTGAGCGCCACACCTCGGCGCTGGGATATTTCAAGCGCGCTCACGAGACAGCGCCCGATGACGCGCGTATCGCGGTCGGCTACGCCCACACGCTGGCGCATCTGGGCGAGCACGAGCACGCCGAAGAGCTCGTGCGCGCCCACCTCTCCGACCTCGAGTGGGGGCCGGCGGCCTGGCTGGTCTTCGGAGAGTTGCGACGCCGGCAGGGACGGTTTTCCGACGCCAAGGAAAACCTCGAGCTGGCGCTTCGCAAATTCGACGACGTGATCACCCCACCTTGGCGCATCGCGCAGGCCCACACACAGCTTGCACACGCCTGGGCGGACAGGTATGGCTGGACTCATCGCTGGGTGGGCCGGCATTTATATCGCGGCGCAGACCGGGGCGACGCTAATTTTCCACCGTTGAACGCGGCGCGCGGCACGTATTATCTGAACCAACGCCGGCCCAATGAGCGCAAGGCCGCCGAGGCCTTCGCAAAGGTCGTCGAACTGCAGCCGTTCAACTGCTCGGCGTTGCGGACCCTGCGCACCCTCTACGACGATCTGGACGCCGACGAGCGTCCATCACTTGATTTGAGCCGTATCGACGCGCTCTTTTCCGAGCACTGCGAGGATTGAGAATCATGCTGTCCAACTCTCTGCTCGACTTGCTGCAATGTCCATCCTGTGGGGACCCGCGCCTCGAACTGGGCAGTGACCGACGTCCGGCGCTGGTCTGTGTGGGATGCGAGCAGCGCTTTCCAATCATCGACGGCATCCCGGATATGACCCCGCCCCAGAAGATGCCGGCCCCGGGCAACTACCGCACCGAGACACTCTTCAACCTCATCGCCGGCGTCTACGACCTGGTCGCCCCGCTGATGAGCCTGGGAGTGTGGCGCTGCAGTCCGCTTCGCTACGTGGACATGGCTAATCAGGCCGTCGGACGCGCGAACGGCGGCGTCTTGGTAGCCGCGCCCATCGGCACCGGCGTGCCGCTGGACCGGGTGCTCGCCGGCTATCACGACGTCACCGTCATCGGCGTCGATCGGTCCTGGAAGATGCTCAGAAAGGCCGCCTGCCGCTTCGAGAAGTCCGGCCATCCCGTCCAACTCATCCGAGCCAACGTCGAATATATGCCGTTCAGAGACGGCGTCGTGCAGTCGATCCACAGCCCCAACGGATTGCACGCGTTTAGTGACCGTCCGGCCACCCTCGACGAATTCGGCCGGTGCCTATCCGACGGCGGTTTTCTCACCGGCTCGGCGCTGGTCCGCGGCCAGGAAGGCGTCGCCGACACGCTGCTCGACCGCTACGAGCGCTACGGGGTCTATCCGTTGCTTCGCACCGCCGAATTGCTGGCACGCGAGCTCGAGCAAGCCCCCTTCGAGCAGGTGAACTTTGCCACTTATGGCGCGGTCATGTTTTATTCGGGATTGCGGACGAAGTTGGAGCAAGCACACGCCGACGCGAGTTAGTCGCGCTCATCGGTGTCGCTGACGTCGGCGCGGGGAGGCGCCAGGCCCAGCTCGGCGTAGCTCGTGACGCCGCTGGTATATTGGCCGGCGGCCGCCTTACGCTCACGCACCACTTCACGTACGCGACGCTCGATCATCGGGTCCTGGCCAATGACACGGCGAAACTCCCTGCCGGCCAGCACCAGAAGGGTCGTATCGCGGGTGGCCCGAAGATTGGCGACCACCGGCTCCTCCTCGACGCTCGAGATGAGCCCGACGAATTCGCCCTCTCGAAGGGTGTCGATCTCTCGGGGAATCCCGCCGCCGACCTCGCGCTCGACGCGCACCTCTCCGCTGCATATCAGATACAAATCATGGTCATGCTCGCCCTCACCGGCCACAAGTTCGCCGGAGGGAACTTCCTCGAGCGTAAAGAGTTCCGCCAACTCGTGGCGCTGTCGGTCACTGAGGCTTCGGAAGATGGTGCTCGAGGCGAGCATATTGTTGAGCATTCGGGCGTGGTAGAAGTCCCACAACACGTTCCAAATCTCGGGGTGCTCCTGTGCGACGCGGTCGATGACCGCCGCGCTGGCCTCCAGCAGCGCTACGTCGGTCTGTGCTCGCACGGTGGCCATCTGGCTTCGGCCGGTCAACAAGGCAAATTCACCGAAAAACTCGCCCTCCCCCATCTCGGCCAGCTCGAGCACCGTGCCGTCGTCGAGGTCACGGGTGACCACCGTGGTGCCGCGCACGATGATATAGAGGCTACGCGCCGAGCGTCCCGGCTCGACGATCGCAGTCCCCGCGTCGACCTGCTCGAAGTCCATGATCCGCAACAACTGCATAAAAACAGCCGGCTCCAACTGGCTAAACAGCGGAATATCGGGAAGGTCGGCCCGGCTGACGCTGAGCATCGACGACTCCGGTGACAGACCGCTAACCGACACCAGCTCGGCGGTGTCGGGCTCTTCGAGCTCGTCGAGAAACGACAGGTCGTCCCAGTTGCCGCTCGACTCCCGATCCAGGCGAAGGCTGTCCATGTCGAAGACGCCGACCTCGAAGGTCTCCTCCCAGTCATCCTCACCCGGAGGCTCGGCCTCGAACTCGGCGGTGTCGGGTCCTGCGGAGACACTGGGCAGGCCGCGGGAGGTCTCCGGCCGGTCGCGTCGCCGACCTGGCATGACCTCTCCGAGCTGTGAGGTGCCGCGCATGCGCTGGGCGTCTTCACCGCCGACCGATGGCGACGCGTCGACCTCTTCTTCGGATAAAATATCATCATCGTCGACATCGACGGTCGTGCGCAGATCCTTTTGCTCCTCGGCGCTACCTGAGCCCGCCATCGAGCGAAGCACGCTCTCGCGGTCGCTGGCGTCCATTTCGGCGGTCGCTCGGATCTGGTCATCGGCCTCGTCTCGATGAGCCTGGGGGCCGTCGTTTCGGTCGATCGAGCCCAATAGCAGCGTCTCCTCCCGCTCATCCTCGAGGCGCATCGACTCGAGGTCTGGCAGGTCCGAGGCATCGGCCTGACGGGTGCGTTCGTCCTCTTCATCGAAGATATCTTCTGGCCGAGGCCGCACCACCGCGGTCGGCTCGTCGTCGTCGAGCCCGATCAGACCCGAAGAGGACACCGCGGTCTGCTTGTCGTCGGTCGAGGAGCTCGGCTGGGATTGCTTGGGGTGACTCAACGTCAGCGGCTCGGGTGCATCTTTCTTGGAAGCGGCCTGCTGAGGTGAAGTCTGATGGGGCGCATGGGGCGTGTCCACCGGAACTCGTCGCTTGGCTCCCGGCTCGGACTCCACGGGACGCGCGATGCGGGCAGTGCCGCCGGCCGCGTCTGGCGCGCGAGCGTACATCCGCGCCAAAAATAGTTGCGTCTCGGTATGGTGCGGCTCGAGCTCCAGGACGGCCTTGCATGCTGCGATGGCCTCCAGCGGAAGCCCCTCGCGGGCGAGGAGTTTGGAGGCGGTGACATATTCTTCGACGGCATGCACCTCACGGCCCATGTCTCGAAAAATCGACGCCAGGCGCAACCTCGCCTCGATATTATCAGGCTCCTCCCGCAGCGTCTTCTGGTAATAAGCCAGGTATTTTTTGAGCTTTTTCGAGGTCATTTTGCGCCACAGCCGTGACGGGCACTCGCCCGAATCACAGTCTCGTCGTTGTCGTCGATCAGAGCCCACAGTAGCGACGCCGATCACGTCGTGTCAAACATACAAAAGGCCGCCCGTTGTCGGGCGGCCTTCCGTTTGTCGATTCAACTGCTTATGCAGATCAGCCGTGGTACTTCTTGACGGCCGTATGGAGCACGACGATACCGCCGTTGGGCCCCGGGATGCTGCCCTTGACGAGCACGGCGTTTTCTTCCTCGAGAACCTGGACGACCTGCAAGTTTTGGATGGTCGTCTTGGCGTTGCCGTATTGGCCGGGCATCTTCGTGCCGGGCATGACCCGAGCCGGGTCAGCCGACATACCGATCGAGCCGCCGTGGCGGAAGAATTCGTGCACGCCGTGGGTGGCCTTGGCGCCGGCGAAGTTATGACGGCGCATCACGCCGCTGAAGCCGCGGCCCTTGCTGGTGCCGGTCGCGTCGACGAAGTCGCCGATATTGAATAGATCGGCGCCGAGCTCCTGGCCGACTTCGTACTCGTCGAGGTCGGTCTCGTCGACGCGCACTTCGCGCAAGTACCGGCGCGGCTCGTCGATGCCGGCGGAGTTGAAGATGCCGACTTTCGGCTTCGACAGCCGCCACTTGGGCTCCTCGCCCTCTTTTTCGAGCTTCTTGACGTCGCCGTAGCCGAGCTTGATGGCCGTATAGCCATCGCTGTCGTGCTGGCTTTTCTTCTGGACGACCACGTTGCCACCGACGTCCACCACGGTCACCGGGATACGGGTGCCGTCGGGGCCGAAGACCTGGGTCATGCCGACTTTCTTACCAATGAGTCCTTTACGCATTTTGTAGCCTCTGATTCTGGTACACCCCTCACCACTCGTACGCCTCATGCGCATTGGAGCAGGAGCCCTGGCGGGCTGCGGGGGCGAAGCTAAACGGAAATTCTGCAATTCGGCCGCACTGGGCGGTCGAATGGAGCGGGATAGTTAGCGCACCGCACCCCGCCGGTCAAGCCCGCCCACGCCTCGGGGTGTGCCCGCCTATACCGTGTCGACGTCGAGGCCGATCGCTTCGCGGGCATCGGCGGGCCGGGCGACGGTGCCGCCGTAGCGGATGTGGTGCTCGCGGAAGGCGCGCTTGACCCGCTCGGTGACATCGGTCTTGAAGGCGAGCTCGTAGCGGGTGTCGATGACGTAGGCGCGTGACTGGACGACCGTGGTCAGGTACCGGCCGATGACCTCGTCGTGCAGGGTGATGTCGACCGGTTTGTTCAAGAAGACGTATTTAGAGGCCACCGTGGCCTCGTACACGATTTTTTTGGCCAGCGCGAAGTTCTCGTCGATGGCGATGTAGAACGGGATGACGATCATCATATCGAGCGCGCCGGCGTTGCCAGAGGAGACCGCCTCGGTGAGAAATTTATTGTTGGGGATGGAGACCTCGTTATCGTCGAGGGTGACGATGCGCACGGTGCGCAGTCCGATCTCGGTGACCTCGCCGTAGGTGCCCTGGAACTCGACGCGGTCGCCGACTTGGAAGGGCTGGTCGACCAGGATGAGCACGCCGGCCATCACACTCGAGGCGGTATCCTTGAGCGCGAAGCCAATCGTGACCGCCAGCGTACCGCCCAGGCCGAGCAGCGCGGTGCGGTGCTCGTCTGCGTCAAAAAAGGTCAGGACCACCAGATAGGTGGCGAACGCGAAGATGCCCAGCCGCGAGAAGCTGCCGATCTTCTTGGCGAGCAGCCTGCGCCGCGCCCGGCCCTCGCCGAGCTTGTCGAGCGTGGCCTTGACCAGCCGGCTGGCCACGACCGCCACGGCGATGACGATCAGCGCCTTGAAGACCTTGGCCACCTCGAAGAGTTCGGCCTTCTCGGCGATCTCCATGACCGTCTTGGCGTCGGCTTGAGCGAAGACCGTGGTCGTGAAAACCACCGGGTCGACAGCAATGAGGTCGAGCATATTGGCCTCCTCGAGGCTGGGTCAGTCCCACAAGAAATTCGATGCCGTCAACTGCTTGACGATCTGGCGGAAATACAGCGGGCTCAATTCGACGCGCCCGTTTTTATATGGCGTGACGATGCCGCGCTCGACGAAATAATTGAGCGCCATCTCGCAAAATGCATGCTCGGAGTTGGTGATCTTGGCGAGCTCGTCGGGCCCCAGCGCTCCATGCTGGGCGATGGCCGCCAGCACGAATAGATATTGGTCTTCGAGCTGGTGGATCGGCCCCATCGGCGGCTTGCGAAACAAGCTTACGTGGATGGTCCCGTCCGGGTCGACGCCGATACTCCGCCTCCAGAAACGAAGTGCGACCGCCGGATTGCCCCGCGAGTATTCGTGCAGCAGCCGGAAGTAGCCGTTCGCCGTCTTGATAATCTCGTAGAAGTCGTTTTCGGTATCGTCGTGGGTAATCACCAGATCGGTGAAGCTGATCTTGCGGCCGGTCAGCGCATTCCGGCGCTGGATGAGCTCCTGGATCTCGCGTTCCGACCACGGCTGGATTTCGCAGACCTTGCCGAAATAGTGCTGCCGCGGGTGAACGCGGTTGATATAATTCCACGAATACTCGTTGAACGTGAGCATCCAGAAGTGGACCTCATCGGTCAGATTGACCACCTCCAAGAAGGTGTCCAGCCCCTGAAAGCCGCCGATCTCGCGCACGAAGAAGTGATGACAATCGTCGAGCACGATCATGCGCGGCTTCATGGCGAGCAACTGCTCGACGAGCTGCTCACGCCCATCGGGCGTCTCGTCGAGGCCAAAGAAGTCGGCGATGAATTTGATGATCGCCACGCGGTCGACGATCTTGTCGGTGATCCTTGCCCGTTCGACGGTCAGGTCGGGGAACTGCTCGGCGAGGCGCCGGACGATGTCGTTGACCAACGAGGTCCGACCCAAACCCTGCTCGGCGCTCAGCGCCAGCGAGCCCTGCACCTGATTGGCCTGCCATCGAGCCACTGTATCGAGCACCGGCAAGATCTGCTCGTCGCGTTCGACCTTATAGTTCTCGTCGTCGAGCGGGCGGCCGTCGAAGTAGGCGGCGTAGTCCTCGGGTAACTCGGCGCGCTCGCGTTGCTGAGACACCGGCTCACCGTCGCGCTCCTTTTGCTGGAGCTCGATGCGCTTTCGGAACACGAAGTTGCTCAGCCGCTTGCTCCACTCGGTGTCGCGGGCCTGGGTGCCGGCGAATTTGCCGATCTCGCGAAACGCGACATACAGGAACGCCAGCGCGATGACGAACACCCCGTACAATCGATCCTTATGGGTTTTGACAAACTCGACCGCCCGCGGCATCCGCTCCGAGGCGAGCCGCTCGAAGAGCGCGGCGATATCATCCTTCCAGGTCGACAGCACCAGATAGACGACCAGCGCCAGGCCCCACCAGAAGATCGTCTCGACCAGCTTGGAGACCACCGAGTGGCCAAAGAGCGTGGTCACCGCCAGCGGCACGTAGTGCTCGAGTAACCAGAAGACCAACACGATGCGCAGGCTGCGCACCAACTTGCGGGCGCGAGACAGCTCCAGATTGATCAGATCGACCGACGACATCGACGCTCGCATGGGGTCGGCCCCCAGCCGCGACAGATCCGGGGCGGGCGTGCGAAGCGACTCCTCGCGGAAGCGCCTGGGCAGCACCAGCACCTTGACGAGCGTCATCGCGATCCAGAAGACAAAGAACGCGTCGATGCCCCAACTCACGATGACCAGCTCGGGGAAGGCCTCGGCCAGATACGCGGCCACGCTGTCCAGGAGCAGGTAGAGGATTATTGGAGGAACGACCGAGCGGAGCACCTCGGCGCCCTTGATGGTCAGGGGCGCGTAGCGTTTGAAGAAGCGCCGCCTCAGCGCAAAGCTGGTCAGGCGGCGGATCGCCGGGTCGGTATACGCGCGGCCGAAATAAACCACCAGCCCGAGCACGCCCAGGCGGATAAACAGCACGAGCAGCCACCCCCACGCCTCCGCGGACAGCAGTCGCTCGGGCAACGCCATGAATTGGTCGGCGCGCATCTGGCCGATCTCGACGGCTCCCACGATCGCCTGGCGCACGCCGAACCAGGCGCTCTCCCAGTTTTCATCGTTGAAAACTGCATAGAACTCGTCGCGCCGCTCGTCGCTGATCACCGGAAGGAGTTCTTCGACCACCTCGTCGTAGTATTCGCGCCGCTCGTGCTCGAGCTCGAGCTGCTCTCTTCGCGCCTGCGCGATGTCCAGGCCGGCTTCGACCTCGCGATCGCGAAGCTCGCGGCGTGCCTCGGCCAGCTTGACCTTCTGCTCACCGACGACCGACTCGCCGAGCTCCTCTTGGCGCTCCCGCGCGCGCTCGTGCCGAGCTTCGGCGTCGGCGAGCTTCTCCCTTGCGTCGCTGACATGTTCCTTGGCGGCGTCGTAGAGCTCCTCGTAGCGACGCACCGATCGTCTGACTTCGCGTCGATGCTCGAGGACCTGGAGGAAGACCGGATCGATATGCTCTCTGGCGAAACCATCGCTGGGGGTGCTCGGAAAGCTGTCGAGCTTGCCCGCGATGTCCTCGCGGCGGCTGGCAAACGTCTCGACGCGATCGGTGCGATCGCGGCTGGCCTGCTGGATCTGCTCGCTCTGAGTGCGAGCAACCTCGGCGGTCTTCTCGAGCAGCTCGCGGCGCTGGGCGATGATCTCACGGACCTGCGCGTCGCGCTCTCTCGCCTCCCTCACGCGCGCCCTCTCGGCCTCGGCGAGCGCGCTCTGCTCGGCGGCCGTCGCCTGGTCGAGCCGCGCGCGATCTTCACGATTGCGCTCGGCGGCCTTCTCTGCGTCGCGGTGGAGTTCATCGACGCGCGTGGACAATAAATTCAGCAGCGAGCGCTTCCCGTCGACCAACTGACCGACCCCTTCGGCCGACGCTCGCCTGGTCGCCAGCAGCCCGTGCGCCACGGCCGCCTTTCGGGCCAAGCTCGCGCGGACCTCTTGGGACAATGTGTCGTCGTCGACCTGCTCGTCGAGCACCACTGCCGAGCTCTCCGCGGCGGTGACCCGCCGGTCGACGCGATCGCTTTCAGCGCGTAGCCCGGCGAGCTGCGCGGCGACCTGCGACTCGAGATGCTGGAGCTCCTGGAGATCGTCGACCTGCTCTTGGCTCAGACGATGCTCGGCCATCAGCGATCGGGCGACATTCCCTTTTTGGGCAGGCTCGTTTTGGGCAGGCTCGGTCTTCTCGGGCTCGGTGGCCTCGGACCTCTCGGCCTCTACATTGGCCGATGCCTCCGTTTTTTCGGCCTCGGCCACCTCGCCGGAAGCGGCAGTTCTCTGCTCGTCGGCAGACGGATTCGTCTCGGTCTCTTGTGCGAGCGCCGTGGAAGGCTCTACAAAGAAGGAGGCGACGAGCGACAACGACACCAAAATGATGAACCGTCGCAGGATAGCTTTTGCCGTACTTCGCATCATAGACTGCGGCAGTATTCGGACACGTGACATGCGCCAGACACTTCAAGTCCGGAAGACTCCGTCGAAGCCAATGGCGCACGTGGACTTGCTTTTATACGATTTGGCGGCGATGAAGTCACACTAAATTCTATGATGGCCTTTCTTTGGCACTTCATCAGTTGTCCCGAGATCGGCTCGACGAAGACCGATTGAGGCCGCGCGATACCACCCGACCGAGTTGCTTTGCAGATACCTCACCTGAACAGCCCCCCCCGCCGACTGCTGCCGATGGCTGCCAGTTCAGGCGCATTTATGTGGATCGTCCTGATCGCGGCGCTTTTGGTGACCTCCTGCGGCCGAGACCGTTATATCCACCGCTGGAATGACCGGGTCCTCGAGGTCGGAAAGCTCCACGACGCCGGCGAACTCGACGAAGCCCAGCGACGCTACGAGGAGCTGCTCGAAAACGCCCCCGGCCACGAAGAGCGCCGCTACGTACTCAATGAGCTGGCTCGCATTGCCGAGCGGCGCGGCGACTGGCACACCGCCTTGGATCGCTACGAGCAGGTCTACAGCCAGGAATACGACGACGAGGCCGGCGCCCGGGCGACGTACCGCTCGGCGAAGATCGTCACAGAGAGACTCGGCGAGACCGAGCGCGGAAGGCGATTGCTGCGCCAGACCGTCACTCGGTATCCGGCCTCGGTCTCCGCGGAGTTCAGCGTGCGCGAGCTCGCCGAGCGCTTCCGGGACCGCGGTGAGTTCTCCCGGCTCGAGCAGTACTTCGATGAACTATACGTCGAGGTCGAAGACCAGCCGGTGGCCGACAACCTGCTCTTCGCGCTGGGGATGACCCTCGAAGAGCACGCCGACGACGAGGCCGGCGCCCTGGCCCACTATCGCACCCTCTACACCAATTATCCCGACGGCGGCCTGTCCGACGATGCGCTGTGGCAGGCCGCGATGATCCACAAGCGCCACCAGCGTTGGCCTCAGGCCATCGAGCTCTTGGAGACGCTCGCCGACGATGTGGAGACCTCGTGGTTCGTGGGCAGCTATAACTCGCCGTGGACCAATGACGCGCGTTTCGAACTCGGTCTGATTCACCTGCTCTTCCTCGACGACTACGACGCAGCTATCGAGCACTTCGAGCGGTATCTGTCCGACTTTCCCCACAGCGTCGAGACCGACGACGCCGCCTGGCATATCGTCGAGGCACACAGGTTGATGGGCGATAAAGACGGCTACCGTCGGGCGATGGAGGACTTCATCGAGCAATACCCCGAGAGCCGATTTGTACGACAGGCGACCCAGCGGCTGGCCGAGGAAGCAAACCCATGATCCGTGTGGAGAACATTTCAAAGACCCACTTCGGCCGCCCGGTGTTGAGCAATATCTCGCTGGAAGTCCCCGAGGGCTCGAATATGGGGCTGATCGGACCGGGAGGCTGCGGAAAAACGGTGCTCCTCAAGATCATCTGCGGGCTGATTCGGCCCGACAGCGGCCGCGTGATCATCGACGGCACCGACGTGCAGAGCCTCGAGGAGATCGAGCTGGCCGAGTTTCGCCAGGCGCTGGGGATGCTGTTCCAGAACTATGCGCTCTTCGACTTCATGACGGTCTCCGAGAATATTGCCTTCCCGCTTCGCCAGGAGGGCAAGACCGACCCGAGCGTCATCGACGCGCGCGTCGCCGAGCTACTCGAGGAGATCGGGCTGCCCACCGCCGCCGACAAATTTCCCAACGAGCTGTCGGGCGGCATGAAGAAACGGGTGAGCTTCGCACGCGCGGTCATCCAGAAGCCGCCGATTCTTTTTTACGACGATCCCACCGCCGGCCTCGATCCGGTGACGAGCTCCAAGATTTTCTTGCTCCTCCAGAAGATGCGTGCCGAGCTGGGCACCACCTCGATCACGGTCAGCCACGACATCGGCGGCATCAAAGATATTTGCGAGCATTTTGCGATGCTCGAACGTGGCGAGCTTGTGTTCTATGGTACGCGTCGTGAAATCGAAGAGACCGACATCAACATCGTACGCCAGTTCTGGGACGGCTTTAGCGACGACGAGCTTGGCTGACTGATGATCAATCCGCTTCGCCACATCGGAAAACGTTTCGTCGACTGGTCTTTCGAGATCGGCGGGCTCTTCGTGATGATGGGCCAGATCTTTGTCAACTTCGCCCCCTGGAAGCTCGACAAGCCCCAGATCTGGCGCAGTCTGTACCGCGTCGGCGTCAAGAGCTTCCCCATCGTGGTGGTCACGGCGCTGTTGACCGGCGCGATCATGGTCATCCAGAGCGGGCTGTATATCGAACAATACGGCGCCCACGGCCTGCTCGGCTGGGGCGCCGGTTATAGCGTGCTTCGAGAGGTCGGCCCGGTGATGATCGGGTTGATGTTCTCGGGGCGAGTCGGCGCCAACAACACCGCCGAGTTGGGCACCATGAAGGTCACCGAGCAGGTCGACGCCCTCAGAGCATTGGCCATCGACCCGGTGCGCTACCTGGTCATGCCGCGGGTCATCGCGATGATCGTGATGATGCTGCTTTTGGTGGTCATCGGCGACTTCACCGCCCTTTTGGGCGGCGCGATCACCAGCCAACTGCTGCTGGGCGTGGACATGAAGCTCTTCGCCTGGAGCATCGTCGAATATATCAAGCTCGAGGATTTCACCCACGGGCTGTGGAAAGCGGTCGCCTTCGGCTACGCCATCGCGGTGATCTCGTGCCACTTCGGCATGCAGACCCGCGGCGGGGCCGTCGGCGTGGGCCGCGCGGTCAACGCCTCGGTGGTCGGCAGCGCCACGGCGATCTTCGTGCTCGATTATTTTATTACGTTCATGGTGCTGTAGAGGGCGCCACGACGCAGCAAGGTCATGTCTAACGAAACTCACAACCCGGAAGAGGACTCTCGAAGCTGGCTGGCGCGCGCGCTCGGCTCGGTCGGTCGACCCGTGCTCGAGGTCTACGAGACCGTCCAGGACATCTTTCGGGTGCTGGGCCTGACCTTCCATTATATCGTCCACGGCCAAAAAGGGCCCAAGCGCCGAGATGCGGTCCTCGAGCAGATGCACGAGATCGGCAACCGATCGATCCTATTTATCGCGGTGACGTTGGGCTTTTTGGGGATGATCCTGATCTTTCAGGCGGGATACCAGGCCAACCAGATCACCGGCGACCTGCAGTTGTTGGGCGCGCTATTCTTGCAGCTCTTGCTTCGCGAGTTCGGCCCGACCATCACCGCCATGATGATCGCCACGCGCGTGGGCACCGGCATGGCCGCCCAGATCGGCAGCATGGTCGTCACCGAGCAGGTCGACGCGCTTCGCATGAGCGGCGCCCAGCCCATCGACTACCTGGTCGTCCCCCGCTTCCTCGCCTCGACGGTGATGATGATCGTGTTGACGATCTTTGGTGTGCTCGTTTCGTACGTGGCCGGCGCGGTGACCGCCTACTCGTTCTTCGGGTTGAATCCGCGTACGTTCCTGGATCTGTCCATGATCGGCTGGTTCGACGTCAATATCGGGCTCATCAAGGCGCTGGCCTATGGTATGGCCGTGCCCATCGCCTCGTGCCAGGCCGGCCTGAGCGTCGTCGGAGGCAGCGAAGGCGTCGGGCGCGCGACCACCCAGGCGGTCGTCAACGCCAGTCTCGCCGTGGTCATCCTCGACTTCCTCATCTCCGGGTTTGGATATGTCGTGTTGGCGCTCTTATAAGGACTGAGACTCTCTGCCCGCACATCAACCAGCAACTGAGTCCCAATGAGAAACCTTAAACCAATACTTCAGGCTTTCTTAAATCTCCTCATGATGGGGGCCGTTGCAGCCGCACTCGCCACACCGCAGACGGCGCAGGCCGACGTGGTGCTGCCCAAGAAGGGCAAGCAATACTTCACCGCCGGGATGAGCCTGGACCCGGGCTTCCTATACGACTCGAGCGCCTCGGAGCTCGACGAGGTGCCATCCACCTCGCTGACCGCGGCGACCATGGCGAGCCTGGGTGTGACCCAGATCATCAATCGAAGCTTCTTCATGGCCGCCGAGGGGCGCCTCGGCATGCAGTGGCTCGACGACAACACCGCGGCCAAGAGCGGCGAGGCGGACTCCTCCAAAAACTTCGCCTGGCAGTTGGGCCTTTATGGGCACTGGCTGCCCTTCGAAGATGAGCTCGGCCTGGTCGCCGTCGGCGGGATGCATCTCTTCCAGATACACGCCGACGACGCCCCGCTCCAAGTGCTCGGCGCCGAGCTGAGGCTGGGCAAATATATCTGGACGGCCAACGAGGATTTCTTGCTGGTCCAAATCGGCTATTCAGCCCCGTTTATCCAAGGCTTCAATCGCCCCACCGAGTTTACAGCCGAGTCCGAATGGACGGAGCGAAACTGGACCTTTCATCGATTCACACTCGGATTTCAGTACGGTTTTTGAGGCGGTCATGGGCAGCATAAAGTTCCAGGGAATCTACAAGAGCTTCGGCGACAAGCATGTGCTTCGCGGCGTCGACGTGACCGTCAAACCCGGCGAAGTCTTCTTTGTCATCGGACAGTCGGGGGCGGGCAAGAGCGTGCTGGTCAAGCATCTGGTGGGACTTCTTCGGCCAGATAGGGGCCGGGTCTATTTGGACGGGGTCGACGTCACCGACCTGTCCGAAAAGGAGTTCTATCCGATTCGAAAGCGCTGCGCGATGGTCTTTCAAAACTCGACGCTCTTCGACTCGATGACGCTCCTGGAAAACGTGATGCTGCCCATCCGAAAGCACCGGCCGGTCAGCGATGAGGAGGCCGAAGCCCAAGCGATGGAACAGCTCCGAAAGGTGGGCATGCAGGACTACGCGAACCGCCATCCAGCCGATTTTGGCGATGGCATGCGCAAAAAAGTCGCCATCGCTCGCGCGCTGACCCTCGACCCGGAGTATGTGATCTTCGACGAGCCGACCACCGGCATCGACCCCATCTCGGCGGCGATGGTCGACAAGCTCATCCGCCACCTGTCGGACAACCTCGGGGTGACCAGCATCGTCATCTCACACGATTTGCGCAGTATCTTCGGCATCGCCGACCGCATCGCCATGCTCTACAAGGGCAAGTTGGTGCTCGACGGCACGCCCGATGAGTTCAAGAATTCCGAGCACCCGGTCGTCCAGCAATTCATCCAGGGCCGCCCCGACGGGCCGATGGAGGAGCCGAATTGAGAAGGCTCCTATTGCACGTTGGGCCGTTGTAGACCAAGATAAGCCCCGTTCACTACGTCGCGCGCTGCCAGAGTTCCCATGCAAAGCAAAGAATCGTCCATAGAAGTCAAGGTCGGAGCCCTCGTACTCTTTTCGTTGGGACTGCTCGTCGCCTTCGTGCTCGTGCTGGGAGACGTCTCGTTTTCGGATGGGTTTACCTTCCACGTCGACTTTGACAACGCCGGGGGGCTGAAGCCCGGCGCCGACGTGGCGATCGCGGGCATCAACGTAGGCAACATCGAGAAGCTCGAATTTCACCCGGACCGCTCCGGCGGCGACTCGCCGGCGGTCTCCGTGCGCGCCAAGGTTCGTATCGAGGAGGACTACGCCGACGCAGTCCGCACCAGCAGCGAGTTCTTCATCAGCCGCCGCGGCATGCTCGGCGAGCCGTATATCGAGATCGAGACCAACTCGTTTGACGCCCCGCGCATCGAGAAGGGAGCCGTACTTCGCGGTGTCGAGCCGCCGCGCATGGACGTGGTCGTCGCCAAGGCGACCCAACTTTTGGACACCCTGGACGATCTGCTGAGCGACCCGGACATCCCCGCCAACGAGCTCATCGGCAACACCGCGTCGCTGATGGGCCACCTCGACGAGGTCGTCGTCGACAATCGCGAGGATATCGATGGCACGGTGCAAAATACCCGCAAGACCACCGAGGAGGCCGCCAAGCTGCTGGCAGCGCTGAACTTCGCCGTCGACGACGGTCAGACGGTGCGCTCCATGCTCGATGACGCGCGGGCGACCAGCGCCAACGCCCGACAGATCTCGGCCAAGGTCAACAACGAGGCCGACCCGATGCTAGCCGATGCCCGCCAGGCCGCGGCCAGCGCGCGTAGCGCCGGTGAGTCGGTCGACCGCCCGAGGTGCGCGACGATAAGACAGGTTACCTGGAGCTCGAGCTCGGCCTCGAGGA
>JBKGZI010000051.1:0-20681 GCA_046545675.1 Persicimonas sp.
TTACTCTCTCACTTTCTCACTCTCTCACTCTCTGCAGTATCGGAATTATGACCACACTTGTAACAGGCGGAACTGGATTTCTCGGGCGGCATCTCGTCCAAAAGCTTTTGGATCGCGGCGAGGACGTGCGTGTGTTGACGCGCTCGTTCGACCTGGAGTTGTCCGATATGGGCGCCGAGATCGTCGAGGGGAGCCTGGCCAACGCCGACGACGTGCGGCGGGCTGTGGAGGGCGTCGAGCGGGTCTACCACCTGGCCGGCAAGGTCGAGCGTGACCGCAGCCGCGCTCATCTGATGTATGATATCCACGTAGAGGGCACGCGCCGACTGCTCGGGGCACTGGTCGACCAGGACGTCGAGAAGATCGTCTACGCCTCGACCAGCGGCACCGTCGGAGTCGGCCAGAGCCCGGACTTCCTGGCCACCGACGATTCGCCGACCGCCGAGCCGCTCGTCAAAGATTGGCCGTATTATCTGTCCAAGATCTACGCCGAGCGCGTCTGCCGAAAATTTATCGACGACAAGGGGCTGCCCATCGTGATGATGCGGCCCACCCTCTTGCTCGGCCCCGGCGACCGCAACCAGAGCTCGACCGGTGACGTGGTGCTGTATCTCAAAAAGAAGATCCCCGGGCAGATGCCCGGGGGCATGTCTTTTGTGGATGTGCGCGACACAGCCGACGCCTTCATCGCCGCGATGGACAAGGCGCCGGCCGGCGAGACCTACCTGCTCGGGGCGGTTAATCTGTCAATCAGCGACTTTTTGAAGCGCCTCGCGGAGATCACCGGCATTCCGCGCCCCAAGCTGCCCATCCCGGGCAAAGCCGCGGTGCTCGGCGCGAAGTTCCTCGACCGCGCCATGAAGACCTTCGGCAAGAAGGCCGACGTCGACCCGGTCAGCGTCGAGATGGCTCAATACTACTGGTATATCGACTCATCGAAGGCCGAGGAAGAGCTCGACTGGCAGCCGCGAAGCCCCAACGAGACGCTGCGCGACACGGTGCGCTGGATCCAGAAACATCACCCCGAATTCGCCTCGAAGAGCGGGCGCAGAAACCCACCTGAAGAGTTCGTCCCCAAAGAGACGGTCGAATACGCCGAGAAGATGGCGCGGGGGGAGTAAAGTAAGATCAGGGCATCACTCCGAAGTCCCTCCGCCTTCGCATTGCTCAGGCGGAGGGGTTATTTGCGTGATGCCGAGCACCTACGCATACTTCACAATCCCCAAGCCGATATTGTCTCCGCCGCCGCCGCGGTTGGCCAGCAAGATGAGCTCGAGACAGGCCAGCGCGGGGTCGGGCTCGGAGACGAGCATCTGGTGGATCTTGTCCTCGGCGCTGAGCATATTGGCGGCCGCGAAGTCGACCAGGCCGTCGGTGGTCAGCAACAGGTTGTCGCCGCTGGTGACCGAGAACCGGAAGATATCCGGCTCGGGGTGGACCGCCTCGAGGCGCTCGTTGTCGACGATAAAGGTGCCCAGGCACCGGGCCAGCGCATCGCCGTGGGGCATGGCCAGCGCGTTGTCCGCCGGCACACCCTCCAGGATACTGAGCGTCCACAAGTTGTGGTCGATGGTGATCTGCTCGAAGGCTCCGCCGCGTTGCAGATAGACCCGGCTGTCTCCGAGCGTCCCCAGCGTCACTTTACCGTCCTGTAGAACTGCCACCAGCGCGGTGGTGCCCATCACCTCGTGAGGGCCGCCGCGAAACGGCAAAAAGTTCTCGTTGACGTAGTTGACGATGCGATCGTTCGCGCGGTTCAAGATGTCGCGGATGGCCACGATCGGATCGACCGGCTCGTCCATCAGATAAGACGGAAGCAACTCCTCCCAGGCGGCCTTGGCCTCGGCGATGAGCATGTGGCTGGCCAGGTCTCCCGAACCGTACGAGGCCGTCGAGACGCCGTCGGCGACCACGACCAACGCGAAACGACGGTCGTCGGAGGCGGCTCCAAAGACGGCGTCCTGGTTGGTCGGATTTCGGCGCCTCTTGGCGATGCCGATATGAGTGTCGACGGCCAGCTTCATGCGAGGGGTTCGCTCGGCTGAGCCTTCTGCTCTGGCCTTCATCACGTCGCAGGCGCGCTCGAAGGCTTTCTTGAGCGAAGCCACGTCCGGGAAGCGCTCCTTCGGGTCCGGCCGGGTCGCCCGACTGATGACCGACTGAAGGCCCGGCGGGAACTCCGGGCGCAGGTTCCGCGCAGGTACCGCCGGGATGTGGCGAGTGTAGACCGACACCGGCGGCAGTTGGCCGCCGATGAGGAAGTACAACATCATGCCCAGGTTGAAGACGTCACAGCCGCGCCCGATCTCGAGCTGGGCGCGCCCCATCAACTCCGGCGGCGAGAAGCCGCGGATGATGGGGACCTCCTCGAAACTGCCGCCCTCCTCGAAGAAGCCCTCGATACCGTCGAAGATAACCGTCAGGTCTATCTCGTCGGGCTCCTCACAGACTGCGGCTTCCGATTCGGCCAAGTAGACGGTGCCGGCGTCGCTCACCTCGGAGAGTTCTCGTCGGATCTCCTGCGGGTCCGAGGATTCGTCGGAGTCGGCCGGCACCGAGTAGTCGGCCTGCAGCAGCGGCACGACGTCTTCGCGGGTTCGCTCGGAGGCGTTCTCGGCCGACGCGAAACTGCGACTCGGCTCGTCGGTGGCGCCGCCTTCGACCTGAACGTCTGAGAACGTATCTTCCTCGAGGCCGACCGGCTCGTGGTATGAGTCGAGCGGCTCCATGGTCTGACGCAGGAATTCGAGCGGCAGGCCGTTGCCGTCCGATCCGTCGAATACGCGCACGGTCCACGGCGTGAGGCGAAGGTGCAACAAATTCTGTTCGTGTAGCTCGGCGACCGCGTCGACCACCGGCATGAACAGGCCGCGAATCTGGGCCAAGTTGAGCTTGCCGGCGGCGATCTCGACGATCTCGTCGAGTGCGAGACCGCTGTCGTTGCCATAGACTGCCACGGGGCGGCCGGTGCGTTCGCCACGGAAAAGCGGCACGCGCACCGCCTCGATCAGCTCATCGGGCATGACCTCGTCGCGACATCGAGTACGCGCGTCGTCCTGTTCGACCACGAACGAACGGCCGTCGAGTTCTTCGAGTATCGTATCTGCCAACGAGATGCCGTCAGCGTCACTGATGCCGACCGGATGGGCGAGCAGAACGCGCCGAATCTCGTAGGTCTCCCACAGCTCGACCATCTCGAGTTCGACGTTGACCTCCTCATGATCGACATCGAGGCCCAGCTCATCGGGATCGACCCCCATCTCGAAGGTATCCCCGACCTCCAGCCAGCCGGCCGGCTGCCAGCCGCAGTGAATGCAACTCGGCTCGTCGGCGGTGGGCTGACCACATTCGGGGCAGCTTGTCTCAGGAAGCGCCATGTGTGTACCTGCTTCGTTTCAAACGGCTCGGGCGCACCAACGGACCGCTGCAATGCTCGGGGAGGACCGAATTACGCGGACAAGAGTCACACGAGACTCTCGAACGTGGGGGCTGATTCGACTGTCGCGCTGGCGCAATGCGCCATACACATAATTCTTAGCCTGCACACCTGCTTTTCACAAGCATCTTGACGGATTTAGCACGCTCGATCACCTCGTCGCGTATCCTGCCCCGACGATCCGCCACTCCCACTATTCGCACAAAAAGCGCCCCGACCAAAGCCGAGGCGCCTTCGAGACCAATCACCACCTCGTTTGGGGCGATCAATACAACTCTTGAGAGGTGCAGTAGACGGGATCGCCGTTGGAGTCGGCCTCCATCATGTCGGTGGTCACCTCCGGCTCCTGGCCGTCGGGGGAAGCCGGCATCACGTTGCCCACGCTGAGAATAGTCGCCTGACCCTGATTCCAGTGAATTCGAGCGACGTCCCAGAATTGACCGCCACGCTGGAGGGGCTTGTTGATCTCCTCGAAGACCAGGTTCTCGTTGATATAAATGCGCAACGTGGCGTAGGCGGTTCCGTATAGCTGCCGGTAATAGTCGACACCGATGGCATACCACTCGCAATTACTGGGATCATCCATCTGGATATTCTCGGGGCCCGCGCCGTCGGTGTCGTCGATATCCAAGCTGGGCGTCTCGGGCTCCCAGAAGCTCTCTTTATTGCGAAAGAAGATATCGTAAGGCGACTCGAACCACTTGCCGGGGCCCATCTTGACCAGATGGAGGTCGACGTCGCTGCCGGTGTCGTCGGACTCGTCGGGGTCTTGAGGATTGCTCCAGGTCAGCTCGATGTGGACCTTCTCGTTGGGCGTGACCACGATCGTAGCCACAGCTTGATTGCACGACTTGAAGCCCTCGTTGTCCACGGCGGTCAATCCGACCTTATAGGTGCCCGCGGTGAGGGCGCGAAACTCTCTTTTGGAGGCATCATCGGGCGCCTGTGCAGTCTCACTCAGGTTAATCGTGCTGTCGTCGGGCGCCTCGAGCGGCTCCCATTCGTAGTCGACCACTCGGCCATCGGGGTCCTCGCTGGTCGAGCCGTCGAGGATAATATAGTCGAGCGGCGCGGCGGTGATCGTCGAGCGCGGCGAGGTATCCTGACCGCGGACCTTGGCGGTAACTTTTGCCTCGGGGCATTCACCGTCCGAGCCGCGGCCGACGAGCTCGAGCTCGAGCTCCTGCTGGCTGTGGTCATTGCTGCGAATGACGACCTCGCCGGTGTCACTTCCGACTTGCGTGGGTCCATAATCGATCTCGAAGGTGTCGTCCTCGCCCGGATCGAGCCGAATCGCGCTGTCCACCTGACCGTCTCCATTGGAGTCCCAAGAGCCCAGTTCGAGCGAAAATTCATCATCGTCGGAGTTCTCGCTCAGATCGACGCCCTCGATGTCGAGCGTCTGAGAGCCACAATTGGTCACTCGGACCACCTCGGTGACCACCGCGCCGATGGGGACCTGCCCGAAGCTGCGAGTCTTGCCATCGACGAGGATACACGGCGCATCGGCGTTGGCCTGGACGTCGACGATATGGACGCCTTCGTCATCATCGTTGCTCTGATCGCGGGTGTCGTTGGAGACGATGATGATCTCGCCGCTGTCGCCACCGTCTTCTTGCGGGCGGTACTGGACCGGGATGACCAGCTCGAAGCGCTCGGGGTTCTCGTCGGCCAGCGAGCCGTCATAGGGGTCCAAGACGATCTCATCGTCACCATCGTCAATAATGTCGTCGACCTGAAAGTCTGACCCACCCGAATAGCTCGCCTCGTGGATGATCAGCGGAGCTGTGCCTTCATTTCGAATGGTCAGGGTTTGCTCGTCGCTGTCCCCGGGGGGCAGGCGAGGGAATCGCACCGCCGACGGGTCGGCGACCAGCCGTGGGCTATTGGGAATCGTCGAGACGTCGACCTCGTAGGGCCGGTCCCCCCGATAATTCGGGTCCGTGCTATAGATCTCGATGATGCCGGAGTTGGCCTGACCCTGCGCGGTGTGCTCGACCTCGACGACTCGGCTCTCACCGGCGGCGATCTCGAAGTCCTTTGAGGGCACGTCGACCAACTGCAGGTCGTCGACCGTGGAGTTCTCGCTCGCCCGCAGCTTGATGTCCAGAACCCTCAGGGGGTCGTCGGTGTGGGCATTGGTGATCGTGACCTGCTCGCGAGCGGTCTCGCCGATCGGAATCTGAGAAAAGTTCACGCTCAGCGGCTGGACCGTGAGGCTGCCCGAGGTGCCCTGAGAAATACCACCGTCACCGTCTTCACAACTCGCACAACCGACGGAGCTGGCGAACCCCACAAATAGCAGGAGAAAGAAAAGCCGCCTGATTTTACGCGTCCAAGACTGCATATATTCTCTCGATCTGCTGCAGTAGCTGAGCTGGTTTGGCTGGACCGATCATCAGAGCCGTCTCCCACCGCGAGTGCCCGCGGTGACGACCGAGCCGTTTGATGCAACCGGGTTTCAACAGCCATCTAGAGGTAATGAAAGGCCTATCGCGTGTCAACGTCGTTGATGCGAAACGCCGCCTCCGCACCCGCTGTGTGGGGTGCCCTACTCCTGCAATCGATCGCGAATCGAGCGAATTTCAGGTCGCCTCGAGGAGGCTGGGGCCATCCGAAGCTGCTGGGTGGGAGCCTCGCTCTGGTCGACCACATCGGCCGGCTGGTCGCGATTGAACTTGGCCGCATAGCGCTCCAACAACTGCTGAGCGCGACAGCCGGCGGGACTCACACTGGCGGTGTCCAGCGAGACGGCCGCGCGCAACCACTGCTCGGCGCGCTCGAACTCCCGCAGATGCATCAGCGCCTCGCCCCCACGACACCAGGCCATTGCCTCGCTGCGCCGACAGTCGACCGCCTGCTGGAAATGCTGATAGGCGCGCTGCCAATTCATCCGGCGCATCTCCACGTCGCCCAGCAAAAACCACGCCTCCGCCCTGCCCAGATCAAAGCGCACCACGCGCCGAGCAATCTGCTCGGCGCGCTCCAACCGCCAACGCCGGTAGTGACGCCTGGCCTGATACTCCAGGGCCGCCAGGGCGTGGTCGGGGATGCGCAGGTTTTGGGCGGGGGTCTGGTCAGCCGCCTCGCCCATATCATGGCTATCAGAGTCCCTACTCACACAGCACCTCGCTCAATGACTACTATTGTCCAGCGGCTTCCAACGGCGTCGCACTGTCGAGGAGGGCCTGGGCACGCTTGGCATAAGGCGCATCCGGGTCGGCCTCATCCGCCACGTACTGGAGCAATTGAGCCGCACGCTCACACTCACCGGTGCGCAAAAAGACCTCTCCAAGCTTCGCGCGGACCATCAAATCCTCCTGGTCCAACTCGAATGCCTGCTCGAACTGCTCTCGGGCCTTCTCGAGTTGCCCGGTGCGCATGTAGACGTCGCCGCAGAGCAAACGCGCATAACTCCGCGTGGGATCGAGCGAACAGGCCCCATCGAGCAGAACCTGCGCCTGCTCGAATTGCCCGGCCTTATAGAGGCTGTAGGCCTTATTGATCACATTATCGACAAACGAGTCATCGACGCCGAATAGGTCGGTGACTTTCGCGTTGGCTTGGACTCGACCGGCCAACTCACCCATCGCCTCTTTGAGTTGCTCGTCGACCACAAGCTCTTGTTCGTCTCGAGCAGCATTGGTCTCTTCCACTTCCTCTTGTGCTTCCATAGGTCTTTTCCTCATTGGCTAAAAGAGAGCGGGAGCACTGACGACGCTATTGTTAAGGAGTGCGGTCATCTCGCGCCCTGCCGGATAATTAGGCTCCTCACCACACCGAAACAGCTTGTTGGTGAGGAGCGACTCGAGTATTCAAACCCGCATGTTGTTGATCGAGGCCTTCATGGTGTCGTGCATCGACTTGGCCATATTGCTCATCATCGAGAACATCTGGTTCATCTGCTGTAGTTCGCTCTGCAACTGCTGCATCAACACTTGTTGTTGTTTGGGATCCATGTCTTCGGTGAGCTCGAAAAGGGCGCCGGGATCCGTGGCCATCATGTTCATGAGTTCGTCCATGCTCTTGCCGGTTCCCATCACGTCGCCCGTCGACGAGCTGCCCGAGCCCGAGCCCGAGCCCGACGCTCCGGATGCTCCCGACGTTCCGGATGATCCCGAGGTTCCCGACGCTCCTGAGGTATTGCCTGCGTTCGGCGGTTGCTGCACATCCGGAGAGTTTTGGGCGCTCGCCGCGAGTTGCGTTTCGAGGTCGCGCATGGACGCCTCGGCGCGACTGAGCGAAGCTTCCACCGCACCAAAGTCTCCGTCGTTGCGAACGTTGCCCGAAGTCTGATCGTATTTTCCACTCTTCGTAGTGAAATCTAGCCCCTTGTCGACCGCGGCCTCGGCTCGGTCGAGCTCCTCCAACATGCTCGCCTTTTGATCATCGGACAGATCCGGATTGTTTTTGATCTGTTCACGCATCTCCCCGATGCGCGCCTTCTCGTCCTTTAGATCGTCAAAGGTGTCCTCCATGCCGCTGTAGACCTGGGTGCCGCCGTGGCTGACTGTGCTTGTGCTACTCATCTTTCAGCTCCTTGCCTGAGTAATTTGTCGAATTCGGGGAACCCGCTCTGCCGCGAGCGTCGTCTGCATTACATCTGCCCCTCATTATGGTTTTCGGCAAAATGGGCCGGATCGTTGCGTACTTTTTTGCTGCCATGACGCCACCAACCCCCAAAGCCGTTATATATCAACACCTTGCGAGGTTAGACATTTTTGAAGCTCCCGGTCTTCTCTGTTTCGACGCATTTCGGGGAACGCCGTTTGGCGAAGCCAGGGCAACGTGCGTCGGTGGCATGTTGACCGTCGCCCCCCAGACCAAGATGGTCTGGCACCGGTGTCGGCGCGACGGTTTTGGAGTGGCTCTTGGCAGGTCGTGGCTGCTCGCCCTACACTGTCGGCGGGCACTGAACGAACGAGCAGACGGGACAGACACCGGGAAGGCAAAGCGTGAAGCGCTACACACTAAAAAAGGACAAGCCGAGCGGCTCGTCGGGGATCGACTACGAGGCTGACCTCAACGAGCAGCAGCGTGCGGTGGTTCAGGCGGGCGCCGGGCCGCTGTTGGTGATCGCGGGGGCGGGGTCGGGCAAGACCCATACGCTGACCTACCGGGTGGCGCATCTGGTCGATAAGGGCGTGTCGCCGCAGAATATCCTGCTGCTGACATTTACCAATAAGGCGGCGCGCTCGATGACCGACCGGGTCTGCGAGCTGCTCAACCTCAACGTGACGTCGCTGTGGAGCGGGACGTTCCACAGCATCGCCAACCGCATCTTGCGGCGTGAGGCGAGCAAGTTGGGATACGGAGACGATTATACGATTCTGGACTCGGAGGACGCCGGCACGCTGATGAAGTCGTGTCTGGCCGACGCCGAGGTCGGCCACCTCGACCAGCGCTTTCCCAAGGGCCGCGTGCTAACCCGGATCTATAGCTTCTGCGTCAATACCCGCAAGCCCGTCGAGGAGGTGCTCGACGACCAATACCCGTATTTTTTGCACCTGGCCGAGCCGATTCGGCGCATCTTTCGGCTGTATCAGACGCGCAAGCTCGAGATGTCGTTGATGGACTTCGATGACCTGCTGCTCAATTGGAAGCTGCTGCTCGAGGAGCACGACGACGTGCGCCAGCACTACGCGCGGCGTTTCGAGCATGTGCTGGTCGACGAGTACCAGGACACCAACCACCTGCAGGGCGAAATCATCGACCTGATGGCCTCCGAGCACGGAAATCTGATGGTCGTCGGCGACGACTGCCAGAGCATCTATGCGTTTCGGGGCGCCGACTATCGCAATATCCTGGAGTTTCCCGAGCGCTTTCCGAGCTGCAACGAGTTCAAGCTCGAGACCAATTACCGCTCGACACCCGAGATCTTGGATCTGGCGAACGCCTCGATTCGCTGCAATAAAAATCAATTCCAAAAGACGCTGCGCGCCGCGCGAGACCACGGCGAGGCGCCGCCGCTGATCAAGCTCAGAAACGTCGAGCAGCAGGCCGAATTCGTCTGCCAGCGCATCCTCGAGCTGGCCGACGAGGGGCTCTCGCTCGACGAGATGGCGGTGCTGTACCGCTCGCACCACCACTCGATGGAGCTGCAGGTCGAAATGACTCGCCGCGGCATCCCGTACGTGGTGCGCTCGGGCATGCGGTTTTTCGAGCAGGCCCATATCAAAGATGTGTTGTCGTACTTGAAGTTTTTGTTCAACCCGCGAGACGAGCTCAGCTTTATGCGGCTGGCCCGCCAGTGGCGCGGCATCGGCACCAAGCGCTCCCAGGATATCTGGCGGTATGTACAGGGCCAGTCCGACCCGATGGAGGCGGTCACCCACGGCCAGCTCATCGGCTCACTGCCCAAGCGGGCGAAGTCGTCGTGGAAGAAAGCCTCCGGGCTCATCGCCGCGCTGCGCGACAAGCGGCTGTCCGCCCGGCCCTCCGAGCTCATCGAAGAGGTGCTCGACACCAGTTATACCGAGTACGCGCGGCGCAACTTCGAAAATTACGAAAACCGCATCTCCGACCTCGACCAGCTGGCCAATTACGCCGATCAATACGACGATATCGACCACTTTCTCGGCGAGATCTCGCTGCTGTCGGGCATCTCCGGCCAGGAGATTCTGGTCGGCGGCGAGGCGCCCGACGAGTACGTCACGCTCTCGTCGATCCACCAGTCCAAGGGTCTGGAGTGGACGGCGGTCTTCGGCCTGTGGCTCTCGCACGGCCACTTCCCCAGCTCGCGCGCCGAGACCGACGAGGACATCGAGGAGGAGCGGCGGCTATTCTACGTGATGACCACCCGCGCCAAAGACGAGCTCTACCTGTGCCAGCCGATGATGCATCACGGCCGTCGCGGCCGCAGGACGGTGCTTCGGGAGTCCGAGTTCCTCGAGGAGCTTCGCTACTCGGATGAGGTCGATGGCGAGCCGTTCGAAGAGTGGCTCGTGGAAGGTTAAGTGCGGGCTTGGGGCTTGCACTTTTGGGTTGGCGTCCTTATTGATTTGCCGTCCACTTTAGCGTGTTACAGGAGTAGTAGATGGAACTTCGGGGAGCATATACAGCACTGATTACGCCGTTTCGTGACGGTCAGGTCGACCACGCAGCTCTACGTGACCTGGTGAGGCGCCAGATTGACGGCGGCATTCACGGCCTCGTGCCCTGTGGGACGACCGGCGAGGCGTCCACGATGAGTCAACAAGAGCAGCTTGCCGTGATCCGCACCGTCGTCGAGGCGGGTGGCGCCGAGGTACCCGTGGTCGCCGGCACCGGCTCGAACGATACGCGTCAGACCGTCGAATATACGCGCAAAGTCGCCGAGCTCGACGGCGTCGACGCAGCTCTGGTCGTGGTCCCCTACTATAATAAGCCCGACCAGGAGGGGCTGTTCCGACATTTTTCGACGATCGCCGACGAAGGCGGCCTCCCGGTGGTGCTCTATAACGTGCCGGGGCGCACCGTGCGCTCGCTGACCCCCGAGACGGTCGGCCGGCTGGCCGAACATGACAATATCGTGGCCATCAAGGAGGCGACCGGCGATATGCGCTTCGACGCCGAGGTGCTCGAGGCGGTCGACGGCCGGATCGACGTGCTCTCCGGCGACGACTTTACGACCTTTCCGCTGATCGCCAGCGGGGGCACCGGGTGTATCTCGGTGCTCTCCAACGTCGATCCCGCGGCGATGAGCCGCATGTGTGACGCCGCGCGCGAGGGCGACTTCGAGACCGCGCGCCGTCTGCATTTGAAGATCCAGCCGCTGGCGCGGGCGCTGTTCGCAGCCCCCAACCCGGTGCCGACCAAGACGGTCGCCGCGATGCTCGACTGGTGCAGCGCCGAGGTGCGCGCGCCGCTTTACGATATCTCCGACGAGGCGCGACGAGCGCTCGAAGACGCCGTGCGTGCCTACGGACTTTTGGAGGCCCCATGATGGACGACAAAGACGAAGTCTTCGTGACGATCATCGGCGCCGAGGGCCGCATGGGCCAAGAATTGCTCGCAAACGCTCCGAGCGTCGACGGCGTCTCGGTCGCCGAGGCCGTCGTACGCCCGGAGAGCCCTGCAGACGGCTCAGAGATGGGCCCCGAGGGGGTTCTGGCCACCTCCGATATGGAGACGGCCATCGAGAACGCCGAGGTAGTCGTCGACTTCTCGGCGCCCGAAGCCTGCCTGCAGGCGGCCGAGTTTGCCGCGCGCTACGGCACGCCCCTCGTCTCCGGCACCACTGGCCTGAGCGACGAGCAGGTCGCCGAGCTCAAGGGCCGCTCGAGCGACGTCGCCATTTTGTGGGCGGCCAACTTCTCGGTGGGCGTCAATACCCTCGAGCGGCTCGTCGAGCTCGCCACGCGCGCGGTCGCCGACGGCTTCGACGTCGAGGTCCTCGAGGCACATCACCGCCACAAGGTCGACGCGCCCAGCGGCACCGCGCTCTTTTTGGGTCAGGCCGCCGCGCGAGCCCGCGGCGCAGACCTCGAGGAGGTCGGCGTCTGCTCACGCGAGGGCCATACCGGCGAGCGCTCCGATGACGAGATCGGCTTTCAGACCATCCGCGGCGGCGATATCGTCGGCGAGCACACCGTCCTGTTGTGCGGCGCCGGAGAGCGCATCGAGCTGACCCACCGGGCGACCGACCGCGGCATCTTCGCCCGCGGCGCGCTGCGCGCCGCCGGCTGGCTCGCCGGACGACAGCCGGGCTGGTACACAATGAAAGACGTGCTCTTCGAGTAGCTTCCTACTCCTGAGCATCCGGCAGGTAGCGGTACAGCGTGCTTCGACTGATATCGAGCACATCTGCTGCCTTCCGCTTATTGCCCCCCAGATGCTCGACGACGTAGCGCGCGTAACGATTGCGCAGCTCCTCCATATTCGCGAGGCGTCCATCGACGAGCAGCCGGTCGCCCAGCACGTCGACGTCGAGGGGCCGGGCGGGCGCGTGGTCGGCAAATTCTTGGAGCCTGTCGGGCATGTCTTTGAGCGAGATGAGTGGCCCCTCACAAAAAGTGGCCGCGCGCTCGGTGAGATTTTTGAGCTCTCGAACGTTGCCCGGAAATGGATAGCGGCGAAATAACTCCAGGACGCTCTCGTCGAAGCCCTCGACGTGATCGAGCTGGTCGGAGCGTTCTTTGACCTCCCGCAAGAATGCGCTGGCCAACGGCTCGATATCCTCGCGGCGCTTTCGCAGCGGGGGCACGCGCAAGATAAATGTCGACAGCCGATAAAATAGGTCCTCTCGGAACTCGCCGGCTTTCACCGCGCTCTCGAGGTCGCAATTTGTCGCCGACACCACCCGGACGTCGACATCGACCGGCTCATTTTGGCCGACGGGCCGAACCGTTTGCTCCTGGAGCGCCCTCAAGAGTTTGGCCTGCAGACCCATGGGGAGATCGCCGACCTCGTCGAGCAAGATCGTGCCTTTGTCGGCGCGCACGAACAGCCCCTCGCGCTCCTCAGAGGCGCCCGTAAAGGCGCCGGAAGCATGTCCGAAGAACTCGCTTTCCAGCAGCGCCTCGGGCACGCCCGCACAGTTGACCGGCACAAACGGCGCCCGATCGCCGCGCCCTTCGGCGTGAATGGCGCGCGCGACGAGCTCCTTACCCGTGCCGCTCTCCCCGATGACCAGCACCGATCCTTCGGCGCGGGCGAGCTTCTTGATCTGAAAGAAGAGGTGGCTCATCGCCGGGCTTCGCCCGATGATCCCCCGGAAGAGTCCTTCGCGCTCGATTTGGCGCCAGGAGTTGACCTGGCGGCGCAGCTTCTCGACCTCGAAGATGCGCTCGACGCGCACGAGCAGGTGGTCGAGATCCAGCGGCTTGGTCAAAAAATCGTCCGCGCCGAGCTTGAGCGCCTGGACCGCCTCGGGGATCGAGCCGAAGGCGGTGATCAGGATAAATGCCGGCCGCGGGTTGAAGTTGGCCGACTGCACCTGCTCGAGCAGTTCGAGGCCGGTCTGGCCGGGCAAGCGCAGGTCACTGAGCAGCAGCATGGGCTGGTTGCCGTCCAGGAAGCGGCGCGCCTCCTCGGCGGTCTCGACCGCGTCGACCTCGTAGCCCGCCGCGGCGAGCTCCTCGGAGAGCAGATCGCGCAGACCCTGGTCGTCTTCGACTACGAGTATGGATCCCTGTGAAGCTGTCATGGTGCTCCGTACATCCGTCTTCAGTGCGTGAGTCAAAAGCTGCTGATTGCGCTCCGTTTAGAGAGCCGTACTCAAATCCATTGAACCAACGATGAGCTCTCGGGGCTCTCCTCGCGGCTGGCGCGCTCACTGTCGGCCGGAAGCCTCAGCGACATGCGAGCGCCGCCCAGTTCAGTGGAGGCGTCAGCGACGATCCTGCCGCCGTGCTCTGCGACGATCGCATGCACGATCGACAACCCCAGGCCGGTGCCCTCCTCGGCTCGCTTGGTGGTATAAAAAGGCTCGAAGATGCGCTGACGGTCGTCGGGCTCGATGCCCGATCCGTCGTCTTCGATGACGATCTCGACCTCCTCGTCGGCGACCGGCCGCCAGGCGATTTGAATGCGCCCGCCCCTGCTGGCCTGGCTGGCGTTTTTGATCAGGTTGGTCAGGGCACGCTCGAAGCGCGCGGGGTCGACCGGAATCGTCAGCCCGTCCGAGGGCCCCTGACATTCGACCTGCGTGCCAGCCTCGCTCAGGTCGTCGGAGACGGCCTTGAGCGCGGTGTTGACCAGCCGGTCGACGCTGATGTCTCGGCGTTTGCCGAGCCCGGTGCGACCGAAGTCGAGCAACTCCCGGACGATGCGCTCCATGCGGTGTGTCTCGCGGTGGATGACCTGCAAGTTATGCTCGACCTTGTCGGAGAGTTGGACCTCGCGAAGCGCCTGCGACGCACGGCCCATAATCGTGCTCAGCGGCGTGCCCAGCTCGTGGGCGACCCCACCTGCCAGCCGGCCTAACGCCGCCAGCCTCTCGGAGCGCCGGAGTTGTTCCTCGAGTTCCGATTGTTGGCGGCGCTGTTCGGCCAACTCGCGTTCGGCGGCATCGATGGTGTCGAGCATCTCGTTGAAGGAGCTGGCGATCAACGCGATCTCCTTGGGGCCGAACGAATCGGCGCGGTGTTTCCAGTCGCCGTCTCGCACCCGCCGGATGGACTGATGCAGCGCGGAGAGCGCACGTCCGGCTGCTCCGTAATATCCCAACGAGACGATGACGAGCACCGTCAGAAAGATGGCCAGCAGGTACCGCGCCGCCTGCCAGCGCAGCTCGGCCATAAACTGCTGGAAGTCGCTCTTGAGCCGCGTGACCTGCAAAAACCCCGACGGCCGACCATCCAGCTCGGTCAGCGTCACGAAGTGAGAGTAGACATCGCGACCGCCGACCCGCTCGTAGCCGCCCTTGTGGTCCGAGGACGACTCGTTGGCGAGCTGCGAGAGCTGGTTTTTGTCGAGGTCTTTGTTGAAGTCCCGGCTCGAAGCGACGATCTTGCCATCTTCGTTGAAGACATCCGCGCTGTAGACGCGGCCGATCTGCTTGGTCGACTCCAACGCGCGCTCGATGGCCCCTTCGCGGTCGACGTTGACCGCATGCCCCACCGGAATCTTCAACGAGCGTGCGACCATCTCGACCTCGGCCTGCATGCGCCGCTCGAAGCGTTCGGCGAGGAAGTCCTCGAGCATCAAACCGCCGGCCACCAGCGAAACCACCAGCGGCACGGCGATAAATAAGATGAGTCGGCGAGAGAGCATGAAACGACCTTTTACGAACGGCAAACGAGTTCAAAAGTGTATCATATTCGTACATGTCGAATATTCACACAACTCACCGAAGCTTTCCAGTCCTGTTTTTCATCACTCCCCGACCAAGAAATATCGACCTCCTGAGGTCGCGAGAGGTTGATCTGGCGCAGACAGGCAACATTTTTCGGGACTTGGAACACTCATTGCACAAGAAGAGAACGAGTCGACGCAGCCGTCCCTGGAGGGGCGCTGTGGTTTTAGAGTCCGTTTCAGAACATCTCGAAAGAGGACGATGAGAATGAATTCGAAGCCGAGAACAAGAAACGTCAAGCGGTTGATCATCTGCTTGATTGCAGCATGTGCACTGGCGCTGGCTGCTTGCTCGTCGAGCAAGGAGCAACAGCGGGCGCCCGTCGACGACAGCGAGCCGGAGTCGTTCCAAGAAGAGCCCACCGAGGATGACGAGGCCCCTGAAGGCGCCCAAGACCAGCCGCAACAACAACCCGAACAAGGAGCACAACCCCAGCAGCAACCCCAGCAGCAACCCCAACAACAGAATCCATCTGCCAATCAGCAACAGCCCCCCGCAGGCGGCCAACAGGGCAACCCGGCGCAGGCCGAACCGCCCTCCGACAAGGAAATAGACGCCTTTGTCGACACCTACGAAGAGGTCGTCGAGCTGCAGACTACCTACCAGCAGCGCATTCAGGGCGCAGCATCGGCCGACGAGGCCCGTGAGATCCGCCAGGAGGCCAATATGGAGGTCCAGAAGACCGTCGATGACGGAGAGCTGCCCCGCGAGAAGTTTTTGGCAATCATGCAGCAAATGCAGCAGGACATCGAGCTGCGAAAGCGCATCGACGAGCGCATCGATCAGGATGGATAGAGCAACGCCGGCTCGTCCGGCAAAAAGACCATTACCCCTCCGGGTGGCCGTTGGTCACCGGAACCTTTTATAGAGCAAAGGACAGTATATGTTGAACCCGAATCGAAAGAATCGCAGCCCGCTCACTTTTTTCATTATCCTCATCGCGGCCGCCTCGCTGACGTTTGCCGTCGGATGCGAGAAACCCGAGACCCAACCCGAGGAGTCTGGAGCTGGGGGTGAAGCTGAGGAAGCTCCCCAGCCCTCTGCCGGGGCGAAGGAGAAGCCGTCCGAGCCGAGCGCCAAGCCCAAGGCCCCAGAAGGTCAGCAGGCCCAGAAGGGCCAGCAGCCCCAGCAGGGACAACAACCCCAGCAGGGCCAACAACCCCAGCAGGGCCAACAGCCCAAGCCGGGCCAGCAGCCCCAGCAGGGCCAGCAGCCCCAGCCGGGCCAGCAACCTCCGCAGGGCCAGCAGGCTGAAGCGAAGATCTCCGACGAGGTCATCGATAACTACGTCAAAGTGCGCCCCGAAGTTCGCGATATCCAGACCGATCTCCAGGAGAAGATGAACTCGGTCGAACAGCCCAGCGAAGCCAAAGAGCTCCAGCAGGAAGCGCGCGAGCGTATCTCCAAGCAGCTCGCCGACTCCGGGCTCTCCTCGCAAGACTATATTCAAATCGAGACACGCCTGCGCCGCGATCCGGAGTTCCGCCAGGAGCTCGAGTCCAAGATGAACTAATGGCCGTAACAGGACATCCAGATTGTTCCCCGGCCTAGCGCATGGGAGGGGGAACAAAAGGAAAGGCGCCGGCAGACCCTCCCATTGGGGTTAGCCGGCGCCCTTTCTTTTCACGGCACATTCTGGCCGAACCACCCGGGTTTATTTCCCCTTCCACTCCGGGTCGCGCTTGGCGATAAACGCCATGATGCCCTCGGCGGCGTCCTCGGTCAGGGTATTGATGGTCAGCTCGTTGTGCAGCATGCGAAGCGCCCCCTCGAAGTCCATATCTTGAGTTTTGTAGAAGGCTCGTCGGCCCAGCTTCAGGATGGCCGGGGAGAAGCCGGCGATGCGCTCGGCTAGTTCGTTGACCTTGGCGTCGAGCTGGTCGGCCTCGACGGCGTAGTTGATGATGCCCAGACGCTCAGCCTCCTCGGCGTCGACGCGCTTGCCGGTGAGCATCAACTCCATCGACTTTTTGCGACCCAGGTTGCGCTGGATGACCGCCATGATCATCATCGGAAACAGCCCGACCTTGATCTCGGGCGTCCCAAATGTGGCGTTGGTCGAGCCCACGGCGATATCGCAATTGAGCGCCAGCCCAAACCCGCCGCCGAGCGCGTGCCCGTTGACCCGCGCAATAAGCGGCTTGCTGCATTGGTTCATGGCGAGGAGCATATCCGCGAAGCCGCTGCGGTCCTCGTGCATGGCCAGCGCGCCGCCGCCCATCTGCTGATCCATCAGGTCACCGCCGGCGCAAAACGCCTTGTCGCCCGCCCCGGTCAACACGATGACGGTGACGTCGTCGTTGTCCGAGAGCGTCTCGAAACGCTCGGTCAGTCCTTTGACCACGGCTCCAGACAGCGCGTTTCGCCGGTCGGGGCGATTGATGGTGACGGTGGCGATGCCATCGTCGATCTCGGTGAGAATGTCTTCGCTCATTGGTTGTCCTCGGTGAATCGATTGAAGATGCAGTCATTACATCATGTAAGTAAATACTAACTTAGCATCGCTTAGTCAATCGCGAGCCCCTAAGAGAATGATAGATGTCGGCTGTTCGACCGAGGTGAGGTGACTGCAGCTCAATTCGCGAACCCGAGGTGCCCAGTGACGCGAATACAATCGCTGCCACCTTCATACTCCTGGCAATGATCGTGGGGAAATTCAGGATGCTCGGGAGGGTACCGCGAGAATGGCGCGGCTCTCCGCTTGGCTTCGTCAAGCCATGCACCGAAAACAGATCCTGAATCGTGTTGCTGTTTGTCGATCACGATATCTGGTCCGCCAACGGGATCCTCAGCGAATCCCTCAATATGCCAGTTCAGCGAATAGGACAGCGATAAGCCTACTTCGCCTTGATTGCCGTTGTGGTGGGCGGTGACGTGCATTGGGCACGACTCGCCGGCCGGTGCTTCGGGAGGACACTGCTCGGCGACCATACCCTGTCCACTAGCCGAGACCATGCGAGTCACGCAGTCTTCCGTAGTGACGCACTCGGTGATCACTTCGACGCCGCTACCAACCCATTTTGTGCCGGTGTCGGGATACTCATGAGTTTGCCAGCCGCCGATATCGGTGGGCTGTCGCTCACCGAGCCGAACCAAGAGAGTTCCATGAAGAAATGTGTGCCCGTAGGCAAATACCCCCTCGGCATCTTCGCCCGTCGGCCTGGAGGTTGTTCGATCGCGCCAGATATGGACAACGCCGTCCATCGGCTCGCAGGGCGTGCCGGTCACCTCGATGTCAATAGAACCGCTCAGAAGTTGGTTCGACTCTCTGGCGGTGTTGCTGAATAGAAGGTAGAGGTCTGTCGCCTCGAATTCTGTGCGCTCGCTCAGATCAACCGTAATCAAATGGTATTCGTCGCTATCAGGGTCGCGAGCCAACGCATCAAGGTGGGCAGTGCGCACTGATGCGAGCGATTCACCAGCTTCGATGGCAATTTCCATCGGGCTTTCCGACTCGGCGCAGCGAACCCGATCGAATCGATATCCCATGCCCGGAACGCCGTCCGGGGTATTGACCTGATAGTCACCGGCATCGGTATGGATTTCAGTCCACCACTTCGAGTAATCAATTGTGACGGTGCCCTCTTCCTTCACGATCAAGTGCTCGCGGCCCATCAACCGAATAGCAGGCAGTTTGTTGTCCGGGAATGGCTCGTCGGCCGCGACGAAGCGCTCTCGAATGGGATTGCCGGGAAGAGCCGCATTGAAGACCCAGCGCGTGAACTCCGCAAAGTGATCTTCGGGTGGAAATGCGTCAAACACAGTCGCCTGAGCTTGGTCAAAGGACTCGACCTCGTCGATGGCCTTCCACGTCTGAAAGATAGCATCAGGTCCGTCTGAATAGGCCATGTACAACGCCCATATATATGCCTCATACCGTCGGTAGGGCGTCGCATGGGAAGCGATTGACAAGGGTGATTGCTGGGTTCCTGGGAAAAACCTGGACTCGTGGACGTTTCGACGCTCGGGTTCGACGTAGTGGACCGCTGCCCACTCAGCTGTGGCGTCCATCCACCACCACAGATAAGCCGGGGCCTCAAAAACGACATCCAGATTGTAGGTATTTGTCAGGACGTGAAAGAGTTCGTGGACCAGAGAGTGATCGAATGTGATGTCTGTCCTGTCTAACAACCCGCGATCGAGCAGTACGTATCCACCGGAACCGTAGCCCTCCTCCTCACGCTCACGGTTGACCGGAACCGTTCTTGCCGGACCGAGCGTAGAGAGCTCCTTTTCCTGGTCCGAGTCCAGCCTTAGTGCTGGCATCCCCGGTTCCACCAAGTATAAGTCGACCCGGGCCAGGCCCTCACCGTCCGCCCGGGGTTCGCCCATGTCGCGAATCATGTCGGAGTCGGGATTCTCGGCCGAGGCTTCGCCCCAATAACGCTCCATAGCGGCGGTGGCTGCGGCCAAGTCAGCCTCCCAGTCGTCCCTCTTGCAGATGTGGACTTGCCAGCGAAGGTCCTGGTACTGCGCATCAGGTTCGTTGGAGGCGCTGCTCATCCAGCCCTCTGTGCACTTGTTCTCCGATTCTCCGGTGCTCCATGTCAATCCACCTGCCGAAAACGCACTTTCGACGTCGGTGGGGCGGCGCAAGAAGGGATCGAGCGCGCTCTGAATTTCTTCGGGAAGGCTGTCGTACTCGCTAACTACTTCGATCATCAGCCCGGTGCCGTTCGCACTCGATCGGTGCCCCCAATACTGCTCTGGGAGCTGGGGGTCTCCGAAAGACGCGTAGACCCGGTAAAGAAGCGCGGTCGCCTCGTCGATATCACCGTCGTCGAGCGCTTCGTCAATCAAATCCTCGTGGAAGACCACGGCTTCTGGCTGGTTTCGGGGCGGTGGGGCTACATACTCGTTGGCCGTCACCCCGCGCCGGGTGTCGTTTGTCTGGTTATTTGTGGATGCGGCGTCACCACTTTCTCCACCTCCACAGGACACAACAAACCCACTCATCAAGGCGATGATGATGGCGCTGCTGCGGCGAAATCGTCGGTTGAACATGACTAACCCTCGAAGGTTGCGTTATCCCCGTTCGAGTCTTACCGGGTTGTGATATATAAGCAGGAGCCTACCAATTGGCGGCGAGCTTTGCCAGTTTGATGGGGACGGCCAACGCCGCGACCCGAAGCCCCGCTGGACGATGAAAGGTCTCCGCCCGCTGATTAGCCCCATACCGGTCTACCGGAGTTAAGATGACCGAGCACGAAGAATTCTGGTACCGCCTCGACATCCTCGTCGAGGAAGATCGCGCGCTCGATGCGCTCGCGCTTCTGTGGGAGCTCGACGCAGCCGGCGTCGAGGTCCAGGACCGCGACACTTACGCCGACGACGAGTCGATCCCGCCGACGCCCGAGGGGGCCAACCGGCTGACGGCGTATTTCCAGCGGGCCGGCCACGGCGCCGAGTACGAGATCGAGCAAGAGGCGGTCAATCTGCTCTCTGACGCCGATATCATCACGATGTCGA
>JBKGZI010000052.1:0-20508 GCA_046545675.1 Persicimonas sp.
ACGGCGCCTTGAAAGGCAACAGCGCGTCAATCATCGAGATGTGTATGATGAAAAGCCGAGACGGTGTCAGTCCAATTGACTCCCACCGGTGGTGAGGACAGCAGTCACCTTGGGTGTGACAAGATGTCATAGTGTCGGGAGGGGTAGGATAGTCGAGCACAGGGCAACACACGTAGGCATGCCCCTTGCATTCTCCCTTTATCGCTGGACGAGACGCCCAATGAGCCACCCGAGATGTTCGAGGACAAGGAGAGCTGGCGATGCGAAACATCCACCTGGTACTGATTCTGACTGGCTTGTTCGTCATTCAAGGTTGTGGCGGCGACGACGGCCGTCTCATCTCCAGCAACGCCGACGGGACGCAGGCCGACGAAGACGGCTCGGAGCACGGCCACGACGGAGATTATCAGTCGGCTCACGGTGAGGTCCACGACTTTAACTTCGCCGTCGGACAGCAGCAAAGCGACGCCGACTTCGAGGCCGGCGCCGATATGGGCACCCAGGTCGTCACTCCCGACGCGGCGTTCCGTGGCGTCAAATTGATGATCACCGCCAGCCGGCTCGACCTCGAATATCGCGTCGTCCACGTCGACGGTGAGACGACCTCGTGGCAGCGTTTGGACGCGGATCAGAGCGTCGATCGTTTTCACAACGGTCACCTCGCGCTTTTCAAAGATGCCAGCGAGTTCCACTTCCGCTCGACCAGCCCGATGGATTATCTGCGCTTGGAGTTCTTCGACCAGCCGGTCGACAGCGCCGACAGCCACGACGACGAGGGCCTCGAAGAGGACGTGCGCCGCCAGGCGCTGGCCCAACCGGGTCGCTACGAGCCGCCGGCTGATGTGCGCGAGGCCGGCCTCGCTCAGAAGGGCAACTTCTCGTACGAGTCGGCGCCTGCCTGGAGCGGCGGGAGCAATTGCACCGGCACGTTCCTGCCGGGCGCCAAGGCGCTGGGCAACTTCCTGGTCTCCAAATTCGAGGGCGCGGCCTACTTTCAGGGCTATAATTGCCGGCAGGTGCGCGGCAGCTCTTCGATGTCCATGCACGGCACCGGCCGCGCCATCGACGTGTTCGTACCCGAGGACTCGAGCGAGCCGTACCACAATCAGGCCGACAATGATCTCGGCGACAAGATCGCCAATTATCTGATCGAAAACGCCACCGAGTTGGGCGTGCAATACTTCATCTGGGACCAGGCGAGCTGGAGCATCTCGCGCGGTGTCACGCGCAATTACTCGGGCCAGCATCCCCACCACGACCACCTGCATATCGAGCTGACCAGCTCCGCAGCCGGCGCGGCCGCTGACGACTTTCCGAGCTCGTTCAATCCGCACTTCGCCGACGACGACGACAGCCCGCACGAAGACGCCATCAACGCGATCTATGACGAGGGAATCACCCGCGGTTGCGCCAGCGACCCCGACCCGTTGTATTGCCCCGACGACACCGAGTCGCGCGCCAACCTCGCCGTGATGTTGATGCGCGCCTTCGACTTGCCGCGCGCCGACCGAGACTATTTTCGCGATGACGACGGCATGAACGCCGAAGACGCCATCAACGCCTTGGCTGCCAGCGGCGTCAACTCGCGCTGCACCCTCGACAGTGATCGCAAATTTTGTCCCGAAGAGAAGGTCACGCGCGGACAATTCGCGTTGTGGCTCGACGGCCTTCTGGACCTCGAAGACACCGCCCAAGACTACTTCGCCGACGACAGCGGCAGCACTTACGAGGGGGCCGTCAACCGTCTGGCCGCGGCCGGCATCACCCGAGGATGCTCCCAGGACAGCTACTGCGGCGGCGAGTTGATCACCCGTGCCGAGGTCGCCTCCATGCTCGCCTGCTCCCTCGACCTGGTCGGTTGCGGCGAGGCCGCCGAGCCCAACCGCCCCGTCGAGATCGTGCTCGAGTGGTCCTCCGACAGCGTCGACCTCGACCTGGCCATGCACGCGCCCGCCGAGGTCGACTATCGAGACCGCTCGCCGACCCCGCAGGGCTGGATGCACTCCGGCGACGCCTGCCCGGAGGGCATGGAAGACGGCTGCCACGACACGTTGGTCGACGGAGCTTTCTCGGAGAACATCTGGCTGGCACCGGAGGGCGCCTTCGGCGGGGACCTCCCCGAGGCGACCCTCGAGCGAGGCGATCGGGGCGCCGAAGTCGAGGCCCTCCAGGAGGCCCTGAATCACGCCGGATTCGACGTCGGAACAGTCGACGGCATCTACGGCGGCATGACTCAAGAGGGCGTCGAGGCCCTGCAGGCCACCGACGACGGCGTGCCGGTCACCGGCGTCTACGACGAGCCGACTCGCCAGTTGCTCACCGACACATTGACCCCGAGCGGCTCCTACCACATCGAGGTCGAGACCTTCGGCGTCGAGGAGTCCTCGTCGAGCTTCGAGGTCCACGTATTGCGAGACGGCCAGCTCGTCGAATCCTTCGAAGAACAAGCTGCGGCGCTCGGCGAGTCCCGCAGCTTCGAGTTCAACCTCGAGTCACGCTGAGATTTCACCTGCCTCCCTGGAGTCTCCCGGCTTGCCTGTGCCGACTTGACCGGAGCCGGGCGATTCCCATGGCCCTTTGTGTGCGCCCATAAATCACGGTAAGAGGGTGTCTACCAGAGGGTAACCGATCCGATTGTTGCTGCCCGCTCGGACGCCGTAGGGAGGCTAGTTTTGGGTGATTTTGTCGAAAAACACTGGCGCAAGCACGTCCCCCTGGCCGTCGCGGTCGGGCTCGTTGCCACCGCTTTGTTCATCTACGGGGTAGTCCTCGACGACTACTGGCTGCGCGTGATCACCAAGCCCTTTCCGGTGCTCGCGATGATGGTCGCGGTCGCAGCCCACGGCCGCGGCCGATACGCTAGGACCATTCTGGTCGGGCTGGGTCTGTGCATCTTCGGAGATATCTTCCTCGAGATCGGCCAGTCGACGTTTCTGATAGGCATGATCGCGTTTTTGTGCGGTCACATAGCCTACGTAGTCGCCTTTTTGCGCCGATCTCGGTCGCTGCGCCCGCTCGAGGCGCTCCCCTTTGTGTGCTGGATCGGCTGGGCCGCCACCACGCTGTGGCCTCACCTCGGCGAGATGCGCATCCCTGTGGTGGCCTACACCTCGGTTATTCTGGTGATGCTTTGGCGGTCGGCAGCGCTCGTGGCCAGCCAGAAGCGGCCCGGTGGTTGGGATTGGGCGGCGCTCGTAGGAGCCGTGTTATTTGGCTTCAGCGACACGCTCATCGCCCTCGACCGATTCCAGGCGCCGATCGACGGGGTGCGCGTGCCGATCATCTTGACTTACTGGGGCGGTCAACTGCTCATCGCAGCTTCGACGCTCAGCGATCGAACGGGCAAGCCAGATCGACGTCTACACGATTGAGCAGTAGCGGGAGAGCGCCCGATGCGCCACGCGATTGTTTGGTTTTTTACCGTTGCGCCCCAGGGCGCTCGTCGGCTGCATGCATGCCTGATAGCCGCGAGAATGCCGTAATGCGCAGGAGGCGGGTTTTGGCTGGATGACCTTGACGCTGGCGCCGTCAGGGCGGGATAATTGGGTATCGCCCAATGACGACATCCCAAATGTGAGAGAGTGTAAATGAGGCCTCATCCGTTTCTTGTGTTGGCGCTCGTGGGGGCTCTTCTGGGCTTTATATTCGCGGGGGTGTCGACCTACGATTTCGAGCAGCATCTCGACCGTCAGGTCCATAATGTTCACTGCTCGTTCGTCCCCGGACTCGACGACGCCGACACCGGCGGCTCGGGCTGTGAAGTCACCCTGATGAGCCCGTACTCGTCGGTGCTTCGCTCGTCGACCTGGGGCGGAGTGCCGATCTCGCTGCCGGCGATGTCGGTATTCGCCTTCCTGCTATTTTTCGGGGTCGATCTGCTCATCGGCAGGCGTCAGCGGGACCGCCGGGCGACCGGCTTTTTCGTGCTGGCGGCGCTCCTGCCGGCGCTGTCCTCGGCGGTGATGGGTTATATCTCGCTGAGCGAGTTGGGGGCGGCCTGTAAGCTGTGTATCGGCATCTACGTCTCCAGCGCGCTCGTCTTGACCGGGGCGCTGGGGCTGTGGATTCGGGCCCGCGGTGAGGCGGCGATAAGTGGCGCCGGCGTCGATCTCGCCGACCCGGAGTGGGCCAGCGGTGATGAGGGCGATGATGAGCGCAATGCGGCCTCCGTCGAGCCCGACCCGGACGAGTCCTCGTGGGATTCCGGCCCGTCCAGGGCTGGTGGGCCGGCATCGTTTGGGTTTCTGGCGGCCATGTTCGGGCTGGGCTTGGTCTTCGTGGCGGTGCCCGTCGGCGCTTATCTGGCGTCGGCCCCCGACCACAGCCGCTTCGTGGGAGCCTGCGGTGAGCTCGACGAGCGGCCCGACGAATCGCTGCTCATCGAGGTGGGCCCGCAGTCCGGCGTGCCGGCTCTGGAGGTCTTCGACCCGCTGTGTCCGGCCTGTCGCGGCTTCGAGGAGCACCTCGCGCAGACGAAATATCACGAACAGCTCGCCCGCAAAGCAGTGCTCTTTCCGCTCGACGACGAATGCAATTGGATGATCGACCAGGCCGTCCACCCGGGGGCGTGCGCGGTCAGCGAGGCGGTGCTATGCGCCGAGGACGACGCCGACCGGGTCATCGACTGGGCGTTCGCCCACCAGGAGAAGCTGCTGGAGACGGCGGGGTCGTCCGGCGGGACGGACAAGGTGCGTGATATGATTGCCACCGAATTTCCCAACGTCGACGGCTGCCTGGGCTCGCCGAAGGTGCGCGCCCGGCTCAACCAATCGCTGCGCTGGGCGGTCGACGCCGAGCTGCGGGTGCTCACCCCGCAGATCTACGTCGACGGGGTACGCCTGTGCGACGAGGACGTCGACCTGGGGCTGGAATTCGCGCTGTCGACGATGCTCGAGCGCCACGCAAAAGGCACGCTGGACTCAACTGATGCCGACGGAGAGCAACCATGATGACCGCGATTCGTATTGCCGTTGCCTTCGCATGTCTGAGCATTCCGGCGGTCTTGACCGCCACGTGGGCGTCCTCGGCCTCCCAGCGCGTCGAAGCGATGGAGTCGGAGGCCGACGCCGACGCTGAGGAGACCGCCCAGGTCGCCACCGCCAGCGCCGCCAATGAGGATTATTGTACCGGTGATCTGCAGAAGGTGCTGCGTCGGGTGCTCGAGAGCTGCGGGCTGCTCGAGTCCGGGACGGTGCGCGGCTGCCAGCCGGCCGACGCCGAGACCGTGGCCACGATGAGCGGCAGCGACTTCAACGCGCTGTTTCGGCCGATGAAGGAGCGCGGCGGGATTATCATGTTCGACAAGGAGTCCTCCGAGCTCGATCCGATGTCTCGAGAGCTCGTCGACGAGATCTTCGCCGACCAGGGCGGCGCCAGCTACTTCTTCGTGGTCTCACGCGCCTCGCCCGACGGCGCCGCCGAGTTCAACCGAACGCTGTCCAAGGGGCGAGCGCAGGCGGTCATGGACCGGCTAAACCAGAAGTTCGACGACCCCGACCTCGACAAGCAGGTCGGGCTGCTGTGGCTCGGCGAGGAGTTCGCCCAGCTCGACGAAGAGTTCTGCGATTGGCGTCGCAGCCACGACGGGACATGTACCGAAACAGACCTCAACCGGAGCGCGTTTATCGCATGGATCGACTGCGAGCTATAATTGCCATTGTGTGCGTGGGCCTGGTGGCCGGCGCGTGTGACGACGAATCCTCCGAGCCCGCCAGTCGCTCGTCTGGCCGCGTCAACGCGGTCCAGGCCAAGTCGGCCCCCGAGGCGCCGGAGCCCGAGGAGTTCTGCGACGTCTACGACGGCTCCGACGCGGCGCCCGAATTTGCCTTTCCCGAGCTGGCGGACGACTCCGCCGACGCCCCCGATGCCTCTGCCTTCGACGGCTGGCGATGGGTCAACGTCTGGGCGAGCTGGTGCGTGCCCTGCGCCGAGGAGATGCCGCTTCTGGCCAAGTGGGACCGCGAGCTCGACCAGATCGACCTGGTGCTGATGTCGACCGACGAGACCGCCGAGCAGGTCGACGGATTCCGAAAAAAGCACCCCAAGACCCCCGAGAGCCTGCGCATCGCCGCCCCCGACAAGGTCAAACCGTGGTTCGAGACCCTGGGCGCTGATCGGGGCGCGCCGCTGCCGGTTCATATCTTCGTCGACCCCACCGACAAGGTGCGCTGCGTGCGCGCCGGCGGCGTCGATGAGGACGACCTGGCGGCCATCGAGCGGCTCCTCGCGGGTTAGCCCCGCACTTTTATGCACCGGGCCGACAAACGTGTTATCCTTCTGATAATGCTCAAACCGACGTTATTTTGACCCGCACGGAGGATGACTATGCGTATCTTGGCGACGAAAAGCCGGTATCGATCGCTCATCTGTCTCTTGGGGTTGGGGTTGCTGCTGTCGGCGTCGGCGTGTGCCTCCAGCTCGGACAAGACCGACGAGCCGGCCGCCGAGGCCCAGACCGAGCCCACGGAGTTGAGCGCGCCGCCGTATGTCGGCCGGCTCGAGTCTGCGCCGATTACCGGGATGGGCTTCCAGCAGGCGGTCTTGACGATCGAGGTCGCCTCCGACTTCAGCGCCACCGGGAGTTTTGAAGGCGGCTACGACGGGCGCAACTTCGACATCCCGCTGGATGGCTCGGTCGACCGCCAAGACGGCAGCATCGAGCTGAGCGGACGCGTCGCCGCACACGACATCACGGTCGCCGGCGAGCTGTCCGCGCGCGGCTTCCAGGGGGCGATCACCGGGGATGTCTCCGCCGATGATGTCAACCTCCCGGTGGCGGCGGAGCCCGCCGAAGCCGACACATCGGAAGGGCCGCTTTCGGTCGGGCGAGTGGTCGATCTCATCTTGCAAGTGCTCGATGGGCTCGGCGAGGCGCACGAGCAGGATTTCGTGCACCGCGATTTGAAGCCGATCAACCTTTTGATCACCCGGGACTGCCGCGGCGGCGAATTGGTCAAGATCAGGACGCGGCGCCCACCGACATGCCCGACACAACGATCGTCACACCTGCTGCTTCTGTAACACAGCCAGACGATGAGGTGGCGCACGGCGCGCCGGAGGCCCCCGCCGAAGTCGCTCCGGAGGCGAGCACGGTCCGCACGAAGCCGGCGACAGCGAGGTGGGTCTCGCTCAATCGCGGCCGGAAAGATCCAGGTTCGGATAGGGATTGTAGTCCGGGATTTTGGGCTTGATGAAGCCGTGGCCGGTGCTGTGGTGACAACTGCCGCAACTCTCCATCACGCTGCGGTACGAGGCCTCGAAGGCCTCCGGCTCGGAGGACTCGACGGCCTCCTCGACGTCCTCTAGGCCGCTCAGAATATCTGCATCGAGCCGCTCGACGACATCGACCCCATTTTCCTGTGGGGCTGCCGGCCTGAGTTCGTCGACCATCTCCTCGATCTCGTGGATCTGGTAGTCGACCATCTCGGCGTTGCCGGCCTTTCCGGCAAACCACACCGCCGAAAACCTCATCGACAACTCGTTCATCGACTCACCGAGGTGGACCTCGTCGTGGTGGTCGTCTCGGTGTTCGGCCTCTCGGTCTTTGTGGGCCTCGGGGCGTTCGTCCTCACCGTGCGGTTGCTCTTCGCAGCCGGTGGTCAAGAACGGGATCGCCACGGTCAGCGCGACGCCCAGACAGATCAGTTTGGTGGATAGGTTGTTGTGCATCGCTCTCTCCGCTTGGTGCAGTCCATTGATGTCCTATCGCTAGCTGCTGCAATCACACACGTCAAGGATAATGATAATCATTTTCAATTGATTGACACCCGCGCGAGAAAGAACGTCGAAGACGACGCCAGCCGTGAGTGGGGCGCGCGAGTCCTCCACAAATCACACAATGGTGCTTCTCAGGAGTTGCCGATCATCGGCAAGGCATTGATTTTCGCGTGGTTGGCACCTACACGGATGGTCGTTACCCGTAGACTCAGGCCCCCGGATGCTTCGGATCTCACAACAAACTCGAGCGAGGGCGTACCGAGGGCCGTGGCCGGCGTTGTTGCTCGCCGTGGTCGTGTGGGCGGCGTTGATGGTGCCGTCGACGGCCGCCGCTGACGAGCCGGTGGTCGCCGCCGAGCCCGCCGCGGTCGACGAGCCGGAGGGCTGGGACTACGTGATTCCGCTGGGGAGTATGGTCGCCGCCAATACCGTGTTCTGGGCGACGGCGCGCTACGTGTTGGACGCGCATTACGCCTATATCGGGCCCGGCTCCATGGCGGCGAACTTCGGCCACGGGTTCGAGTGGGACGCCGACGACTTTCCCACTAATCAGCTCGGCCATCCCTACCAGGGCGCGCTGTACCACACCGGGGCGAGGTCGGTCGGGTTCGGCTTTGGGGGCTCGCTTCCCTACACGGTGCTCGGCAGTCTCCAGTGGGAGATGTTCATGGAGAACGAGAAGCCCTCGTATAACGACTTCGTGACCACGACGGTCGGTGGGGTGGCCCTCGGCGAGGTGCTCTTCCGGCTGTCTTCGGCGCTGCTCGACGATTCCAGCCAGGGTTTCGAGCGCGGGGCGCGCGAGGGCGGGGCGTTGGCGCTGAGCCCGATCTACGGCTTTACGCGCCTGTTCACCGGCGCTGCCACGCAGGAGGGCTCGGTGGGGGCGACCACGCCGGTGTCGACCCGGCTGGCGCTGGGACTCGACGAATTTCGCCCCGCCGAGCTCGACGACGGGGTGCCCAGCCTGGGCTTCGACGCACGTGTCGTCTACGGCGACTTTGTCGACGACGGCGAGCCCTATAGGCCCTTCGATTGGTTCACGCTGGGGGTGGGGCTGAACTATGGCCAGACGGAGTTTTATGCCGCCCAGCTCGACATCACCGGCCTGCTGGCGCGCTGGGGGTTCGGTTGCGGCAACGGCAATCAATGTGTCTGGGGGCCGTTTATGCACTACGACTATTACGATAGCCCGCTGTTCAAGGTGGGCACCTCGTCGGTGGGCGCCTCTACGCTGGGGCGCTTCGATCTGGGGTGGTGGTCGTTGCGGCTCTTCGCTGAGTTCGAACTCGGCGCGATCGCGCTGGGCGGATTCGACTCGCCTTATGCCGAGGTGGTCGACCGCGACTATAATCTGGGCTCGGGCGGCATCGCCCGCACGGTTTTGGTGCTGACCAAGCCCGGTTGGTTTCAGCTTCGCTCGATCAGCTCGCGCTACTATGTGCGCACCCTCCACGGCTCCGACGGCCACGAGCTCGCCGGTATCACCCGCTTGGAGCTCGAGGTTCCCCTCTACAAAGGCTTCGCCATCTCCGCGGGCAGCGTGGTCTACGACCGCGTCGGTGTGCCCGACGACTACGAGCCGCTGAGGAGCAGCCATGTGGCCAGCCAACTGCAATTTGTGTGGCGCTTGGAGTAGGCGCATCCGCGCAGGCACAAGCGCCTTTGCGTTTCTTGGGAACGTTCAAAACGTGTCCATCGTTATGACGGAGATTGGGCAGCTTTGCACCTCGATGCGTCGGAATGCGGCTCGGGGGCTCTGAGAGAAAGACCCTTGCGCATCAGGAGAGAAGGTGGTCTTTCTGCACGATCACCGTGGTGTGCGTGTTGGATTCGGAGGTATCTATGACGGGCAAGCAGTTCGATGATTTAATTGGCGGCGTCGATCGAGCGGGTGCGCCAGACCCGGAGGAGGACGTGCCGACGCTTCGGGATGTCAGCCGGATCGAAGAAGAGTGGCGTGAGTTCGTCGACGGTCTCGCCGAGACTGCCGGTCTGCGCGACGTCATCAAGCAATCGTGGTTGCGCTCGCGCGAGCATGGTGTCGACCCGATCGAGAGCGAATTACGCAGGGTAGACGACGATGAACTCGAGCGACGCCGGGAGGAGAACCGCGCGCTGGTCGAGATCGCCAAGCCTCACCTCGATTGGCTGTCGGTGGTCCTGCGCGACGTCGATCACGGGATCTACGTGACCGATCGCGACGGGGTCATCTTGTGTAGCGTGGCCAACTCCGACGAGTTGCGTGAGCGCTACGGCCTCGAGCCGGGCTACGATTGGAGTGAGTCGACGATGGGGACCAACGGCGCCGGCACGGCGCTGGCCGCCGGCCAGCCGGTGGCCATCGTCGGCCCGGAGCACTTTAGCCAGAATCTGCAACGTGGCATTTGCACCGCCTCACCCATCCACAACTCCGACGGCGAGATCATCGGCGCCATCGACATCAGCGTGGGCATGGTCGAGGGCACGCCCAGTCGCCTGGCGATAGCGGTGCGCTCCGCGGAGATGATCGAGAGCCAACTCGCCCGCCAGATTGCCCGGGAGAAGCTCCTGGCGACACGCCGCACCCTGGCCAACGTCAGCCATGAGGTGCGCACGCCGATGACCGTCATTCAGACCTATCTTACGATCCTGCGCGAGACGGTCGACACCCCGGAGCAACTCCACGTATTGGATGTCATCGAGCGCAATAGCAATATGATGCTCGACCTCTTCGATGACCTGCTCGATCTGTCGCGGGTAGAGGCCGGCCACACCGACGTCACAAAGCGCCGCTTCGCGCTCGCAGAATTGTTGAGGGATGTCGAGACGATGATGGAGATTCGCGCCAGAGACACCGGTGTGAACTTTACGATGGAGCTCGACGAAGACCTCCCCACTGATATCAACAGCGACAAGGCGCGCCTGCGCCAGATTTTGGTCAACCTCGTCGCCAACGCCGTCAAATTTACCCCCGAAGATGGTTCGGTGACGCTTCGCGTTTACCGGAAAGCTTCCGATGGCGACAAGCTCGTCTTCGAAGTCGAGGATACGGGTATCGGTATGAGAGCCGAGTATATGGAGCGCATCTTCGAGCCATTTTTTACCAGCGGACAAAGCGCCGATCTGGGCTTCGAAGGCACCGGCCTGGGTCTGACGATTAGTCGGGAGCTCGTCAACGCCCTCGGCGGCGATATCGAGGTCGAGAGCGAGCTCGGCGTCGGCTCTACTTTTCGCTTCGATATCGAGGACGACCGGTGAAGCCCTCCGTCGGCTGCCTCATACCTCCACGCCTGCCTCCCGATACTCCTTGATGCGCCGATACAGCGTGGCCACCCCGATGCCGAGCACGGCGGCGGCCTGCTCGCGGTTGCCGTCGCATGCGTCGAGAACTCTGACGAGATGCTCGCGCTCGACCTCCGCGAGCGTACACATCCTCGAGGAGGCGTCGGTCGCATCGAGGGCGTCGCGAACGGTTCGGGGCAGATCCTCGAGCTGGACGCGCGTCGAGTCGCAGACCACCGCGGCATACTCCATGGCATTTTGAAGCTCGCGCACGTTGCCCGGCCAGTGGTGCAGCAGCAGGGCGTCGGCGGCCGCGGGTGACAGCCCCACGATTGAGCGGTCCATACGCTCGGCGGCGGCGGCCAGCAGGATGCGGGCCAACTCCAAGATGTCGTCGCGCCGATCGCGAAGCGGCGGGACTTCGATGCCGAAGACGTCGAGCCGGTAGTACAAATCTTCGCGAAAGCGGCCGGTGCGCAGCTCCTCGGTGAGGTCGCGGTTGGTCGCGGCCAGGACTCGAATGTCGATGGGGATGGTCTCCGAGCTGCCCACCGGGCGGATTTCGCGCTCCTGGAGCACTCGCAGCAGCTTGACCTGAATGGCCGAAGAGACCTCGGCGATCTCGTCGAGCAAAATCGTGCCGCCGTCGGCGGCCTCGAAGAGACCCTGTCGGTCCTCATTGGCACCGGTGAACGCGCCCTTTTTGTGGCCGAAGAGTTCGCTTTCGAGCAGGTTCTCGTCGATCGCCCCGCAGTTGACCGCCACGAAGGCCTCCTCGCCGCGGCTGGACTGGTTGTGGATGAACCGGGCCAGGCGTTCCTTTCCCACGCCGCTCTCGCCGGTGATCAAGACGGTGGTGTCCACCGCGGCGACCCTTCTGGCCAGCCCCAAGATGCGCCGCATCGGCTCGCTTCGAACGACCATATCCGAGGGGATATCGTCGCCGTGGGCCAGCGCCGATAGTAGTTGCTTGCGCGAGGCGAGCTGGCTGTCGCAGCGCTCCAACTCCGCGACGACCCGCTCGAGGGCGACGTCCAGGGCGTCGGGGGCGTACAGCGTGTCGATCTCGGCCTGCTTCTCGGCGCTCCAGTCGTCGCGCTCCTTGCCGATCACACGGCACGCATCAGCGCCGCAACCGACGCATGCCTGTTCCAGGCAGTAGATACGCTCCCCGTTGCAAAAGCTCATATAACCGCTGGCGAAGCCGGTCAGCGTCCAGCACACCGGCTCTTCGGAGGGGCCGACCTGTAAGAGGTGTTGCTCGGCCTCGTAGGAATCGTGCCATAGCGAATGCGCGAAGGGCTCGGGACCCTCGCCTTCGTAGTCGCCGATCTCGGCGCGCACCACGCCCTGGAGCATATGCAGCCTGGCGCCGGCCAGCCGCCACTGCTCGTCGGAGTCCCACGGAAATTGATCGCGAAGCGCCTCGGCGGTGCGCCAGCCGTGGGCGAAACCCATCTGGGTGAGCACGACTCGGGTGGGCGCCTGGCCGAAGCCGTCGATGAGCTGGCGGCGCAGCAGCCCGAAGGCGACCGTGTCCATCAAGATCGCCCGCGAACCGGCGAAAAACAGCGGGCCGCCGCCGGGGGCGCAGTCCAACAATTCACGGAAGTCCAGGTCGTCGGTTTTCATCGGGGGCCTGTGTGGGTTGTGGTGCCGGAACTATCATCTCGATAATGGACCTATCATAACGATAGCCAATTCCCGGCCGGCCACGGCCCGATGTCGCTTTCAAGGGGCTGAGGCGGTGGGGGGAGGTGTTTTCTGCGCATGGCACACCCGTTGCAACTCCAGTGTGTCGAAGCGCCTCGTTGCTCCATAGGAGTGACCGGGCATCGCCAACTACAGAAGTTCAATCACCCACGATTCAGGAGTAACCAATATGAAGACCCGCAACCTGTTGATGATCGCCCTATTTCCAATGAGCACGCTGTTGTTCAGCACGAGTGTGTTCGCCCAAGAAAAGTCCTACCAGGTCGACCCGGTGCACTCGAACGTGGTGTTTCGCGTCAAGCACTCCGACCTCGCTTATGTCTACGGGCAATTCCTCAAATTCGACGGCTCCGTCGATTATAACGCCGACAAGCCCTCGGCGACCTCCATCGAGTGGACGGTCGACGCCGACAGCGTGTTTACCAACCACCGAAAGCGCGACGGCCACCTCAAGAGCCCGGACTTCTTCAACGCCAAGCAGCACCCCAAGATCTCCTTCAAGAGCACGAAGGTGACCAAGAAAGGCGACAAGCTTCGGGTCAAAGGCAAGCTGACCCTCAACGGCAAGACCCGAACGGTGAGCACCGACGTCGAGCTGACCGGCTCGGGCAAAGATCAAGAGGGCAACCCGCGGCTGGGATTTTTGAGCGAGTTTAGCATCGACCGCTCGGACTTCGGCATGGACTTCATGGTCGGCCCGGTCAGCGACCAGGTGGATCTGACCGTGAGCACCGAGGTCGTCTCCAAATAGTAGCGCTCGGCAGCCAAAAGTAGCACTGCCGGCGGGCGGGAAACCGCCCGCCGGGCACAGCACCCACGCATAACCTTAACCCTCTGGCGTCGGGGTCGCTTTGCTGGTCCAGCCGCTCGCCTTCGCCCCGGTGCTCGCCCTTGCGGTGGTCAGTCTGGGCAAGAAGCTAGAGCTCGAGCAGATGCGGCTGACCACGGCCCTGGCAGCCGTCCTCGCGGCCATCTCGATCGGCGGGTCTATATTCGTCGCCGAGTCACCGGCTGCCGATGGCTATCAAGCCCCAGACAGCGCCGAGGAAGCCGACGACGAGTCGCAGAGTTATTACCCGTATTAATTTCGATCACCTTAGACCTGACTCATAGGTAAGAGCTTGAGCGACCCCAGCGGCCTTGCGTCGCTGGTGAAGGAGCCTGGCAGCTAGCCGAAGATTGCATCGCAGAGCGACCCCAGCGGCCTTGCGCCGCTGGTGAAGGAGCTTGGCAGCTAGCGCTAGCTGGCCAGGCTGATTCACCCGCCGGACAAGCCGGCGGGGGTCCCTCGCCGGTCGGCTACGTCGGTCACGGTGCGCCGACGCTGGCCATCGATCCGGGCAAGGGAGGTAACTCGACGCGGTGGGCCGCCGCCATGCCCGAGCCTCGCGCCATCCTGGTCATCTCGGCGCATTGGCAGGACGCTCCGGCCACCGCCGGGACCACCACCGTGCGCGACCTGCTGTTGGTCCTCGCCGCCGAAGCGGTCGACCGCACCAAATCCGGCTATCGGCGCCGAAGTCGTATAAATCCGAGCAACGCGAAGAGTAGTATGGCGGCACCGGCGTCCTGGGGCGCGCCGGCTGAACTGCACCCGCAGCCGCTCGACGCGCGAGCGCCCGAGCCGCGGGTGGTGGTATCCGCGCCGGCATCGCCTGCGTCGACATCGTCGCCCGTCCCGGCATCGGAGCCGGGCTCGGGCGCCTCCGGCGGTTCGGAGTAGAACGCGTAGGCGCCCTCACTGGTGTCGTCGTCTTCGTCGGGGTAGACGCGCGCCGAAGCGATGATGTCGTCAAAGCCGTCGCCGTTGACGTCGCCGGCGCCGCTGACCGACCGGCCGTATTCGACCTCCTCCAGGTCGGACTCGGTGGTCCAGGCGGCCGTCTCCTGCACGCCGCTGGCGGAGCCGTAGAAGACGTGGGCACGGCCCTCGCGCTCCTGCTCGTTGGAGTAGCGACTCTCTCCGATGATGATGTCGTCGTAGCCGTCGCCGTTGACGTCGCCGGCCGCGCTGACCGACCAGCCGAAGAAGGCCGTCTTATTAGCCCCCGGGTCGCCGATCCACACCGGATCGGCCTGCAGGCCGTCCTCGGAGCCCAGGTAGACGTGGGCGCGGCCCGAGTTCTGGAAGTCGCCGTCATAGAACGGATCCCCGACGATCACATCGTCGTAGCCGTCGCCGTTGACGTCGCCTGCGCGGCTGACAGACTTGCCGTAGGTCGTGTGCTCCTGGGTGGACTCGGCGGTCCAGGCAGGGCTCGTCTGCAGGCCGGTCTCCGAGCCCAGGTACAGGTAGACCTGCCCGGAGTCGTCCTTCGACGGAGCGGCCACCAGGACGTCGTCAAACCCGTCGGCGTTGACATCGCCGGCGCCGCTGACCGCCTGGCCCAGATAGGAGCCTTCGGTGTCACTGTCCACCGTCCAACTGGGGCTCGCCTCGAGGCCCGACTCCGAGCCGTGAAAGACCAGCGCGCGGCCCTCGCCGCCGGCGTCGGTCTGGTAGAAGGCCGACCCCACGATCACGTCGGCGAATCCGTCGCCGTTGACGTCACCCGCGTCGCTGACCATCGGGCCCCATTCGGTGCCGCCGCGGTCGAATTCGGCGACCCAGTCGGCGTCGGCCAACGTCTTCGCCTCCTGGGCCGACGCTTCGCCGGTCCCCACCGACACCCCCATCAGTCCCACCAGACATCCGGCTGCGATGCTGTACCAGTTGACCGATGCGGCCATCTTTGCTCCTCTTTGTTCCGGAAATGCTCTCGACGATGATTGCAGAGAACATGGGCGAGCAGGGCCGCTAGATGCAACACGTCTGTTATTAATTCTGCGTGCGATTTATTAATCGACGGTGAAATCGCCCTCGAAGACGTAGCCGTCGGGCAATTTGACCAGGTAGTCTTTGAGCCCCAGCTTGCGGAGCTTGGAGATATGAACGTTGACTCGGTTGACCAACGACTGGCGTGTCAAGGTCTGGTCGGGGTAAAGCAGCCGGGCGAAGTCCTCGAAGTCGACCGGAGCGCTGCTGGTGCACAGCGCCTGCAAGATGGTCCTGGCGGTGGCCTGAGTGCGAATATCGATCCACGCTTCGTCGACGAAAAAGGCGCTGAAATCGGCCACGAAGCGCACCCCCTGGCCCTGTCTTTCCAGACGATGCAGCCGCGCGAGCATAGGCGGCAATTTGGCGCGCAGCCAGACGGTCAGTTGGCGCACGGCGACCGAGACGCCGGCGCGATCGATCAGGGCCGGTCGCAGCTTCCGCCACATCGCCAGCGCGCTGTCGAGATCGTCGACGTCATGCTCCTCAAGTGTAAGTAGGGCACGCAGGCGAATCGCCACCTCGTCGTCGGCTTGCTCGATGGCCTCCCGGGTCGCCTGCGTCTCGCCGACCTCCACCGACAGCATGCCATCGAAGGCGACGAAGAGATCTTGGAGGTACACGTGGTCGGCCTCCGTCCAATGGCTTCGGTCGCTGCGCCACACGCGTTGGGCGGTCTCTATTCGTCCGTTTTGCAAGGCGGCGACACCGCGCACCAAACGCACCGGCTCGATGGGAATCAGGTCATTGTCGCAGATGCGGCCTTCGACCGCCTGGCATAGTTCGACGGCTCGGTCCCAGTAGCCTGCGTGTAGCTCGAGGAGTGCCACTTCGATGTCGATGACGGCCTGATCACGCCGGCGGCCGGCCGAACCATAATGCCGGCGCGCCTCGTCGAATAGCGCGACGGCCTCAGCGTAGCGGTCTTGCTCACGGCCGACCGAGGTCGCCAACCAATGAGCGCACCAACCCTGGGCGCCGATCATACGATGGCGTCGGTAGATGTCGCGCGCCCGTTCGATGCGAGCTTGCTTTCGGCGGGGCTCGTCCTCGCACAGCGCGCGCAGCATCTCCAGGCGCGCCCGGTGGATGTCCTCGCCCGGACCCAATAGAGCTTCACCTCGCCGGGTCGACTCGAGCGCGTCGTCCTTTCGACCCTGATACACCAGGAATTCGGCCCGTTGATAATAATAAAAAAAGGTCGGCTCTGCCTCCTCGACAGCCGCCTCGAGGGTCTGGTCCGCCTCATCGAGGCGCAGATTTAGATAGTGAAATTGGGCTTCCTCCAGCAGGATATCTCGCCGTTGTTCGGGCGTTTGGGCGACGGCCTTGGCGCGCTCGATGACCTCACCGACGCGTTGATCTCGCTCGTAGCGCAGCACCCTCTGCAACCAATACCAGACCTGCCAGTCGTCGGCGCGCTCGAAGAGCTGCTGAGCCTTGTCGAGGCGACGACATCGCTCCTCGGCAGACACTCTGAAAAGAAGCCAGTGAAGCCACGTCGCCAACACGACGCCGAGATCTGAGTCGCCGATGCGCGGCGCGAACGCGATGGCGGCGTCGCATAGTTGTCCGGTCGTGTCGGGGCGGGCGTATAGCGAGAGTTCCGAGGCATGTTGGTGAGCCCGGCGCGCAGCGAGATCGACGAGTCGCCGCTCGATCTTCTCGGCGAGCCGGGGATGCTGCTCGGGAAAGACCTGCAGCGCGTGTTCGGAAAACGAGCTCAGCGCTCGGTGCTCGGGCCCGCGGCCAACCACGCCTTGCTGGACCAACTGATGCAGGCCCCGAGCCGCGTCGACCCGTGACTCGTCGCAAAGCGTGGAGATGTCCGCTACCGACGCCGGCGCGCCCATCACAGACATCGCGTAGAGTCGGGCGCGTTGAACCGTCGCCAACTGACTCCAGTTAAAGTCGATGGCCGCCTGCATCGAACGATGTCGACGCGGGCTGCTCGCGTCCTCGGGATAGGTGCCCTCGTCGAGCAACTCCAAGACGGCCTCGCACGACAAAGTCGCGCTCCATCGAGCCGCTAGAATAATCGCCAGCGGGAAGCCATCGCAGGCATCGAGGAGCGTGGCCAGCGCGTCTGGCGATTGACCCGGCTCGAACCGGGGGTCGGTGGCCTTGGCCGTATTGACAAAGAGGCGAGCGGAGTCCGAGTCGGTGATGACTCCGTCGGTGTCGAACGGGGCGACCGGCAATAGCTTGACGCCGTCGGCCTCGGGGGGATGATGCGTCGTCACCAAGATCATACCGTCCCAGCGGCGAAACAGACGCTGCAGGGAGTTCAGGTGGAAATCGACATCGTCTACGAAGACCAGGTCGAAGCCCGCGATCGCCTGTGCGGCGCTGGCCCATAGCTCGTTTTCGTCGAGTCGTGCCTCGGGTCCATCACCGGCCGCTGCCAGCAGTGCGGCGGCGACCTCCATCGGCGAGCGACGAAAGGCATCGACCGCGGCGATTCGCAGTTGCTCGTCGCGCTGGGCCAGCCAATGTCGCGCCAGGGTGGTCTTGCCGACCCCCGATGGACCCACGAGCGCGACGATCGCGCCGGGGACGACGACCTCGTCGAGCAATGCCAGCAGCTCTGTTCGACCGATGAATCCGACCATCTTCGCTCGTTCAGCGTTTGGTTTAGCTCTACTTGGTCATATTCGCCGACCGTATTTGAGCGAGACCAGGGCAACGAGCGCGGGAAGCCAATCTATTGAAAAACGCATAAGCCCCTAAACCCGTTCTGGCTTGTTGACTGGCGCATCTTGACCACCGATTTCGCTCGACGATGCTGCGCACATCGCCTCGCTACATCGGTGGTCAAGCTGCATCCAGTCACCTTTGCCATCTCCAGGTTTAGCAACTTACGCATTTCTCAGTAAGAGCGATGCCGTTGGGCATCATCGAAGAACGACTCCCCAGTGAACGGATCTCATTGTCCCGATAGCGCCATATAGGCGTTTCCGGGCTCGGCGATACGATTGTAGAACATCGCCATGGCGACCATCGAGATCGGCATCGTCACCAGAGTTCCCATGCCGCAGGCGAGCATCCCGACGAGGTTGAGCAGGGCGATGAGCAATACCAGCACGAACAGCTTTCCCTTATAGCCGACCATCATTCGCCAACTGGCCTTCATGGCCTCGACGGCGCGCAGGTTCTTGTCGAGGACCGCGAAATTCGCCATCGCCAGGCCCAACGCTATGATGATGCCGGGGACGACAAGCAGCACATAGCCGGCCATGACGGCCACGGCCTTGAGCAGGCCGACGAATAAAAGTGGCACGATCACCGGCTTGATGGCGTTCAGATCCGAAAACGAGGTCTGCTGGCCGCGGACCAGGCGCAGCAAGAAGAGCTGATAGGCGGCCATGGCAAGGGTTTGGACGACGACCATCACGGCGAGCATCGCGATATAGCCGATGCCCATGCCGCCGAAGGTGACCACCATACCGAGCGTCTCGTCGACCGAGCTGAGCGCAGCGCCGGCCAACATCCCCGCGAAAAGCAGGGCGTAGAGGCCCACCTGCAAGACCATCTGGACGCCCATCGACACGCCGAAGGCGAGCAGCAGGCCGCCGACGGTCTCGAACAGCTTGTCTTTGACGACGTTCCACCCGTCGCCGATGAGTGCCCCTGCATCCAGCGAGGCCGTGGGCGCCCGGCCGAGTTTGATGTCATTGGCACCCAGACTTTGGCCCGGAGGGTTATAGGCAGGCTTCTCGGAGTTCCATTCGTTCATGGTAGCGTCCCTTTTCTTAAAGTTTTCTGTCTTCGGAGTGCTCTAGTAAAGCAGGATTCGAAGTGACTGTCACGGCGGAATCATTGAGAGGCTCGTGGCCGACGATGGCGCCCGGCGTCCAAATCGTGTAAACGCCGGGGTCTTCGCGGAATCTCCTGCAGGGCCGGGTGGTTGTCAGGGCGTTCCGTTTTACTCCAGGAGAACTATGCGGATGCCACCGCGGCTTGTGCCGCTGATCGAGTACGGGGTCATCGAGCGCGTCGTCCGGCCGCTTTTGAGCGGCAAAGAGGCGCAGGTCTACTTGGTCGAGTCGCGCGGGCAACTGCGCGCCGCCAAGGTCTATAAGAGCATGCAGGATCGCTCGTTTCGCAACCGCTCCGAGTACGTCGAGAACCGCAAGGTGCGCAACTCGCGCGATCAGCGGGCGATGAATAAGCGCAGCCGCTACGGCCGCGAGCGGGAAGAGGCGGCGTGGAACTCGGCCGAGGCCGACATGATCAAAAAGCTCCACGCCGCCGGCGTGCGGGTGCCCAAGCCGTACGACTTCATCGACGGCGTGCTGGTCATGGAGTGCATCGCCGGGCCCGACGGCGGCGTCGCGCCGCGCATCTCCGATTGCAACCTCGACAAAGAAGAGGGCCTGGCGATCTGCGAGCAGATCTTGGCCGAGGTCGTCAAGATGCTGTGCGCCGACGTCGTCCACGCCGACCTGTCGGTGTTCAACGTGCTGCTCGAGGAGGACGGGCCGGTGCTCATCGACTTCCCGCAGTCGATCGGCGCGGCCGGCAACCACCACGCCCGCAAGATCTTGCTGCGCGACGTGGCCAATATCACCGATGCCCTCAGGTACGGCCGGCCGCCCCACGAGCTGCGCTTCGGCTACGAGATGTGGGACCTGTACGAGCGCGGCGAGTTGACCCCGGATTCGGTGCTGACCGGCAAATTCGACATCCCGCAGCACGAGGTCGACCCCGACCTGCTCTTGCTCGAGATGCAACAAATCGAAGAAGACGAGGCGCTGGCCAAGGTCGACGTCGACCTCGACTACGACGCCGAGGACTAAAGCACTCCTATTTCGGAAACCGGATAAATTGGCAAAGTCAGGCCAGATGGATGTCGGTTCCCCCAGATGTCAGGATAATTGTCGCCGGGGCGTCGCGAATTGAAAGCCTCACCAACCCACACGCCGCAGAGAAACAAACCCAAATTGTAGTTTGTCCGCGCAAATAGGGGATGCTTCTGGCCGTTGGGGTGTTGCGGGATG